>CAMDWM010000021.1:0-17963 GCA_945878755.1 Akkermansia muciniphila
AGGCGGATGTAGCCTTCGGAGCCGAACGCAGAACCAGGGACCACGGCCATGAGTTCTTCTTCGAGCAAGCGGTCGGCGAACTGCGTGGAAGTCAGGCCGAACGACTTGATATTCGGGAAGAGGTAGAAGGCGCCCTGCGAGCGGTAGCAGGTCAGACCAGGGATGGCGTTGAGGCCGGCGAGGAGGTTCAGCCGGCGCTTGTCAAAGACGGCGCCCATCTCGGCGAGGGAAGCCTTGGCCTTGTCAGGGTGCTGGTGCACCGCGAGGGCACCGAACTGAGCGAAGGTGGTGGCGTTGGACGAGATCTGGCTCTGCAGGTCGGCCACAGCGGCGGCGAGGGGCTTATCGGAGGCGACGAGGGTACCGAGGCGCCAGCCGGTCATGGAGTAGCTCTTGGCATAACCGGAGACGGTGATGGTCAGGCGGGCGGCTTCCGGCGAGAAGGTCGCCGGGCTGCAGGTGGTCTGGCCGTCATAGACGAGGTTCTCGTAGATTTCGTCGGACATGATCCAGACGTTAGCCTTGACGCAGATGGCCACGAGGGCTTCGAGCTCGGCGCGGGTATAAACGGCACCGGTCGGGTTCGACGGGCTGTTGATGATGACCATACGCGTCTTCGTCGTGAGAGCGGCGGTCAGCTGGGCCGGGGTGATTTTGAAGCCGGTGACGTCCTCGGCGTTGACGACGACGGGTGTTCCGCCGGCGAGCTTCACCATCTCAGGGTAGCTCACCCAATACGGGGCGGGGATGATGACTTCATCGCCGGCGCTGATGGTGGCGAGGATGGCGAGGTAGCAGGACATCTTGCCGCCCGGGGAAACGACGACGTTGGCGTCGGCGATGCCCGTGAAGCCGCGACGGGTATAGTCTTCGGCAATGGCCTTGCGGAGGGCCGGGATGCCCGGCGTAGGAGCATACTTCGTCTGGCCATCGGCCAAGGCCTTGGCGCAGGCATCCTTGATGAACTGTGGGGTATCGAAGTCAGGCTCACCGACCCCGAAGCCGACGACATCCTTACCGGCAGCCTTCAGGGCCTTTGCCTTGGCGTCGACGGCGAGGGTCGGAGAAGGGGCTACATTGCGGGCCCAAGAGGAGAGAGCGGGATTCGACATGATTGGAACCCTGCAAAACGAAAGACCTCCGCCTCGCTTGGCAAGTCATTAGGCAACCCCACCCCACCCTGTCTGGCTGGCGCCGTCCTTAAATATCGATGGCGTCTTCCTGCTTAGGCTTCGACTGGCCGTCCGTGCCTGGACCCCGCTGGGCCGCCGGAGCAGTCGAATAGCTAATGAACCAAGAACCCACCGAAATCGCCAAAGAGGCCAGCCACGGGGAGCCGAGCGGCAAACCGAGCAAATTACAGACCAACTTCAGCATTAGCACATTCGTCAGGTACAGGAGGCCGAAGGTAATGAGCCCAGTCATCAAGACCTTAGGCAGCCGTAGGACGATAAAGAGGGGCAAGGAGAGCAGCAGGAGCAGGACCAGGACGAAAGGACGAACCAAGAGGTTCACCAAGCCAAGGAGCAGCGCGATCCAGAGGATGTTCGTATAGGAATCCTTGATATCAAGGTAGCCCAACCGGACCGCGATCAGGATGCTGAGCGGCAGGGCAAAAAGACGGGCGAGAGCGAAGATGAATCGGAGTCCAGCGGACATGACTCCACATTATACCACAGGAAACCGCCCAGTCCAGCGTCAAGCGGACAGCCCTACCTACCCTGCGTTTAGCGAGCGTGGCGGATATCTTCGCCGGAGAGGATGAAGATGACCTGTTCAGCGATATTCTTCGAGTGGTCACCGATACGTTCCAAGGCCTTGGAAATGAAAATCAGTTCAACGTGCGAAGCGGAGACCTTGGCGGAGTCGCCCGAGCGACCGAACAAAGCCTCGTAGTTCTTACGATGGAGCGCATCGATTTCGGCATCGCGCTCGAGGACGAGGCGGGCCTTGGCGATATCGCCCTCAATGAAGCTATCCAAGGCTAAGCGCAGTACCTCGCAGGCGATGATACCTTCGGCGGGAACGTGCAAAAGGTCCTTAAGCGGGCCGCGCTCAGAAATGACCATGGCACGCTTGGCGATGACGGAGGCCTCATCGGCGATGCGCTCGAGGTTATGACCGATATCGCGGGCCGCCAACAAGAGGCGGACGTCGCTACCCATTGGGCCGAAGAGCGTCAGGTAGCGCATGATTTCGCGGTCGACGCGCTTCTCGAGGTCGTCGACGCGGTCGTCCATCCCGCGAACCTGGAGGGCGAGGGAATCGTCCCCCTGTTCAACCGCTTGGAGGACCATGCGGTTCATATCGAGGGCGCGCTCACCCATGAGGATGAGGTCGTCGCGGAGCTGACGGAGTTCGTCGTGGAAGTGGCGTTGCATGAGGGTGTTTTTTTAGAAGTGGGTGTAAGGCTCAGCCGAAACGGCCCGAAATATAGGCCTCGGTCTGCGCTTGGGACGGGTTCATGAAGATCTTTTCCGTCGTATCATACTCGATCTGCTTACCGAGGTAAAAGAAAGCCGTGCGGTCGGAAACACGGGCGGCCTGTTGCATCGAGTGCGTCACAATGACGATCGTGAACTGCTCCTTGAGCTCGTGGATGAGCTCCTCGATTTTGCCGGTGGCAATCGGGTCGAGTGCCGAGCAAGGCTCGTCCATCAGGAGAATCTCGGGGCGGTTGGCGATGGCGCGGGCAATACAGAGACGCTGCATCTGACCGCCCGATAGGCCAAGGGCGCTGTCTTGTAGGCGGTCCTTCACTTCGTCCCAGAGTGCCGCCTTACGGAGCGACGTCTCACATGCTTCATCGAGGATGGAGCGATCACGCACCCCCATGACGCGGAGGGCAAAGACCACGTTCTCGTAGACCGACTTCGGAAAGGGGTTAGACTTCTGGAAAACCATACCCACGCGGCGGCGCAGCGAGATAACCTCCAAGCCCGGGTCGTAGATGGACCGGCCGTTAATGGTAATATCGCCCTCATGGCTGATACCATCGATGAGGTCGTTCATGCGATTCAGGTTACGCAGCAAGGTGGACTTACCGCAACCCGACGGGCCGATGAAAGCGACGACCTGACGCTCAGGGATATCGAGGGAGATGGCGTCCAAGGCCTTCTTCTGGCCATACCAGAAGCCATAGTCGCGGATGCTGATGTAGTCCTTACGGCCTTCGCGCTCAGCAGAGGGACGGACCTGGATACGGGAAGTGGAGGGGTTCATGGTAGCGGGCATGCGAGCGTTTAAAATGTTTAGAAAGCGGCGCCCTTAAAGCGAGCGCGCAGTCGATTACGAATCCAGATAGCACCGATATTCAAAGTGACTACCAGAGCAATCAGAAGCAGGGTCGTGGCGAAGACCATCGGACGAGCGGCGTCGGAGTCGGGGGACTGGAAGCCGAGGTCATACACGTGGAAACCCAGATGCATAAACTTACGATCCATATGCAGGAACGGAGCCACCGTGTCGAACGGCAAGGTCGGAGCGAGCTTCACGACGCCGACTAGCATCAGCGGAGCGACCTCCCCTGCCCCACGGGCCATGGCGAGGATAACGCCGGTCAGGATGCCCGGGGCCGAAGCCGGAAGCAGAATATCGCGGATGGTCTGCCACTTCGAGGCTCCGGAGGCCAAAGAAGCCTCGCGCATACCGCGCGGGACGGCGGAGAGGGCTTCTTCCGTGGCGACGATGACGACCGGAAGGGTCATGAGAGCGAGCGTGAGCGAGCACCAGAGCAGGCCGCCTGTGCCAAAGACCGGGGTGTTGTTATTATACTTCAGCTGGTCCGAGAAGAACAGCTTGTCGATCGAACCGCCGAGGACGTAGACGAAGAAACCGAGGCCGAAGACGCCGAAGACGATGGACGGGACACCCGCAAGGTTGTTCACGCTGATACGCACGATACGGAGGATGGGACCATTCTGGGCGTATTCGCGAAGATAGATGGCAGTGATCACGCCGAAGGGCGTGACCAGCAGGCTCATGAACACCGTCATCACAAGCGTGCCGAAGATGGCAGGCATCAGGCCGCCTTCCGTATTGGCCTCGCGAGGCTCGTGGAAAATGAACTCGCCTAGACGTGAGGCGAAGAGCTGCGTACGACCCCAGGTGTCGAGGCGGTTCGGAAACCAAGCGCGGACGATTTGGGTGAGCGGGATGACGACCGTGCGGCCGGCGGCGTCCTTCGAGTCGAGCGTGGCCACCGCCCCGCTGTTAACGACCTTCTGGGCCTCGGCCTTGAGGAGGACGAAACGTTCCTCGAGCCCATCGATTTGGCGGCGGCGGACGGGGATTTCGTCGGTTAATTTCAGGTCCTCGGCGCGACGCAGGGCCACGCGGGCCTCGTCCATCTCGCGATTGACGTCGCCGATACGATGGCGGGTAATCTCTTCAAATTTCTCGCGAACCACGACCGCAGCGGAGACCTCGGCCTGTAAAGCGGATTCGAAGGCTGGATCAGTGATAGCGATGACCTTTCCGTCGGACTTGCGCAGGGCCTGCGCTCGGACGAAGGCGGGGCCATGCTCAACGCGCTCCAGGCCGAGGACATCGGCAGGGAAAGTTTCTGTCTTCACCTTGGCCTCATCGACCCAAAGGTAGGAATTGCCGTTCAGTTCGCGGAGGCCGACTTGATACTGCCGCTCATACTGCGGTGCATTCGCCAGCGAACCAGCCCGAATGCGGCGTTGGGCCAGCTGGCCGATGACCGTCCGGCCGTCGTCGATCTGAGCCGCTGGCACGGGCGGAGCCCAGAAGACCGTGATGCCGTTGACAAGAACGAGTGAAAGGAGGCCGATGACCATACCGAGTCCGATGATGAGGCCGAGGCCAGTGAACCAGACCCAAGCTTCGCCGCGGGGCGTGTTGCTATCGGAAGAAGAGGCCATGGCTTAGACGACTTTATAGCGCTCACGTAGGCGCTGACGGAGGATTTCCGCGAGGGTGTTAATCACAAAGGTGAGCAGGAAGAGACAACAAGCACCCAGGAAGAGAGCGCGGTAATGGGTGTGACCGAGGGCGGCCTCAGGCAACTCCACCGCAATGTTGGCAGAGAGCGTGCGCATCCCGCTGAAGGGATTGGCCTCCATGACGGCGGTGTTGCCCGTGGCCATGACGACAATCATCGTCTCGCCGATGGCGCGGCCGAAGCCGATCATGATGGCGGAGACGATACCCGAGATAGCCGTCGGGACCACGACGCTCCAGACCGTCTGCCAGCGGCTAGCGCCGAGGGCGAGCGAGCCGGAGATCAGGGAGTTCGGGACGTTGGAAAGGGAGTCCTCGGCGATGGTGAAGACAATCGGGATGACTGCGAAGCCCATCACGAAGCCGACCACGAGGGAGTTGCGCGAGTCGTAGGTCTCGCCGGTTGTCTGGCGCCACCATTCACGGAAATCGGCGATCGGCAGTCCGCTGACGCTGTCCTTGACCGTAAAGAACGTCGCTTCGACGGCCGGGCCAGCCTGCCAAGCGAAGTAGGCGCAGAGGGCGAGGAAAGGGAGCAACCAGACGAATTCCATGCCGGGCTTGACCTGACGGCGGACCGGCTGCGGGAGGGCGGACCAGAGGAAGCCGGCGAACAGGGCCGCGGGAGCCAGGATACCGACGGCGCAGAAAATTGAGATCAGCCGTGGATCGACGAGCGGGGCGAGCCAGAGGCCGGCGAGGAAGCCAAGGACCACGGACGGGAGCGAGGCCATGATCTCCATGACGGGCTTCACGACGTTGCGGTATTCCGGGCGAAGGAACTGCGAGACGTAGATCGCCGCGGTCAGTGCGATCGGGAGGGCGAAGAGCAACGCAAAGAAGGTACCCTTGGCCGTACCGTAGATGAGCGGCATCATGGAGTACTTCGCCTCGAACTCGTCCGACCCAGAGCTGGACTGCCAGGTGTAATCCGGCCCGGTGGCACCTTCGTACCAAATCTTGCCGAAGAATGCGCCCCAGGAAGATTCTGGGTGATGATCCTCGATGCTCCAGCGATGGAGCTTACCGTCGGCGGAAAGGGCCGTGAAACGGTCGTAATTACCCGAGAAAGCTACTTGGCGAATCGAGCCGGCCGGGGCTTCGCCCTCCCAGCGCAGGGTTCCCGTGGTCATGTTACGGAGCTGGAGGCGGCCGCCGGCGACCGCGAGGTAACACTTATTGCCCTCGGCGGCGTAGATCCCTTCGCCGGGTCCGGCGAGTATCTCACCATCATGGATTTTACCCCAGCGGCGCAGGCTCTTGCCGTCTGGCTGGAGCTGCGGATACATCGACCAGACCTGCTGGGAGCCGTCGCGCCCCACGAAGACGACCGAGACATTGCCGAAGATCAGGCCGGCTGAGGCGACGGCTGGATCGCGCGATTCCTTGAACGGCACGAAGGACTGCAGGAAGGAGAAGTTTGCGCCATCGTCGGCGTAGGCGCGGACCTCGCCGGACTTTCCGACGACGATGAGCGACTCGGCGGTGGAAGGCAGAAGGATCTGCGAGATGGAGGTGGCATCGGCGGCGACCACGAAAGGATCGCTGGCGACGACGCGCGCCTTTCCACCGAGTCCTTTGCGCTCGGTGAGGCGGACGGCGGTGAGCAGCGACTTGCCGGCCTCTTCCTGCCGGACGAGCAGCAGGCGCGAAAGGGAGCCCTTGGCGTTCCAGACGTCAACGCAAGGTAGTCCCGGCTTGCCGATTACTACCGGTTCGAGAGCGGCGACCGACGGTTCGATCGTCCGCTTGCCGGCCGCGTCGAAGGTCGAACGATAGCTGACGCGGACCTCCATGACGGTACCGTCGGAGAGCCCGAGGAAGACCAGACCGGTACGCGGATAGGATTTCACCGAACTCACGCGGCGATTCCCGAGATTGGGAGCCCAATCCAATGCCTTTGTGCCATCCTTGGAGCGCTGGAAGACCAAGGATCCATCGGCGAGGACGACGAACGGGAGCTCGCCGTATTCATCCTCCCCGAAACCCATCGCGTTAGCTGGAACAGTGAGCGCCGAAATCGGCGAGACCGTGGCGCCGATGAAGAGCGGGAAGACCTGGACAATCAGGAAGGCCAGCATCCCGAAGACAGCCAGCACCACGCCGACGCCGCCGACGCGGATAAGGCGACCCATCCACCGGTCGGCAGCCAAGGTCATGGGGCTGACGGTGAAACGCGATTCAGGCGCGGCGGCCGGAGCAGGGTTTTTGTCGGATGTTTCCATCTAGTGACGTTCGTGTGTCTAAAGGTCTAACAAAGGGGAAGGCGGGGGGAACCCCCGCCTTGAGGACCCAAGACCGTATCGCCGCGCTTTTAAGACCGACCCCGGGGGGCGTGGTGGCGACGATACGATTTCGAGACCAAACTTATTCGGCGCTGTAGAACTTAAGCGAGGCGCGGCCTTCGGCAGCGGCGTCAGCCGGCAGCGGGAAGTAGCCGTCCTTGATCACGATCTCCTGGCCCTGCTTGGAGAGCACGAAGGTCATGAATTCGCTGGTCAGCTTGTCCATGTCCTTGGAGGGGGACTTGTTCACGTAGACGTACAGGAAGCGAGCGAGGGGGTAGCTACCGTTGAGGCAGTTGGTGTAGTTCGCATCGGCGAAAGGCTGGCCGTCCTTCTCGGAGAGGGCGAGAGCCTTGACGCCGGAGGTCTTGTAACCGATGCCGGAGTAGCCGATGCCACTGAGTTCGGCGGCGACACCCTGAACGACTGCAGACGAACCGGGCTGTTCCTTGATGGAGGACTTGTAGTCGCCGTTCTTGAGAGAGGTCTCCTTGAAGAAGCCGTAGGTTCCGGAAGCGGAATTACGACCAAAGGCGGAGATCGTCTTGCTGGCGAAGGCGCCGGTCAGCTTGGCGTCGCCCCAGGTGTTGATGTCCTGTCCGCCGCGCTTGCGGGTCGAGGAGAAGATGCCGTCGACCTGGGAGAGGGAGAGACCGGAGACTGGGTTGTCCTTGTGGACGAATACGGCGAGGGCGTCGATGGCGACGGCGATTTTGGTCGGCTTGTAGCCGAACTTGCCGGCGAAGGCAGCGACTTCGGAAGACTTCATCTCGCGGCTCATCGGGCCGACGTTGGCGGCACCAGTGGTCAAGGCGACCGGAGCGGTGCTCGAACCCTTACCTTCGACCTGAGCGTTGACGTTAGGGTAGCGGGCCTTGAAACCTTCACCCCAGAAGGTCATCAGATTGATAAGCGTGTCGGAGCCGACGGCGTTCAGGTTACCAGAGACGCCAGAGGTGACAGCGTAATCAGGCAGCTTGGCATCGACGGTGACCGCATCAGCGGCAGGAGCAGCAGACTGGGCAGTAGCAGCCGAAGCGGCGAAGACCAGAAGAGCGAGGGACTTGAGGGATGTATTCATGGTTGGTGTGCTCGAGCATCATCCCATACGATTGTTACGGTTTCGTGTCAGACTGGTGTTTGTTCGGTAATACGCCCAGGGACAGAATCGGGCCTAAGGAGTCTTTAAAAACTCTGAAATAAGGGCATTTGACCTGTTCTCTGCTTGTTCGAGGAGTAAACCTTCGGGCAAACCTGGCCGTTTATGTCCAGTTTTGGTCAACCATGCGTTCCGGAGGAGTGCCATACTTTGGGCGAGGGGCTTGCTCTTGATGGGGTCGGCGAAAGCAGTTCGTGGGTTCCACTTCATCATCGGCGCTAAGCCTTCCCACGTGGCTTGGGCCAGCATGAGATGGCCTTCGTCACCAGGATGAATGCCATCCCTTGAGAAAATAAATTTCGCGTCCGTCTTCTTGGCTGTTGCGATGGCCGCGAGTACTTGGGCGCGCACGTCAACGACTTGCCAATTAAAGCGGCGTTGCTGCACCAGCCACGAAGTATACGTCGACATCACTTCATCGTAAGCAGCAGTATCCGCGGGCTTATCGACGCCGTAAGGCGGTGGCGTCAACAACACGACCTTGGCGCCAGCTTTCAGGCAATCGGCACGCACACTCGTCAAGCCATCGCGATAGGCCTTGAAGCGCACTTCGTCGAGCGGCTGGAAGATCCCATCATTGATACCATAACTAAGCACCACGAGCGTGGGTTTGTAAGCGGTCAACACACGACCCAAGCGCTCACGAACATCAGGCCGCACGAAACTACCACCGGCGTGGCCGGGCTCGGACAGGCCGGAGACGGTTTCGCTCGGCACAGCCATATTAACAATCGGAATACGGGCCAAGCCACGCTGGGCACGAATGGCCGACTCAACATGAATCACCCACCGACCGTCGTAGGTGATGCTGTCGCCGAGAAAAAGCACCCGGGGCTCCTCTTGGTCGGCGCGCACGGCGACCAGACCCAACAAGCACCAGCTCAGCAACAAACGCAGCATGCCTGTAGACTGGCAGGTCACCTTCGGAGGGGAAAGGGGAAAATGGACGAGTTATTAACGGACGGACGAAACGCATCTTCACGCTTCTCCCCGAGGGCAAGCTTGGCATTATCCCCTACCCTGAGCTCCCCCATCCACATCAAAGGCGCCCGCACCCACAACCTCAAGGATGTGGAACTGACCATTCCGCGTCATCAGCTGACGGTGATCACCGGCGTCAGCGGCTCAGGCAAGTCCTCACTCGCGTTCGATACGCTGCATGCCGAGGGCTCGCGGCAATACCTCGAATCCCTCTCCGCCAAAGCCCGTGGTCTCCTCGAATCGGTCTCCCGCCCCGATGTAGACTTCATTCGTGGGCTTTCTCCCGTCGTCGCCATTGCGCAACGGACTGGCGGCAATACCAACCCGCGCTCGACCGTCGCAACGCTCACTGAAATCGCTGATCATGCTCGGCCCCTCTGGATCCTGGCGGGGGAACGCAGCTGTCTGAAGGATGGGCACCCCGTCCGGCGGCGCTCCCTCGATGATAACCTTAAGTCCCTCGAAACCATCGCCGCTGGCACGCGGCTGATGGTCATCGCACCGGTGGCCAAGGATAAGCCGTCCGTCCTCCTCGAAGCGGCCGCCGACCTGGGGCGCCGAGGCTTCACCCGCCTGCGCGTTGAGGGCAAGGTCGTCACGTTAGAAGAGGCGGAAGGCGTGCTCAAGGGACGCGAAACCCTCACGCTGGAAGTCGTCGTCGACCGAATCGTGGCGGGCCCAGATCAGCGCAGCCGCTTGGCGGACTCCTTGGAGTTGGCCTTCCGCGAAGGCAGGCATCGTGCCTTGGTCTTAGCGGAGACCGCCGGCGGTCTTTGGCAGGAACATCCTCTCTCGCTGCATCTCGCCTGTGAGCATTGCGGCGAAACCTACGAAAGCCTCAATCCACGGGCACTTTCGCATAATCACCCAAGCGGCGCTTGCCCCGATTGCGGCGGCCTTGGCCGACAACTACGGTTTCAAGAAGGCCTCGCGATTCTAGATGAGTCGCTCTCGATCAACGACGGCGTCGTGAAACCGTGGAAATGCGGCACGCGCAAGGTCCTCATCCGCCGCAATGCCATCACCCGCGCGCTGTCCGAGCAGATTCCTTTCGACTTAAAGAAACCGTGGAAGGACCTGCCCGCCACCACGCGCGCGATTCTACTGCATGGCGACCCCAAGCGCACCTACTTACTCCCGCCAGTAAAAGGTCGTAAGCCCGTCGATACGTTCTGGAATGGTATGTTCGCCGAGCTCGAGCAGGCCTTCCGCACCACGACGGGTGAATCGCTCCGTCAGCGCCTCCTCCATTTTCAAGCGGGCTCAACCTGTAGCGTTTGCCAAGGCAAGCGCCTCGCGCCCGCAGCACTCTCTCTGCGGCTCGCCAGCCTCAATATGGCTGACTTCTTGGCGCTCACGATTCCGGAAGCGTTAGCCTTTACGAAAGCCTTGGCCACCCACCCTGCCGTGATGCCCGCCGAAGAAGCCCGGCGCGGCTTGGAGCAACGACTCCGTTTTCTGAACGAAGCTGGGCTAACTTACCTGACGCTCGACCGTGAGGTCGGCTCTCTCTCCGGCGGCGAAGCGCAGCGTGTCCGCCTGGCCACCCAACTCGGGCTCGGGCTCGTCGGCGTCACGTACGTTTTAGACGAACCGAGCATCGGGCTGCATCCGTCGGACCACGGACGACTCATCGGCTCACTCAAGAGCCTCCGCGACCTCGGCAACACGCTCGTCGTGGTTGAGCACGACCGAGACATGATGCTCGCTGCCGACCATCTCGTCGAGATGGGCCCGGGCGCGGGCGTGCAAGGCGGCCGCGTTATCTTCACCGGCACACCCGACGCCTGCCGCCAACACGCCACGTCGCGGACCGGTGCTTATCTCTCCGGCCGGGCCACCTTGGCTGGGCTCATCAAGAAGAAGCCAGTCGGCAAGACCCAGCTCGTCATCAAGGGCGCGACGGAGAACAACCTCAAGGATATCACGGCACGTTTCCCGATTGGCAACCTCACGGCGGTCTGCGGCGTCTCGGGTTCGGGCAAAAGCACTTTGGCCATCGACATTCTTTCGGCCGTGGCCGCGCGCAAAATCAATGGCGCTAAGCTGGTGCCGGGGAGACACGCCGGCATCGAAGGCCTCGAAAAGATTGTGGCCTTCACGTCCGTCGACCAGGAGCCCATTGGTCGCAGCCCGCGCTCCAACCCAGCGACCTTCACGGGTATTATGGACCTACTGCGCGACCTCTGGTCAGCTCTCCCGCTGGCGAAGGTCCGTGGTTATGGCCCCGGGCGCTTCAGCTTCAACGTGCGGGGCGGACGCTGCGAAACCTGCGCTGGCGAGGGCTCGGTGGCACTCGACATGCAGTTCCTCGGCGAAACCTTCGTCGATTGCCCGAGCTGTGCGGGACGACGCTTTAACCGCGAAACGCTCGAAGTACGCTTCAAAGGGTTGAGCATTGCGGAAGCCCTGCACCTGACCGTCACCGAGGCGGTGGAAATCTTTAAAGCCCAACCCCGTTTAGCTGAAAAACTGCGCACCCTGGAAGAAGTTGGGCTCGGCTACCTCAAACTCGGGCAAGCCGCCAACACGCTCTCTGGCGGCGAAGCACAGCGCCTGAAGTTGGCCTCCGAACTCTCCCGGCGCGATCACTCGGGACGCCTCTACGTCTTGGATGAACCCACGACCGGACTCCACTGGGACGACATCGCCAAACTCTTAAAACTCCTCGAGCGTCTGCGTGACGCTGGGGCGACCCTCATCGTCATCGAACACCACGCGGACGTCATCATGGCCGCCGACTGGGTGCTCGAACTGGGACCAGTCGGTGGCGCGAAGGGTGGCCAGCTCGTCTACGAAGGCGAGCCGGCTGGCCTTCTGCACTGCAAGGCTTCGCCCACTGGACAGACCATCCAGCCAGTCTGAAATCAGCCACCCGTCGGCGACGGGTTCGTCTGAGCCTGACGACCGAGAATCTCCTGGGTCACTTTTTGCATGACCTGTTCGGATGGAGCCGGCGCAGGCTGATTCGTAAAGGATGCACCGGAACTGGGGGCGGGCGGAGCGATGGGTAACGCCTTAGGGGCTAATGGCGGAAAAGTATCCGTCGACGGATCGAAGACTACGCTCTTGAGGCGTACTTCCACCTCTCCGGTTTCCATCTTAAGTTTCTCCAACACGACTTGGGCAGGCGTAGCTAAATCGGAAGTGATCAGCAGCTTATTATTTGCCTCCACGCTGAGTGGCTTACCCTTGCCAACCGGCGTGAACTTTAACGCCCCGGCCAAGACCAAGGTCTGCGCCACCAACTCTCCACTAGAGGCAAGCTCGAAGCTCAATTCATACACGCCCTCACGACGTAAGTCGGAACGACCCTGCGGCGTGCGTACCGAAACCTGCGAACGGGCTTGGAGCGGTGGACAAACGACCGTCACACGCCCTGCACCGAGCACCAAGTCGACCAACGAGCCATCGTTGGGAAGTTCACCGGCCTCACGACGCTGACCGGGGAGCGGCATCTTGACCTGACGAAACATGGATAGACGCAGTTTGGTACCCGGCGCCACGAGCACCTTGACGCCGTTAGAAAACATGAGTTCAGCCGCCCCATCGCTAGGGGTCGCGAGTTCGTCATCCTCGCGAATGGCGTCCCCGGCCGTAAGGGGACGGGTGACTTGATCAAAGGTCGACTTCGCCGTGATAGCTCCTTTGAGGCCAGCCAGCTCCACTTGCCCACGGAGAAGTTCGGCCCGAGCGATAACGACAGATAATAATAACAAGATGAACGGTTTCATAATCGCCAAGCCTTGGAACCATTGCCCAAGCGTCCACCGCGTTATAGTGGTGTCTATTACCTAAATAAAACTAAGGCGTTACACCTAGGCCAAAGACGCTGGCAGCAAGGCCGCACAGGCGGACAGCGCCGCAGATTCCGTTTCAGAAAACTCGTAGGGAGACATCATCCCGATACCGAGGACGCCCACCACTTTTCCCTCGGCAGTGACAATCGGCACGGCGAGCGCTCCTTGGACGTTGGTCTTTCGCGCATCCAGCTTCGCCACGCCACCGAGGTCTTCCTGCAGGTTACATAGTTGGACCGCTTCCTTGCGCTGGGCGGCACAGCCGGCAATACCCTTACCGAACGGGATGTTATCGATCTTGGGCAACAGCATCGGCAGGACCTGCGGGGGGATGCCATGGTGCGCAATCAACATTAGCAGACCCGTCGTGGGATCCGTGCGGTGAATCGTCCCCGTGACGCAGCCGAAGTTCTGGAGCACCTGGGCGAGCACGGCATTCCAATCGGGTTGGGCCGTCAGGAGAGCGGGAAGACCTTGCGTGGGATTTGCCATAAAACGTTAGACCGCCCGGCGGGCCATGCGTTCCTGAAGCCAGACGAGGCCGGTAGCCTCGTCGGTGAACACCCCATCCATTTGAGCCTCAAAGGCCTCATCGAGCACTTCGGAGAACCATCCGGCAGGCTTATACCCAGAAGCGATGAGGTGTCGCCCCAGGAGGATGCGTTTGGGCATCGAGTCCCGAATATTGAGCTGAGCGGCCATCGCCAGCAGCCACACGCCTTGCGGCGAAGGCTCGTGACGCCATTCTTGGTTGCGGCCCTTACGGTCAGCGGAGTCAACGCGGACGAGGCGGTCGATTCGTCCAACTTTATTCGCCAAACGGCGAACGGCGCCCTCGCCAGCTTGCGCCTTGTGGAGTTCGTGCGGCAGGGCGTGCCAGCGCACAAGCGGTAACACAGCCTCGATTAATTTTACTTCGCGGGTGAGCTGGGCGAGGAAGGCTTCGGCGAGTGGCACACTGGCGGCTTCATGACCGTAAGCATGCCAGCGATCGTCCGCTTCCTTCTTGGTCGTCGTCGCTTTACCCAAGTCATGGAGGAGCACGGCCAAGCCGACGATGAGGTCTTCCTCGTCATTACCCGTGCGCTCAGCGGCGAAAGCATCCAAGCACAGGTAAGTATGCGTCCACACGCAGCCTTCGGGATGCCAGGCGGGATCCTGCGGCACATCGACGGTGGCCTGCAGTCCCGGATAGAAACGAAGCCAGCCACAATCCTGAAGGAACTTTAGTCCGAGCGACGGCTGGCGACCGCGCAGCAGGAGCTTCTTCCACTCCTCCATCAAGCGTTCCGGCGGGAGGCCCTCCTGCTTTAGGCCGCGGCACAGTTCGATTGTTTCGGGCGCGACGGCGAAGCCAAAGCGAGCTGCAAACTGCATCGCCCGCAGGACCCGCAGCGGGTCTTCGGAAAACTTCGCGGAGACGTGACGAAACACTTTCTGCTGCAGGTCGGCCACGCCGCCCCACGGGTCAATTAACTCGCCCGTCGCTGGGTCCCAGAGGATGGCATTCGCCGTGAAATCGCGCCGTTCGGCCGCATCCTTCGGCGTCATCGTTGGGTCGGCCTGGACGTCGAAATCCGTGTGCTTAGCCCCGGTCCGATTCTCGCGGCGCGGAACGGAGACGTCGATCGGGTGATCTTTTACTTTGGTTACGCCGAAAGCGGCTCCCACCGTCACAATACCAAAGCGACGGCGTAAAGCGGCCTCCACTTGGCGCGTGCCGAGGCCATAGACCTCGATATCGATTTCGCCGATGGGTAGACCCAAGAGGGCATCGCGCACGCAGCCGCCCACGAGTAAGGGCCGACCGCCCGCCGCGCGCAGTAAAGCGCAGACCTCCGCGACGGGCTCATGCGCACCCGTTAGGTCGATCAAGTTGGGCTGAGTGGCGGACACAGCCCCACCCTACCCGCCAAGACGGCGGAGGCGAGCGGTTTTCGGACTCACAGGTTGGTCGTGAAACCTTCCTTGAGGAGCCAAGCCTTGGCCGTGTCGCGACGGTCTCCTTGGAGAACGATCTCACGGGCCTCGAGGGCGCCGCCAGTGCCGAGCGCGCGTTTCATCTCCTTCAGCAAAGCCACGCGCATCCGATTTTCTTGGGACTCCAACCAGAGCCCCTTGAGGATGGTCACTTCTTTACCCCCGCGCCCAGTGCGCTCATATTGCAGGATGATTTTCCCTAGCTTCGGTTTGGCCTTAGCGACGGGCACGACTGCCTTCGATGGAGGTCCCGGCGGCAAGCCCGACGGGTCGAGCTTCTCGAAGGGATTCTCGTTCATGCGCCGCGTCCGCAGGTGCCGGCCCCCGGAGCACCACCGTTTAAAAAGACCAAGGCCTTCTCGTAGGAACGACGGCGCAGGTAATGGTCTAGGTCGCCGGGCAGCCCAGAATTAGCCAGCGAAACCTCGCTATCTAGCACCTTTAATGACTCCAAAAGGGCCTCTTTCTCGACCCCCGGAGAAGTCAGGGCCTCGAGGGCCTGGCGGATACGTTGGATGCGGACGGGGTCCATGTATCGGATTATGAAGGCTTTCGGCCCCCATGGGCAAGCATCGGGGCGGTTTTCATAGTGGACAAAAGGCGGGGGGCTTCCCTATACCCAACCCTCCATCGGATGGATAGCTCAGTTGGTTAGAGCGTCTGCTTTACACGCAGAATGTCGTGGGTTCGAGTCCCTCTCCGTCCACCCTTTCACCCTCAACATCGCCATGACGCTCACTAAGAAGAAGCACACGCTCTCCGCCCTCGTCGAAAACAAGTTCGGCGTCCTGGCCCGCGTCGCTGGGATGCTCTCCGGTCGCGGCTTCAACATCGAGACCCTCAATGTCGGTCCGACGCATGACCCAGCCTACTCCCGCATCACCGCGACCGTGATCGCCGATGACGCCGCCCTCGACCGCTGCGTCAAGGCCTTGGATAAGCTGATCAACGTCATTACCGTGAACGACTTCTCCCGGGAGGAAGTCGACCACGTCGCCCGTGAGCTCATCCTCGTCAAGGTGAAGTCCGACAAGAAGACCCGCACCGAGATCCTCGAAATCGCCGGCCTCTTCCGCGCCAAGGTCGTCGACGTCGCCCACGACTCCCTCCTCATCGAATTCACCGGTAACGTGACCAAGATTTCCGCCTTCCTCGATCTCATCGAACCTTTCGGTATCATCGAAACCGCCCGCACCGGCGCCGTCGCCCTTACCCGCGGCCTCAAGAAGGCCGCCAAATAACCCTTTTCCACCCAATACCCATGCCTGCCAAAGTGTACACTGACAAGGATGCCGATCTCGGCTTCCTGAAGAACAAGACCCTCGCCGTCCTCGGTTTCGGCTCCCAGGGCCACTCTCACGCCATGAACCTGCGCGACAGCGGGCTCAACGTGATTGTTGGTCTCTACAAGGGATCGAAGTCGGCCGCCGCCGCGAAGAAGAAGGGTTTCAAGGTCTACGAGACCGCTGAAGCCGTCCGCCGCGCGGACGTCATGCTCGTCGGTATTCCCGACATGAAGCAGGCCGATGTGTGGGAAAAGGACATCGCTCCTAACCTCGGCAAGGGTGGTAAGACGGTCCTCTTCATCCACGGCCTCTCGATTCACTACAAGCTGATCAAGCCCGGCAAGAACGTCGACATCGCCATGGTCGCCCCGAAGGGCCCCGGCCACGTTGTCCGTGCGCAATACGTCGAAGGTAAGGGCGTCCCCGCCCTCATCGCCGTCCAGCAGGATATCTCTGGTAAGGCCACCAAGACCGCCCTCGCCTGGGCCAAGGGCATCGGTGGTACCCGCGCCGGCGTCATCAAGACCTCCTTCAAGGAAGAAGCCGAAACCGACCTCTTCGGCGAACAGGCCGTCCTCTGCGGCGGTGCCTCCGAACTCGTCAAGGTGGGTTACGAAACCCTGGTCGAAGCGGGCTACCAGCCCGAGATGGCCTACTTCGAGTGCCTCCACGAGCTGAAGCTGATCGTCGACCTCATGGTCGAGTCCGGCATCTCTGGCATGCGCTTCTCGATCTCCGAAACCGCTAAGTATGGCGACATCACCCGCGGCCCTCGCGTGATCAACAGCTCGTCCCGCGAGGCGATGCGCAAGATCCTCAAGGAAATCCAGTCAGGCAAGTTCACCGCCCAGTGGGTCAAGGAATACAAGGGTGGCCTCAAGAACTACACTAAGCTCCTCAAGCAGGGCGAGAACCACCCGATCGAAAAGACCGGCCAGCGTCTCCGCTCGCTGATGCCTTGGGTGCAGAAGCGCAACATCAAGGGCGCGCAGGCCGAATACACGACGAAGTAAGCGTCGGTCACTCCGCCAAGCAAAAGGGCCAGCGCAAGCTGGCCCTTCTTCTTTGGTGGATGAACCGACCTTACATAATAATCACCGGAGCAGGCTGGGCGGCGGGTGCACCCGTTGCAGCTGGCTGCGTAACCGGCGCGGCGGGGGCGGGGTTATTGAGCGCGGCCATCTCCGCACGGAGGGCGTTCATGGCCCGGTCACGGAGGGCGAGAGAACGCTGGGTCAGGGCTTCACGGTCGGCCGGGGTCGCGTTGCGCATAGCTTCGCCGATTTCGCGGGTTTCGGCCATGATGGCTTGGCCTTCGGGCTTCATCATGCCGGCGAACATCGCACGCTGAAGTTTGGCTTGGTCGCCACCGGAGATTTCTTCGACCATCTTCTTGGTCTCTTCGCCGAAGGCCTTAGCGCGGGCCCTGAATTCTTCCTTGGCGATATCGTCCGCGGACTTCTCGGTGATCGCCGGCGCGGTCGGGCGGACGAGCGGGGCGACTGAC
>CAMDWM010000022.1:0-17882 GCA_945878755.1 Akkermansia muciniphila
TGATGTCCCAGCGCATCGACCCAACGAATAAGGAACGCGCCCTCAAGTGGGCCGACCAAGCCATCACGGAGTGTGCGGGCGACGAGAAGATGCTGGCCAGTATTAAGTCGATGCGCGACCGGATTGCCGCGGGTACCAACTTGAGCCAACCGGTTCCGGTTAAGCCCGCCGCCAAGCCGGCCGCGGAAGTGAAGAAGGTCGATCAGGGCGCTTAATCGTTATTTTAAAGGGTTTTATTCAAGACGTCGCGGCCTAGGCTTGCGGCGTCTTTTTATTTATGGGTAGTTTAAGGCACACCCCAATCCCCATGACCCTCAAGTTCCTCCTCGCTTCCAGCCTCGTCTTGCTGGGGACCATCTCCACCGCCTTCGCCGAAGCGACCTGGCTCACGAACTTCGAAGAAGCCAAGAAGGTCGCCATCAAGGAAGGTAAGCCCATGTTGCTCGACTTCACAGGCAGTGACTGGTGCCCGCCGTGCAAGGCGCTCCACAAGAATGTCTTCTCGACCGAGGAGTTCTCCAAGGAAGCCGCTGGCAAGTATGTCCTCGTCGAACTCGACTTCCCGCGCACCAAGCAGCTCGCCCCAGAAGTGAAGGCCCAGAACTCTGAGCTCCAGAAGAAGTACGCTATCACCGGCTACCCCACGGTTCTGCTCGTCGACGCTAAGACGGGCGAAGTGTTCGGTCGCACCGTCGGTTTCGGCGGCTGGACCCCTCGTCAGTACCTCGACAAGTTGGCTTCGTTCAAGAATACGCCGGCCGGTAAGGCGGCATTGGTGGACGAAGAAAAGAAGGCGGATGAAGTCCGTGCCAAAGCTGGTGCCGCTCGGACCGCCGCCAACGCTAAGATCAAGGCCGCTGTCGATGCTAAGGATTTTGATGCCGCCTGTAAGGCCATCGATGAGGTCTCCGCTGGCAGCAAACTGATGGCGGCGCTCAATAAGGCCTCCGTCTCCCAGAAAATCGACCCGGCTAACAAGGAACGCTCTTTAAAGTATATGGATGAAGCTATCGCCGTCGACGGCGGTGCTAACGCAGCTGCGCTCAAGGCCATGCGTGAACGTATCGTCACGGGTGCGGCGACGACTCCGGCCGCCAAGCCGGCTGCGGAAGTCAAGAAGACCGACAAGGGCGCCTAATTGAAGTCTGCAGATTATAAGACGCCGGAGGCTTTCCTCCGGCGTTTTTGTTTGGTGAGAATACTGACCTAGGCGAGCAGGGTACCCACGGGTGCCGTCAAGACTTCCGCGGGCGTCCGGCCTTGGGCTCGGAGTTCGCGGATCGAGAGGCCCGCCGTGCGTTTGGCCAAGCGGCGACCTTGCGCGTCGACCACCAGCGGCGCATGCGCCCAGTGTGGCTCGGGCCAGCCGAGGGCGCGGTAGAGCAGAATTTGGCGAGCGGTCGAAAGGAGTAGGTCCGTTCCACGTACGACTTCAGTGATGCCCATGGCGTGATCGTCCGCGACGACCGAGAGTTCGTAGGCGGGAAAGCCATCTTTGCGCCAGACCAGGAAATCCCCGAAGTCCTTACCCGCGACGAAAGCCTGCGGTCCTTGCAGTCGGTCATCGAAGTGGATGGGCTCGCCATCAGGCACACGGAAGCGCCAGTTGGTGCCGTCCGGTTGGGTGACATCTCGACCGTGTCCTAGCGGTGGCCGAAGGCTGGGCGGGAAGATCGGCTCGGCGTCGTGCTCGGCGTGTGGAGCGGTCAGCGCACGGGCGACGTCTTGGCGTGATTTATCGCAGGGATAAATGCAGCCCGCAGCGTGGAGGAGTTGCCAGACTTTCAGGAAATAACCGCGACGTTGTGACTGGGTGTACGGCGCATGTGGGCCGTCCACATCTGGGCCTTCGTGCCAGAGCAGGCCGAGCCAGCGAAGGTCCTCTAGCGCGGCGACAGCGAATTCTGGTCGGCAGCGTTCAGCATCGAGGTCTTCCGTGCGGTAGATAAGTTGGCCTTGCGCAGCCTGAGCCCGCTGGGCCGCGAGCGCAAAGGTGCGGGCGTGACCGAGGTGCAGGTAGCCGGTCGGGGTGGGGGCGAGTCGTCCGCGATACATGTTGGACGAACCCGGCAGGCTCAGAGTGGGTTACCCGTCGCCACAAATTCCCAAGGGACCCCGAACTCGGCGGAGACCGCCGCCGCCAAAGCCTTCACGCCCCAGGTTTCGGTCGCGTAGTGGCCGCAAGGGTAGAGGTTCCAGCCTTGCTCGTGGGCTTCGTTGAAGTGTTCTTCGCGGAGTTCACCGGTGATCAGCGTATCGCAACCCTGGGCGTGCAGGTGATCCAGGGCGCTCCGGCCGCTGCCGCTGAGGATGGCGATTTTCTTCGGGCGGGCCGAACCAAACTCAATCGCCTGATAGGTGTCGGGATAGCTCTGCTTCAGGCGGCGGGCCAGCGTCGCACGCGGGATGCCTTGGCAAATACACGCAATGGGCAGGCCTTCGAAGTCGACGAACCAATCGACAACGCGGAGTCCGAGGTCCGCTGCGATGAGTGCGTTGTTGCCGATGATTGGGTGGGCGTCGAGCGGGAGGTGGCTCGAGTAGAGCGAGAGGCCGGTGCGTTTCAGCGTATCAACCCGCAGCTTACGGACCTCGCGTAGCGGCGAGATTGTGGGCCAGCGCATCCCGTGGTGGACGATGAGGAAATCGATGCCGCGCTTGGCCGCCATTTCGAAGACCTTGGCGCCCGCGTCGACCGCGCAGCCGACCTTGCGGACCTTGGCGCGGCCCTTGTGTTGCAGGCCATTCTCGGCCCCTGGGAAATCTTTGATCGCCTTATTATTGGTCAGGAGGTCACAGAAACGGGCGATTTTGGTGGCGTCGGCGGGCATGGTTAGAGGGCTTTAAATTGTTCGTCGCTCGGTGTGTTGGCCGGTTGCGCAAGCGAACCAGGGTCAAAGAAGCCATCCGCGAGCCGGAGGTTGAGCGCAGCGTGGGTGACCTGCAGTAGGTCGACATCGCGGGTGCTTTCGTCACGCACGCTGAGGGCGGCGAAAAGCCATTGATCGCCTGCCTTGCCGAATTCTTCCACTTGTAAAGTCCGCAGGGCCTTGCCTTGAGCATCTTCCGAAATTGCGCTCAGCATGGCACCGTACGCACGGTCGAGGGCGAACCTCACTTGCGTCGGTGCGCCTGGTTGCGGGTTCTTAGCCAAGTAAACATGGGCGGGCCGACCCACCACGCGTTCCGTTGAGACATAGTCGGACTTTTCCCAATGGGTGAAAGGCAGGTGCAGGTCGAAGGGCGTTAGGAGTAGGCTGGGTGCCAGCGGTGTGCCGAGTCCGACTGCGGTGACGGCTTGGGCCGGCTGACCGTTCTGCGAGACCCAGAGCAAACTGGCTTGGGCATTCTTCTTAGCAATGAAGGCGTAAATCTGACGGCCTTGGCTATCGCGCGCTTCGAAGCGCACCCGCGGACCACCGTCGGCCCAACCCACCCAAAGCAAACCATGAACGGGCGCAGCGTCGTCGCCACGGCGCGGCTTATGGGTAATCGTGACCTTAAGGCACGTATCAGCCGACAGGCGTGAGGCACGGAATTGAGCCAGCACCGCGGGGGCTTCCGCTGGCGTTAACCGCGCGTAGCGCTCATCCAACGAACTCAGTTGGGCGGACAGCGGTAAGGTCAATAGCAACAGCGCCCAGCGAAAAGTCAGGCTGAGCAGGGTGGTGCGCATCGCTGATTACTTGGCCGGAGCCGGAACAGCCGGAGCTTTGGGGGCTTCGGGGGCCTTCGCGGCCGGAGCAGCCGGAGCCGTGGTGGCTGGAACGGTCAGAGCAGCTGGAGCGGCAGGAGTCGTGGCGGTCGTAGCGGCTGGGACTTCTGGGGTCGCTGGCTTAGTGGTCGTAGCGGCGGCTGGCGCGATGGCGGAAGGCACTTTCTTTTCGCGAGCAACGAATCCGAGGTAGAGGCCGAAGCTGAGGATGAAGAGAATGACTGTGAGGGTGGTCGTCATCTTGGAGAGGACATTAGCCGATTCACCGCCGAAGACGGATTCAGCCGCACCACCACCGAGGGCTGAGCCCATGCCGGCGTTGGCCGACGGACGCTGCATCAGGATGATCAGGACGACCAAGAGGCAGACGAGGAAGAGAACGACAACCGAGGCGTACAGGAGGAAATCCTTCATCCTCTTATCCAAGGGCTCCGAAAATGATAAAACAACGCCAAAATCAGTCCCTGACGTAGACCCCTTGGCTAACCCGGTAGGTCCGCCAGTCGCCCGAGGGGGGTGGAACCGTGCCCGTGGCGATGACTTGGTGGGTTTCCCCGACTTCCTGCCAGAAAGCCCGCCTGCGGGTGTCGTCCAGCTCCCCTAGGACGTCATCGGCCAGAATGACGGGTGGGGTCGGGGCACGGCTGGCATCGCGACTGAGGCGGCCGAGGCAGAGGGCGAGTACGAGGAGCCGCTGCTGTCCCTCGGAGGCGTAGTCGGCGGCGTCTTGGCTCCCAAAGAGGATGCCAAAGTCGTCGCGTTGGGGGCCCTTAAGGGTCGAGCCCGTTGCTTGGTCGACGCCTCTTAGCCGCGCCCACGTGTCCGCCAATTGGTCGGCGGGGGTGTCCGGTTGGTAGGTGAGGTCGGCGCCTTTATCGGGGAAGCCCGCCCGGGCGCAGGCCGCCCGTAGGGTTGTCGCCAGTTCAGGTAGGACCTTGGCCCTGGTCTCCACCACGAGTGTGGCCGGCGCGAGCATGGTTTTTTCAAAGGCGCGGATGGCGTCTTCCTGGGGGCGGTCCGTCTTGAGTAAAGCATTACGCCCTTCGAGGGCGCGGGTGTAGTCGCGGACGGCGTTGAGGTACGCGCCGTCGGTACCGCCAATCGCAGCATCGAGCCAGCGACGGCGGTTGGACGGCGAGCCGCGGACCAAACGCAGGTCGTCGGAGCAGAAGACGATGGTGGGGAAGCGACCCAGATGCTCGGCGACGGAGGTCACGGGATTACCGTCAACCAGCGCTTTGCGTGAACCCTTCGCGAGTCGTAGTTCCACGGCGGTGCTTTCGGTCTCCGTGCGCACATCGAGACGCAGGCGTGCCTCGGTACAGCCCATCCGGATGAGTGGGGAAATCTCCGTGGTGCGGAAGGAACGGAAAGCCGAGACCAGCGCCGCGGCCTCCAGGAGGTTGGTCTTACCTTGGCCGTTTTCGCCGAGCAGGAAAACGCGGGGCGCGTCGGTATCGACGTCGGCAAACGGGAGGTTGCGGAAGTCAGCCGCGCGGATGCGGGTGACGCGCATGGCTTACTGAGGGATCGTCAACGTCATGCCCACCTTCAGGTTGGCCGCTGAGGTCATCTTGTCGCGGTTGGCGTTGTAGATGTCATTAGAGCGGGCTGGCGTGCCGTAGGCTTTGATGGAAATCCTGGTAAGCGTGTCGCCGTTGCTGACCACATAAGTGGTAAAGGCGGGGGCCTTGCGGCCAGTGGCCGGAGCGACGCCAGGAACGGCGGGCGTACCTTTGTCAGGGATGGCGGCAACACCCGGAGTCCGTGGGTCGTTCTTTGGTTCGGGATTACGGACGCCGCGGGAAAGCTCGGATACTTCCAACATGAGCTTAGAGTTTTCGTTTTGGAGTTTACGGATGAGTGCGGACTGATCGCCGCTGCCGCCTGCGCTGGGCTCGAGCGGACGTCCGGGGAGTTGTTGGATGAACATCTTTTCCCCCGTCTTTACCATCTGACGGACAATCGGGCTTTGTTCCGAGTTCGGCTTAAGTCGGAGATACTGATTGAAGTGATAAATCGCCGGGAGCGGGTCTTGCAGGTCAAGATACATCCGGCCCGCTTCTAGGTGAGACTCCGATGCCCCCTTGCGGGCGTCGATAACTTTGAGGAAGGACTCCAAGGCTTTACGCGGCTCGCGCTGCTTCTCGTAAGTCATCCCTTGCCGGAATTCGCTGTCCTCGAGTTCGGGAGTACGCATTTCAGAAGCGGTGTCTCCGTCACAACCGACGAAGGCGAGAGCGCAGGCGAGGCTGAAAAAGGGGAGTACTGAACGGAGACGTTCCATGACTCGACAATCCCTTTCTGGGCGGCTCCGTTCAACCTAAAATCATTCGCAAAGGGCGGCGCGGAGGGCGCTCGGGAGATCAGGCGCCTCGAAGACAAAACCCGCAGCTAGTGCTTTGGCGGGGGTGGCGGCTAGGTCACCGAGGAGCGTTTCGCGGCCCATCTCCCCGAAGACGAGTCCGACGGCGAACGCTGGGAGGGGCAGGATGGCTGGACGGTGGAGCGCTTGGCCGAGGCACCGGGCGAAGGTACGTTGGGTAACTGGCTGTGGGGCGACCGCGTTCACAGCGCCTTGGATACCCGGAGTCGCTAAGGCCCATTGAATCAGCCGAATTAAGTCCCCGAGTTGAATCCAGCTGAGGTGCTGCTGGCCCGATCCGACTGGACCGCCGAGTCCAAGGGAGAAGGGCAGGCGCATTTTCTGGAGAGCCCCACCCGAGCCCGCCAGGACGACGCCAGTCCGGAGCCAAACAGTCCGGATGCCACGCTCTTGGGCGGACTGGGTGGCCATTTCCCATTGTTCGGAGATTTCAGCCAAGAAGCCGATAGTAGAAAGAGAGGAGGCTTCCGTCACCGTTTCACCCGGACGCCACACGCCGTAGCGGTTGATACCCGACATAGAGATAAAGGTCTTGGGCGGTTGCTTGAGGCGTGCCAAGGCAGCGGCGAGCAGGCGCGTGCCTTCGACTCGACTCGTGAGGATACGAGCCTTGGCTGCCTTCGTCCAACGTTGGGCAATCGGCTCACCCGATAAATGAATGACCGCCTCGGCGCCTTCGAGGAAGGCATCGTCAATCCAGCCGCTGGCGACGTCCATGCCGCCTGAGCCACGCGTGCGTGATTGCAAAGCCCGCACATCGTAGCCGCCTTGGGTCAAGGCCTTGGTCAAGGCTTGGCCGATCAAGCCGGAAGCTCCGGTTAGGATGATGACGGGGCGGGCAGGCATGCTTAAACGCTTATGCGGTATCCGCGCGGAAGTCGAATCGGCTCAACGCTTCGTCACCGACAGGACCCACGGCTTACCGGGGTTGGGGACGTGGCCGATTTTTTCGACCGCGTCTCCGGCGGAAGTCCGCTCGGCGGCGAACGCGAGGACGACAGCGGATTCATCCATGCCGCCCGGGTGGCCCGTGTAGGCGACGCAGATGAGCCGACCGCCCGAGCGTAAGGCATCAAAGGCGGCCTGCAAGGCGGTCGCCGTCGATTGCGGTTGCGTGATGATATCAGGGTTGCCGCCCGGCAGGTAACCCAATTTGAAGATGGCAGCGCCGACTTTACCGCGGTGCCCGGCCGGGAGTACGGTGGCGATTTCTGCGTGGCTGCGATGGTGTAAACTCACGCGCGACGAGAGTCCGACCAAGGTGCACAGGTTGTCCGTGGAAGCAATCGCTTCGGGTTGGATGTCGAAGCTATGGACGTGACCAGTTGGGCCGACTGCTTGCGCGAGGAAGGCGGTATCGCGCCCTTTGCCAGCGGTCCCGTCGATCGCAATGTCGCCAGCCATGAGCACCGCCGCGGCGAGCGACTGCGCGCGTTCGGTGACGCGGATAGGATTTATGGGAGCCAAGGGAATTTGCCGAAGTTCGGCGGACGTTTTTCGTTCCATGCCGAGCGACCTTCGTCGCCTTCTTCGGTCAAGTAGTAGAGTAAGGTGGCATTGCCAGCGAGTTCCTGGATGCCGGCTTGGCCATCCAGTTCGGCGTTGAAGGCCGACTTCAGGCAGCGGATAGCGAGCGGGCTCTTGGTCATGACCTCGCGGGCCCATTGCACGCCTTCAGCGTCGAGCTGTTCGTAAGGCACAACGGCATTGACCAAGCCCATCTCGAGGGCTTGTTGGGCGTCGTATTGACGGCAGAGATACCAGATTTCGCGGGCCTTCTTCTGGCCGACCACCCGTGCGAGGTAGGAAGCACCAAAGCCACCGTCGAAGCTACCGACCCGCGGGCCAGTCTGACCAAAGACGGCATTGTCGGCGGCGATAGTGAGGTCGCAAATGACGTGGAGCACGTGACCCCCGCCGATGGCGAAGCCAGCCACAAGGGCGATGACGACCTTGGGCATCGAGCGGATGAGGCGCTGAAGGTCGAGGACGTTCAGGCGGGGCACGCCGTCCTTGCCGACGTAGCCACCCTTTTTATCGCCGCGAATCTTCTGGTCGCCCCCGGCACAGAAGGCGAACTTCCCGTCATGCTGGGGGTTAGCGCCGCGGAGGAGGACGACCCCGATGGAGCTATCGTCGCGGGCATCAGAGAAAGCCTTAAGCATCTCCGCAATGGTGTCGGGCGTAAAGGCGTTGCGCCGGGACGGACGGTTAATGGTCACGCGGGCGATACCCTCGGCTTTTTCATAGACGATGTCGGAGAACTCCCCGCTTCTCTGCCATCGAATTTCGGGCTGCATGGGCTCAAGTTGGCGACCTCTCGGGGTTTTTCCAATGAATATCCGACGGGACGCTTGAAAAACACATTTTAACCGCACAGGTTGGGGTATGGCTAAATTGACCCCCGCACATATCACCAAGGTCTCCCAATGGGTGGCTGAGGGTTCGACCCTTTCGGTGATTCAAGGTAGGCTTTCCTCCGAGCTCGGGATTTCGATGACCTTTTTAGACGTCCGTTTCCTGGTCGATGACCTTAACCTTACCCTCCAAGAGAAGGAAGAGCCCAAGAAGGCTGAGGCTGTCGTCGAAGAACTGCCTCCGACCGAAGCGGCTGGCGTCGATGCTGCCGAGCCGGCGGCGCCAGCGGATGCCGTCCCGGTAGGTCCGTCTAAAGTGAAGGTCGAAATCGACGCTTTGGCTCGCGAGGCCACGATGGTCAGTGGATCGGTCACTTTCTCCGATGGCCAGTTAGCCGATTGGTATATCGATATGGAAGGCCGCCCAGGTGTCGTCCCACGCGTCCCTGGTTATCGTCCCAGCCAGCCAGACATCGCCGACTTCCAGACCAAGCTCGACCTCGTCCTACGCCAGTCCGGCTACTGAGCGCTTAGCGCGTCTTTAGAATCGCCTCGGCGAGGACGAAATCGGCGGGCCGCGTAAGCTTCAAGTTGACCGACGGGTTTTCCACTAAGGCCACATCTTGCCCGACAAATTCGACGGCGGAGCTGTCATCGGTAACTTTGCGACCGAGTTCAGCAACTTTACGGTAAGCTTTCAGGACGATGGACGTGCGGAAGACTTGGGGCGTTTCCGCGGTCCAGACCAAGGCCCGGTCGGGCGAACTGCCCACCGAGGCCGAGTGTTCTTTGGCGATTTTGACGGTGTCGGCGGCCCGGCCAGCGAGGATGGCTCCGCCCATCTCGTGGGCTTTCTCGCGGACCTTGCGGATGGCTTCGGCCGTCACGAGCGGACGGGCGCCATCGTGGATGTGAACGAGGCCGGTATGGCCTTCGCAGGCCGTCAGCGCAGCCAAGACCGATGCCTGCCGCGAGTCGCCACCAGGAACGAAGTCGATACGTAGATCCCCGTTAGGGTGTGCCGCGAGCATCGTCAGCATCCGAGCTTTTTGCTCCTCGTTGCGGTAAGTGATAACCACTCGGCTAATCAAGCCGGTGGCTTGGAAGGTCTTAAGCGAATGCAGGAAGACGGGCAGCCCAGCCAGTGGGGCGGTAATCTTGTCGTCGACGGTCGCCTGCATCCGCTGGGCGGAACCTGCAGCGAGGAGAATCAGAATGTCGTCGGGCGTGCTCACGAGGCTTCGCCGATTTCACGGCGAATCTGCAGGGTCTTGGCTGCAGGGTCCTTATCCTTGAGAATCGGCCGACCGACCACGATGAAGCTAGCGCCCGCGGCGGCCGCTTGAGCGGGCGTCATCACCCGATTCTGATCGTCGCCCGCGGTATCGGGATAGCGAATGCCTGGTGTAACCAGCGCGGGATCAGCGCCCAGTTCTGCGCGGAGCATCGGGAGTTCCAACGGCGAACAGACGAGGCCGTGCGAACCCGCTTGGATGGCCATGCGGCCCAGGAGGCGGACCTGCTCTTCAGGGGTCCGTTGGACGCCGATGGCCGTGAGTTGGGCTTGGTCCATCGAGGTGAGGACCGTGACCGATAGCAGTCGGCAGTCGGGGAGGGCGATATCGGCCGACTCGCGGGCACGGGCGATCATCTCCGGGCCACCGGCCGCATGCAGCGTCAGCAGCGAACACGGGCGACCTTTGAGGCTCTTGATGGCCGAGGCTACCGTGTTGGGGATGTCGTGCAGTTTGAGGTCCAAGAAGACCTTGAAACCGAGCGCATGAAATTCGTCGACGATGCCGGGCCCGTGGCGAGTAAAGAGTTGGAGGCCGAGCTTCACCCAGACCAAGTTGCCGGCCAAGGGACGAGCCAAAGCCAAGGCTTCCTCTTTCGTTTCGACGTCGAGGGCGAGGATGAGGCGGCAACCAGAAGACATAAGAGTAGGTTTAGGAAGTCAGTGGTTAGGTCGCAAGAGAAAGAGATGGCTTGGGTGGCACGTGACCAAGCGGGCACCGAGGCCAGAGAAAGGGCGTAGATTCTCCCCGATCAGGGGAGGTACGCGGAAGTACGGATGCAAAGCTGTATCCGCTAGCCCACATCCCTGCCTGCCCCCTGGCCAGACCTACTTCTTTGCCGGGGTCGTGCTGGGAAGTTTAGAGACCGAATTATTAAAGGGCTTGGCGGGCGGCTTGCTCAAGAGGTGCAGGTGAATCCATTCAACCATGCGTGTGTTGTCTTCCCCCATTTCTTTCCAGCCACCGTGGCCCGCCCCTTCGCGGATGAGGACCTCACAGGTAGCACCGGCGTCGGTGGACTTCTTCTGGAAACGCAGGGCCTGGCTGAAGTGCACGAGCACGTCGTTGTCCCCTTGGACAATGTAGATCGGCGGTTGGGCTTTCTTGACCCACGTCAGGGGCGACAGTGCCTTGCCCATCGCGGCCATGCCTTCCGGGGTGTCAATTTTTGAACCAAAGGCTGGCTTGCGATGGGCGAGCGGGCCGACGCCGTTGAGGCCGTCGTTCTCAGTGATCCAGCTGATGAAGTCGGTCGGAGGGTAATAGCAGGCGACCGCTTGCACCTCGCTACTCGCTCGGTCGATGGGGTCCGGAGCCTTCGCATTACCGGCGTCGCCCTTGACGGCGAGCATCAGCGAGAGGTGGCCGCCGGCGCTGCTGCCAGTGACACCAATTTTATTGGGGTCGATGCCGTAGGTGGTGGCGTTGGCCCGCACAAAACGCACCGCCCGCTGTACGTCGGTCACGATCTCGTCGATATGGAAGCGCGGTTGCGAGCCATGCACCACGACGAAGGTCGTGTAGCCGGACTTCGTCCAGCCGCCATCACCGATGCCGTTGTGATTGGAGTTCCAACCCCCGCTCACAATCTTGATCATCGCCGCGCCATTAGGCTTGGCTGGTGTGAAGACGTCCAGCGTGAGCGCAAAGCCATCGCGTTTCTGGTAGATGACGTCGCGGATGCGGGTGGTCTCCTGCGCACTGGCGAGGGAAAGGGTGAACAGGAGGGCAAGGAAGCTACGCATGGCGGGGTGGGGTGGCTTTACGATGAATACTAACCAGCGGCTATCGAGGCCAAACCGTGTCCCTAGACCTTGAACTTGATGACGACCTTCAGGACTTCGCCCGGCTGTTCGACCATGACGCCGGGTTGGTGGCCGTCCTGAGGGTAGAAGATGGTGAAGGTACCCGGGCGGAAATGCAGACGGGTCGTCGGTTGGCGCGGGTGGGCGTATTTAGCGACGT
Organism: Akkermansia muciniphila; assembly: GCA_945878755.1. Taxonomy (GTDB): domain Bacteria; phylum Verrucomicrobiota; class Verrucomicrobiia; order Opitutales; family UBA953; genus UBA953. The sequence continues at coordinate 11,719 of CAMDWM010000022.1, forward strand.
CCTTCTCGGGCTTATAGGGTTCGGTCACCGTCAGGGTGCGCACATCGGTGTGGCCGCAGATTTCTTCACCCGCGAAGAGCACTTGGATGTCGCCGAAGACCTCGTGGGCCTCCCATTTCTTTTCGGCGTCGGGCTTGGTGGTGTAGCGTTGCACGCCGGCGGTCAGGGTGGGCCCCGCAATCTCATATTTTCCGTCCGGCGTCTGCGGGTCGAAGGCCTTGAGCCAGGCGAAGGCTTGGGGAAAGGACGGATGTAAGCCTTCGTAATGTGCGGATTGGACGAGCTGGTCTTGAATCATGGCTTGGCAAGTGTTTAAGCGTCAGCGTTCGGAAGCCCTTCGACATCTTCGGAGGAGAGTTCGACGGGCTGGTCTGAGCCGAGTAAGGAGAGCAGCACCGCGATTCGTTTCTGCGGCGTCTCTAGGCGGAGAACTTCGCCTTCGGAGCCCGCGAAGATGCCGCGCACGATGCGCACCTTGGCCCCGATCTGCAGTTCTTCGTCTAAGGCCGAGAGGATGGCGTCAGGCCCGAGGGCGAGCAGTTCGTTGATTACTTTGACGTCCACTTCGACGGGTTGGCCGTTTTTGGCAACGAGGTGAAGGACCCCACGGGTGCTCCGGACCGTGCCGTTGAGTTCCGCCGCGTCATAGCGGAGGAAGAGGTAGCCGGGGAAGAGGGGCTCGACGACCTCGCGGTTCTTCTCATGTCCGCGGCGGGTGCGGCGGATGCGAGGGAAGACTAGTTCGACTGGGCCCAGCGCTCGCAGGTTGCGGACGGCCACGGCCTCTTGGCGAGGCTTGGCCTTCACGCAGAACCATGCGAGGGCGGGTTGGTCGGTCATGCCGTCTTAACGGACATAGCGGCCCGGGCGGGGAGCCAGCCCACGGCGATTAACGCCAACTGTGACGGGACGAAGATGTAGTAGAGCCAGATTGCGCCGGACTCCGTGAAGCCGTAACTATGGAGGCCCACTCCGAGGAGGTTGGTTCCGAACCAGGACCAAGCGGTCACGATATTACCAAAGATGAGGAGTTGCATGAGCCCTTCGCGGCGCACCAAGCCACCCCAGCGGGCGTGGAGGCAGACAGCGCACCACATCACAATCAGGACGGCACCATTCTCCTTGGGATCCCAGCCCCAGAACCGGCCCCAGCTCTGGTCCGCCCAGATGCCACCCAGCATCGTACCGATGAAGCTGGCGATGAGCCCAAAAGCGAGGATGCCATAGGCGGCCCGGGCGAGCGCGTCGCCGTCCTTGTAGTCGGACTTGAAGGCGCGGAGACAGAGGTGAATCGCCCCGATCAGGCCAGCCACGAAGGTCGCGGAATAGCCGATCGTTACGGTCGTCACGTGCGTCGATAACCAGAAGTTGGAGTCGAGAACTGCCCGGACGCTTTCCAAATTATCTTCGCCCGAGAGACCGAGGTTGTGGGCAACGATGAGCGAAAGGAAGCCGCTGAGGCCAGCTGCCATGGCGCCGATACCATTCTTCCAGAGGCGTTCGAGGATGACGCCAAGCAGGACGGCACCCCAGGCCACGAAGATCCCGGAAGAGTAGAGGTTGGTCACTGGCGGACGCTCATGGAGCCACATGCGGTAGCCTAAGGCGGCGGTGTGGAGTATGAAAATAGTGACAAGCAGGATATAGGCCCAGGCACGCGGCCCTTCACTGTTGGCGGCCCAAGCCCAGAGAACGAGCAGGACAATTAACAGGTAGGCGATTAACAACCAGTAGAACGGCTGCAGGCGGCTAAAAGAAGTCTCCGCATTAGCACGTGTCGACCAGGTGCCGGCTAAGGAGGCGTTGAGCGCGCTAATTTGTTCGCTGCAGGCGAGATCATCACCTTCCCGCCAAGCGACGCAGAAGATGGCGTAGCGAGTCACGACGCCATCCGGGGCGAGGGCGGCTCGGTGGGCGTTACGATCGTTGATCACCGCCAGCAAGGCGGTCCCTAGGTTGTCCCAAGTAGTGCTGGTTAAGGGATCTTTGGGTGGGACGATGCGCACGGCACCATCTCGGGCAAAATCTTGGTAGCGTTCGACCAAGGCCTTCAGCGTCTCTTGGAGTTCTTTGTCGAAGGCCGGAGCAGCTGCAGAGGTACCGCGATTTTTCTGCATCTCCTCGGCGGCGCGGTTGAGGGCACCTAGCCAAGCTTGGTATTCTCGCTGAGGGGCGATGTCGGCCGGGAGATCGCCCGGCATAAATGTCATCGATAGCAGGGCATACTGACGGGCCGCCGACTCGAGCTGAAGGAGCGCTCGGTCCTCCACTTCGCGATCGGCTTGGGCACGTTGACGCGATTTGGCCGCGGCATCGGTGAGCGCCTTGCTGTTCTTTAGGATGTCATCCCAGCTGACGAACTTGGTTTTCTCTGGGTCGCGCCCCATCATCTTTAGGACCACGGGGTGGTCGACGCGGAAGGTGGGCAACTGGCGGGCGATGGAAGCGCGGAAGCCGACTTCGATGAGCCAGTCATGTGCGGCCAGCGTGCGTCCCTTGAGTCGCACCGGGCGCTTTTCTAACTGTTGCTTAAGGCTATCGGTGAGTTCAGGGAACTGCTCCGCAATGGCTGACTTTTCCTCCGCGGTCCAAGTCGAAGGCTTTTTGCCAAAGGCGGTGGCTTCTAGTTCGGTGAGGGCGATTTCGCGGCGCGCACGCATCTGGAGCAAGGAGCCACTGGCGAGTGTTTCCAAGGGGATGACGCGGCCACCGCTCTGCACTGGTAGCGTGCCAATCTCTCGGCTATCCCAGGCTTCGGCGGCATGCGCGTCCGTGGGGCTCAGGGCCAAGAGGGCAACGAGGCCAGCGGTCGCGGCGGTCTTGGTCCGGCGTTTGAGGAAACCGAAAAGCGAGACGCCGAAGTGGACGAGGAGGCCGAGCGACATCAGTGAGACGGAGATATAAGGAAGGAGCCAGCCTGGGTTACGCACGACTTGGAGGACGCTGAGGTCCTTGCCAGCACTCGTGCTGCCGAAACTAGATTGATAAAAAGTCATACCGCCATGGCGGAGGGGTTGATTCATCGAGATATTGAACGGGAACGAAGTACCGTTGTCCTGGATGGTGACGTCGCTGGCGAAATTGCGCGGGATTTCCGTTCCCGGATACTTCTCGTGGGTAAAGCGATCTAGACGTACGTCAAAGGGGAGGTAGGTACGGGCGCGACGGAGAGAGAGTTCATATTTACGGCCGGCATGATCAAAGGTCTGCGCGGGGAAGGACTCAGTGAGCTGCGCGTTGAGCAGCCAACTGCCGAGGGATTTACCGTTGGCAAATAGTTCGACGAGCGTGCTCGGCACGTTGCCGACATTGTCATTGTAGCTCTCGGGAAGGCGCTTGAGCGCCAGGGGTGACCGCGCGGCGATCCCTTGCGTAGCGGCGATGTCTGCTCCGTCGGGCATCTGCGATTTCGCCCGCAGCACGGAGTTGGGGTAGTAAAAACCAACCTTGGCTTGGAATGGCGAACCGGCGAGTGCTAGCTCGGCCGTTGGGTCGGTCAGCGTGCGGAGCAAATCGTCGGGGATGACCACGACCTTCGCTTTGCCCGCCTCGGTCTGGTCGACAAGTGCCACCTCAAATTCGCGGAAGGCTTCGGAGAAGGCGCGGGTTTCGCCTTCAGGGACGACCATTGCGGATTCCTCTTGGAAGGCGGCGGTGACGAAACCACCGACTAACAGCAAAATGAGTCCACCGTGGATGAGTGAGATACCTGCATGGCGTGCGTTGATTTTGAAATGGCGGAAATGCGCACAGATGAGGTTAATGACCAAGAGCGACCCGAGTAAGAAGCCCCCCGGTAACGGCAGGCGGAAACTCGCGGCGGTGTTAAGCGGGTAGAAGCAGCCCCAGGAGCTAAAATAGGCCTTCTGAATATGCCAGACGCCCCAGTTCACTTGCTCGAGTGTCCCGAGGACAATCAAGAGCATCGAGACTACCATCAACCAGACGGTCAACTGTAGCGAGGCCAGGAAGTTGAACCAAGCGGTGCCGGATTTCGCTTTCGCGAGGAAGGTTTCGTTCACGGGATTTGGGAGGTGGCAAGGAACTTGAGGAAGGCGGCGGTCTGCGCGTTCACGGCGTCACGGTCGCCCATGAACTTAAAGAACCATGTAGAGTCGTTTTTCGGGACCATCATGGCGACCATGGCTTTCTTACCATCCGTCGAGTCGAAGCGGAAATACTGGCCAGCGTCAGCGCCGACCTTACCGGGCTGCGCCGCGGCTTGGATGTCGGCGTCAGCGGCGGGTGCGAGGCCTAACTGGCCACGCCAGCGGTTGACGTTGGCGGTGGTGCCGCCGACGTTGCCAGGAAACACGGTGACGGCGACTTCGGCTTGGCTTCCGCCAGGGCCGGCGACATTCCAAGAGCCCTTACGCATCGAGTTGGGGGCACCCGCGGTCCAGCCAGCTGGAAGTTCGGCCCACTTGGGTTGGCCAAAGGAGGCAGCCTCGGCCTGCATGGCGGCATTAGCCGGCATCGGGGTGGCGGCGACCGGAGCTTTGGGGGCTTCCGGTGCCTTGGCGACAGGCGCGACTGGAGTCGCGGGCGCTGCGGCCGTGGCGGGTGCGGGCGCGTCGGACTTCACTTCGTAGGAAGTGACTTTAGACTGAGGTTTGCAGCCGAGCGCAAAAGCGGCAACGGCGAGGAGCAGGGTGCGGTGCATGGTGACGTGAAATTATTTAGCGTTATTTTTCCCTTTTTTGGCGGGGGCGGGGGCTGCTTCGGCGAGCTTACCGGTCGCGGCGCGTTCCACGTACTTTTCATCACGCGGCTGGATGATACCTTTCTTGGTGAGCTCGTCGGGGTGCATTTCTCCAAGCGGGCCGCAATGGGCGACCCAACGGTCGCACTCGGCGCGGAGTTCCGCAAGCTTGGCGGCGTAAGCGGGATCACCGGCGATGTTCTTTATTTCCCAAGGGTCGCTGACCGTATCGTACAGTTCTTCGGGGGCGCGGTTGGGGTTGAAGTAGAGAGCCTGCTGGGGCGTCAAGGTGCCGGCGGCTTGCGCCTTACGGAGGGCTTGCATCGTTTCGCCGACTTCTTGGTAGGCAACTTTGCCCGCTTCATCTACACCCGGAGCTTGGTTGCGGAGGTAGCGGAAGCGCGGGTCACGGACCGACCGAACCTTGTCGAAACTTTCGTCCATGAAATCTCGAAAGGCGTAGGCGTACTTCGGTGGATTGGTCGCGGTGGGCAAGAAGCAGCGGCCGTCATATTCTTTCGGCACCGGCACGCCCGCCAAGGTGAGCGCGGTCGGGGCGAAGTCGATCCAGCTGGCGAAGTCTTCGCGGACGATGCCGGCGGGGATCTTACCGGGCCAGCGCACGATGAGCGGGACGCGCGTGCCGGTGTCTTTCGGGGAGCGTTTGTAGCGTGGCATGCCCCGACCATGGTCGCCCGTGAGGATCACGATGGTGTTCTCTTCCAGGTTATGCTCCTTTAACCACGCAAGGACTCGTCCCAACGTATAATCCACGGCCGTGACGAGCTCGTGGTAATGGGCGACTTCGCGGCGAACCTCTGGGGTGTCAGGGTAGAAAGGGGGGAGTTCAATCTTCGCAGGGTCGCGACGATCGGTGGGCTTGAGGGCGCTGGTGTTCCGGGCGTGGGTGGCATCGTTTGCGCGGACTTGGCTTTCGTGGCTGACCGAGTCGTTGATGTAGGCGAAAAACGGTTGCTTGGGCGGCGTCGTCTTAAGCTCTGGCTTGTTGGCGTAGTTGACCAAGAGCTCACGCGAGTCAGCCAGCTTCTTCTCGGGGATGCCTTGGAAGTCCGTCTTACCGGGCCACATGACGTAGTAACCGGCTTCGCGGAGTTTCTCGGTGAAAGGACGGGGCGGGTTGATCACCTTGGACCGCATGTTTTGGCCACCCCAAGTCAGCGGGTAGATGCCGCTGACCATGCCGCTGCGGGAAGGCGCGCAAACCGCGGAGTGCGTGAAGGCGCGGGTAAAGAGGGCGCCTTCCTTGGCCAGCCGGTCCATGTTGGGCGTGAGGGCATCCTTGCAGCCATAGGCACCGGTGTCGGGTCCCATATCTTCGCCAATTACCAGGACGATGTTCGGTCGAGTGTCAGCGGCCTCAGCTCGGTCAAAACCAAGGGTAGCTAGGCCGATTGACAGGAGCAGGAAGGCGGGGCGCATGGGGTTGAGACAGGGACTAAGG
>CAMDWM010000023.1:0-17680 GCA_945878755.1 Akkermansia muciniphila
AAGTTTGCGCTCACCCATGTGGAGTGCCTCATCAACTCCCAGCAACCGCACGCTGCCGTCCTGCTCGTCGAAGAGCTCATTCGCCAGAGCGACCGCGAACAGTGGATGAGCGAGACGCGTATCGCCTTCGACGCATTGCGTACCATCGGCTACTTCGCCGACGGTCAACCTGAGATCGGCCTGATTAACTTGCAGCGCTTGATGCAGAATAAGAATGTCCCGCCGCAGTTGCTCGTGGCGTCCGGCCGTAAACTCATCGCCGCCAAGCGCTACGTGGAGGCGAATAACATGCTCATCGCCGCGCACCTACAAAACGAAACCAACCAGTCGATTCTCCTGCAGATTGTGCAGCTCAAGCTGGCCCATCCGCAGATTGCGGGCGACCTCGAGACCTACCTACGTCGCCTCATGGCCACGCGTAAGCCGCCCCGTGATATCTTGGAGTCCGCGCTCCGTTCCGTCGGCTCGGACACCTTCCTCTTCTCCGGTGACCGTGAGCAGTTACTGACGGACCTCGAGAAACTACTCAACTAGCCTCCGGCGTGGGCGTCGATTCCGGCGTCGGAGTCGGAGCAGGACGATCGGTAAGGTCGAAGTTCATCGCCGCGCCCAGGGCGGTACCGTCTGGCAGCCAAGCGCCGCGACTGCAGCCTTGGCGGATGAGCTCTTCGGCTTCGGACGGGGATTGGACCGCCACGGCCATGGCGATGCCCGCGGCTTCAAGGGCGCCAGAGGCCAAGGCCCGCACGGGCGCGGCCAGCGTAATACATTGCCCGGTGCGCGGATCGACGAACTGCGTGGCCTGACGTTCGTTGGATTTGCTCGCGAGGGCGAAGCGGCAAAGGTTCATCTCCTTGTCCTTGCCCATACCGATGCGCCAGCCGTTGGAGTCACCAGGTGGATCCAAGGCTAACACCACTCCCCCGCCCCCCATAATGAGCGCACGATGGATACCCCAGCTATTCTCGAGCATATCCGCGATACGGTCGACGGCGAGTCCACAGATAATCGCGCCGAAATCCACGGCACCACCCGACTTCACGCACGTGAACTCGGCACCCGCGAGTTTGAACTCAGCCCCGCGGAAATCATTATAGGCCTTATTCCAGTCGGCGTCATCCGGGTTGAACGAAGGCGTCCCGCGGGCTTCCCAATAACGGAAGAGCGTGCCAGCCGTGACGTCGAAGGCGCCCGCGGATTCTTCCTTCAGGGCTTGGGAGAAATTCCAGAGCGTCTGGAAATGGTCACCGGCGGCGACAAGGGCACCGTCGGGCATGCCGTTGACCCCGGCCAGCGGGCCGCTGTCGTGGCGGGCGTCGACTTGGAAGTCCAATTCATCGATGGCGTAGAAGATCGATTCCGCGGCGCGCTCGGCATACGAGCGATCCTCGTCCGCGATGCGGATCCAGAAGCGCGTGCCCATGGCCTCATGGGAGAAATTGTGGATGACGTTACGTTCGCTCATGGGGAAAGGGGTGTAAACGACATCACCATTCACCAAACATGAAGGGGATGTCGACCTTGTTGGTGGTTTCGAGTAGCACCCAGTAATCTTCGTCCCTGCGCAGACGGAGTCTATGGGTCTGGTATCCAGGCACGGCCGGGGCGCTGGAATCATGGGCCGCCAAGATGCGGACGGGGGCGCGTTCCGCCCCGTCGAATTCCCCGTACCCGACTTGGAACGCCCGAAGGTAATAGGGTAAGGGCCAATAATGACCGCCATCAATGGCGACATAGAACGGCTTCCCAGGATGGGCCTTTTGCCACGCTTGCTGGAACTCGCCGAGTTTAGCAGCCAGCAGAGCGACGCGGGGTCTGGTCGGCGTATGGCGCTCCAGTGTACCCGTGCAGGCGAAAACGAAAGCCGTTGCGGCAACCGCCGAAGATAACCAAAGGAATGCCCCTCGTTGCGCCAACAACGGCCAAGCCATCGTCAGGCTCAAGCAGACCGGCAGGAAGAGCAGCCACGGGGTCTTGTAGGGCAAGGCGAGGTGGAACAGGAAACAACCAACGGCGAGGGTCAGCGGGACGTCTTCGGCGGAGCGCGGACCGCCGCGAACTAGGCGAATGCCCACCAACGCAGCCAACCAAAGTGCGACCGTCCACCAATACCCGGGATTGGTGAGCGTAAGCGTATCGTCATTGCCTGAAGCGACGGCGAAGGAACGCCATAACTGGTGGCCCCAGGCAATCATGCCTTGCCAGTCCGTGAATAGGACCGTCTGCAGGCTGACCCAGACGACGATGGCACCCAAGGTCGCCCAACCGACCCGACGCCACGACAGCGTCTCACGGGCTAAGATGAGTAACGCCAGCAAGAGGATACCAAGATAAGCCGCTGCCGTGACCTTGCAGGCCAAGGACAAACCAAAGGCCGCGCCGGAGAATAGCGCCCACCAAGCCGGGCGCTCGCCGCCCGCCGATTGCAACCAGAGCAGCACGCCCCACACGAAGCCTGCCACGAGTAACGGCTCTTGAATGAAGTAGTGACCAAAATAGCAACCGGCCGAGCCCATCAGCAAAAGAAAGGCGGCTAAACAGCGCGTAGGCCAAGCGACGTCACGCAAGAAGAACGGCGCCGCGCAGATGAGCAGGTAAAACAGGAATGGGACGAGGCGGAGGTCGGCCTCGCTGGCGTCGTCGAACTTAAGGCCACGCGCAGCCAACACGACCTGCGCCGCGACGGCCAAGGCCGGCCCATGGAACTTATCCTGGTTGATGCTGTACGGCACGCCCTCGGAGGAATCCTTAGCCAAGGACCATTGGACAGCCTCGTCCGCATGAAGACGGGGCGGCCATGTCTGGATTCCTGGCGGGCTCGCAGGAGAATGCATCGCCATACCACCCAGCATGACCAAGAGCATCCACCCGAGTACCCCGAGGGCGACTAGCCCGATCAAGAGGACTTTGGCGAAACGGCCCATCCCTCAGACTTCTCCGAAGTGGCGCTGCAGGGCCTGCTTGATCTCGAGCGGCACCAAGGCGGCGGACATGGGGCTCTGACCGTCGCGCCACGCGTAGACGGTCGTGAGCTTGCCCTGGGCGACGGCGCGTTCCCCGACGTGGGCATCGAAGATCCAGACGAGTTTCTTGTCGCCGATTTCGGCCGGGGTCAGCGTGACCTTGACGACGTCGTCACGGTAGATTGGAAAAAGGTAATCGCACTCAACGCGGACCCGCGGGAAGCCAGAAAGCTTGGCACCGTCGGCCTTCAGGAACGGCAGGTGCAGGTGACGGAAGATAGCCTCTTCGGTGGCCTCGACCCAGAAGAAGATTGTCGAGAAATGCACGATTCCGGCGGCGTCAGTGTCCGAGAAATGCGCGCGGTATTCAGCCGGGAAGGTCACCATGCCCCTATGCAAACGAAGTCGCCCGATGGTGCAACCGCCAAGGCATCAGGGAGCTCGCCGGCCCGCCCGTAACCACCGGACGTTAATCGAGGCCCCGCCCGAGGCCTCAACGCAGCGCTGCAGGAAGCCCTGAGGCTCTCCCTGGATGGAGAACAGGTATAACCGCGGACCTTTCCCCTGCTCGGCCTGCCGGAAGGCTTGGAGCCACTGTTCCTGCCAGCGTCCCGCTGGCAAGGTGCGGCCCACCGGATGGTAAGAACTATCCGAGTAAACCAGGGACGGATGACCCTTCCGTTTCTCATCGTAGACACGGATGCCGTCTTGGAAGTCAGAGAACACGACCAACGCATCGTACTTCTCGACGAGCAGACGGTCGATCCACGCCCCGAGTGAGCCCTTCTCGCACGGCAGGCGAAGTCGGGCTAAGAGCTGACGTCCCGCTGGCGTGAGCGCGGACTCCATAGTCTGCGAGGGAGCCTCGGTCAGCCGCGGGGCTTCGCCGCGAAAGGTGCGGCCATAGACAATCTGGTCCTCGACCGCCACGATGCGGGCCCCATCGAAGAGAAAGACATCCGCGTCGGGGTACTGCTTGCGAATCTCCGCGGTCACCCGCTCGAGGTAGGGCTTCATCGAGCCTGAGCAATCTAAGTATACCGCCACGTGCTGGGCCCGGATCGTCGCCCCCATGACGGGCTTACCGACGAAGTGCCTTGCCGTGCCATGGGTACCGCCAAAACCCATGCCCTTCCCCGCCCCGTTGCTAGCGGACGCCAGGCCCTTGGCACCGCCCGCCGGGCCAGCGAGCGCACCGCTCACCGGCGGTAGGCTGGGGAGCGAGATGCTCGCATTCGAATTATTTACCGCCAAGCGCTGATGTGGCTGGAAGTTGGCTTTCGGCCGTGCCTTCACCGCGTGCTCAGCCGAGCCCGCCGCGGTCGAGCCCGCCGCCGTCACAAAGACCGAGGGCCCCTCCTCGCGCGGCCGGGACATTGGCGAACGAAACACAATCCAACACGCCGCCACGAGTAACCCACCATGTACCGCCAAAGAGGCCAACAGGCTCGACCAAGTGCGGGTCTGCCGGCGGGTGCGCGTAAAGGAGTCGTGGTCCACGCCTGCGAGTGGACCAAACCGCACGCCAGCCACAAGGAGATGAACCTATGGTTCATTCCCTGAAGCTTAGCCCCGAGATTGCCCTAAGGGCTTAGCGGGCAGGCTTGTAAGCCTTGGCGCCCGGGGGCTGCATAGCAGCCGGATCCGTCGAAATGGCCTTATCTCCAGCTGTAGCCGGGTCGACCGGTTCGGGTGGAGGCTGACCACCGGTACGGAGCCAAGTCACCATCTTAACCTGACCGCCTGAGCCGGTGGCACACTTCGAAAGCAGTTCCTGCGGCTCAATATGAGTCGAGAACAAGTAGAGGCGAGGACCCTTGCCATCACGGGCATCATTGAACGCTTTGAGCCATTCCTGCTCCCAGCGCTTTTCTTCGGGCTTTCGTGTATCGTTTCCACGCGCAATCGACGTATTGATGCCATCGTAGTAGACGATGGGAAAACCGCCCCCTTGCACGTTTGAGTCGGCCTTCTCGCCCTTGATACGGTACTGGGTCACGCCGTCCTGAAAATCAGAGAACAAGACCAAGGCGTCATAGGCCCGCTCTTCCTTCATGATGTCAATCCATGCACCCGCCGAGCCTTGCTTAAAGTTATCGTCGTACTTCTTGAGGATGGTCTTGCCCGAACCCGTTAACTTCTTCGGGTCGGTCTCGCGGGCCCCCGTCCCAGAGGAACGGACTGGCTGGCCCTTAAAGCGCTTGCCGCCCAGCACCAAACCATCCTGAGCAGTAATGAAGAGCCCATTGTACATGTAGACGTCGGCGTCCGGGAACTGCTTACGGATCTCCGATTCAACACGGTCAAGATAACCCTGCATCGAGCCCGAGGCGTCCATGAAGACGGCGATGCGCTGCGCGAAAATCTTGGCGCCCATGACCGGACGACCAATGAAGTTTTTCCCGTTGCCGACACCGACACCCATGCCGGAACCAATGCCTCCGCCAGAGCCGCCGCCAAAGCCCTTGGACGAGCCGCCGGACATCATGCCAGAAATCATCGAGGCGCTGCTCGAGGTAGGCAGCTCCGGCAGGGAAATCGTTGCGGTGGTGCTCTTAGAGGTGATGCGCGAAACGTTCTTAGCCAAGGCCTTCACATTCTTCGGCTTAATCTTCGTCTCATAGTTCTTGGCCTTGTCACCGGCCGAGCCACCACCTGCGCCCGTCGCAAAGGAATTCGGATCTTTCTTGGACGACTCCTTAGTAACCGAGATGATGAGGAACGCGGCGATGAGGATGAGGGCCACGTGGACACCCACCGAAACGATGAAACCCTCTCCGCCGAAGCGACTCCAGAACGGCAACTGGCGTCGACCAGAACCCAAGGTCGAATCTCCTAACGGCAACTCCTCGGCCGGAGGCAGAGGCGGAGGCATGAAGGGAGACAAAGAGTTTGCGTTCTCCTCGGGCGGTGGAGGTGGGGGGGTATCGTCACTCATAGCCAACCACTATATACTCTGATGCCAGGCTCTATCTTCAAACCCATTTTTAGTTGAGCCTGGTCGCTCCGGTATCTTTCCACGAATGCCCGAAAAAAGGGCTTGCGGCTGCCCCTGCCTGCCCTTCTTCTTCGCCTCCCACTGATTGCAGGGTGGAGCAGCCCGGTTAGCTCGTCAGGCTCATAACCTGAAGGTCGTAGGTTCAAATCCTACCCCTGCACCCAATTTTAAGTCGTTCTTGGTCAGTTAATTGCCAAATAGGTTTAAATACCTATATTTTAGTCCTTGTCAGACCAGGGGCTTAATGAATGATATCCCGTATTAACTTTGTCCTACGGGGCAATGGGGTAAGTAAGATAAAGCAGTAAAAAAAAGCCGGCTTGCATAGGGGTATGCAAGCCGGCTCCTTTTTGGGCAGACGCGAACGGCCACCCTCGGTGGCGAAACGAAACGGCCCGGTCACCTTACAGTGGCCGGGCCGTTTTGCGTCTAGCGATTAAACCTTAGCCACCGGTCATCTTCGTGATGAGCGCGATGAGCGGGAGGAACATCGCGAGCACGATCGTACCGACGACCACGGCGAGGAACACGATGAGCACTGGCTCGATGATCGAAGTCAGGGCGGTCACGGCGTTGTCGACTTCTTCGTCGTAGATGTCGGCGACGCGATTGAGCATCTCTGGCAGCTGGCCCGTCTCTTCGCCGACTTGAATCATGGACGTCACCATCTGCGGGAAGACGCCACTCTGTTCGAGCGGGACGGATAGTGGTTCACCGTCGCGGACGCGGTCATGCACGCGCTCGAGGGACTTGGCGATGACGACGTTGTCGAGGGTATCGCGGGTAATCGTAATCGACTGCAGGATTGGCACGCCCGAAGCCATCAGGGTACCGAAGGTGCGCGCAAAGCGGGAGACCGAGACGATCTGTACGAAGGTACCAATCTTCGGCAGTTTAAAGACAATGCGGTCGAAGATTTCTTTCCCCTTCGGCGTACCTAACCACCACTTAAGACCCGAGTAGATACCAAAGATGGCAACCGGGGTGATGTACCAGAACTCGGTCAGCAGCTTGGAAAACATGACGACATACTTAGTCAGGGGCGGCATGTTAGCTTTCTGGCCGTCGAGCATCTTCTCGAAGGACGGCACGACCTTCACCATGAGGATGTAAACGATAACGATGGCGACCGTGACGACCACGCCTGGGTAGACCATGGCGGCTTTGACCTTCTTCTGGATGCGCTGGGCCTTTTCACGGAACTTGGCGAGACGGTCGAGGACCTTGTCGAGCACACCGCCCGCTTCACCGGCCTTCACCATGTTGATGAACAGACGGTCGAAGACCTTGGGGTGAGCCTGGAGGGCTTCGGAGAAGTTATTACCTTGGGAGACGCTGTCGGCGATGTTGCCAAGGACTTCCTTGAAGTACGGGTTACGCTCCTGCTTGTGAATCAACTCGAGGGCGCGGAGTAAGGGCAAGCCAGCGATGATGAGCGTCGCCAGCTGGCGCGTCATGGTCGTGACATCCTCGGGGGAAACCTTGGCGCCGAAGGTGAAGCGAGACTTCTTGGGGGCGCTGCTGGCGACGACGGCCTTAGCGGCACCGCCATCGCTGGCGAGGGTCGTTACCATGAGGCCGCGGGCCATGAGCTTTTGACGGGCCTGCTCATCACTGGCGGCTTCGACTTTACCGGAGGTCTGCGCACCATTACGGTCGATGGCGCTGTACTTGTATTCGGGCATGGGAGTGGGGGGAGGTTAAAGGTTAGGTGTATTTAAGGACTTCTTCGATGGTCGTGTGGCCGTCGAAAATACAACGGATGCCGTCTTCACGGAGCGGGCGCATACCCACTTCGATGGCCTTCTGCTTGAGGACGAGCGTCGGGGCACGCTGGGAAATCATCGTACGCAGGGAATCGGTAATCGTCATGAGCTCGAAGAGGCCTTGACGACCGCGGTAACCTGAACGGCTGCACTCGGCGCAACCCTTACCGAAGTAGAACTTCTTGTTCGTGATCTCAAGCGCATCGACGTCGAGCATGTTGATGACTTCCTTATCTGGCTCATAGGCCGTGCGGCAGACTTTACAGATGCGGCGCAAGAGACGCTGGGCGAGGATGCCTTCCAAAGAAGCGGAGATAAGGAACGGCTCCAGACCCATATCGATGAGGCGGGTCACGGCGCCGGGGGCGTCGTTGGTGTGGAGCGTGGACAGCACGACGTGACCCGTCAGCGAGGCCTGCACGGCAATCTGGGCGGTCTCGAGATCTCGAATTTCACCGACCATGATGGTGTCGGGATCTTGACGCAGGAAGGAGCGGAGCGCCGCGGCGAAGGTGAGGCCGACCTGGTGATTAATCGGCACCTGCATGATACCTTCGACTTCGTACTCAACGGGGTCTTCGGCGGTGAGGATTTTGACGTCCTCGGTGTTCACCTCGCGCAAAGCGGAGTACAGGGTGGTCGTCTTACCGGAACCGGTCGGACCGGTAACGATGAAGATACCGTTCGGACGGCTTACCATCGCACGAATCCCTTCCTTGATGTCTTCCTGCATCGACAGGGCGTCGAGGCTCAGGTTGACGACGGTCTTGTCCAAGATACGCAACACGACGGACTCGCCGAACTGGGTCGGGAGCGTAGACACACGAAGATCGATAGCCCGACCACCGATAGTGGTCTTAATGCGACCATCCTGCGGAATGCGGCGTTCGGCGATGTTAAGCGCTGAGAGGACCTTGACGCGGGCGATGACGGCCGAAGCCAGGTTCTTGGGCGGAGGGGCCATTTCGTACAACGAACCGTCGATGCGGTAACGAATACGGAACTGGTCTTCAAAGGGCTCGAAGTGAATGTCGGACGCCTTGGCCTTGACGGCTTCCTGCAGAACGAGGTCAACGAAGCGGATGATCGGGGCCAGGCTGGCGGCAGCCACCACGTCTTCATCGGTCGTGGCAGCGGCGGCGCCTTCCTCGAACTCGCCGAGGAGGTCTTCCATCGAAGTCGCGGAGGCTTCACCGTAGACGCGGATAACGGCTGATTCGACCATGTCCGGGTCAGCCACGGCCAACTCGATGTCGCGTTTCAGGATGAACGTCAGTTCGTTAATAGCGGAGGAATTGAAGGCGTCCTTAGCGACGAGGGTCAGCTTACCGGCTTCGTCAGCCACGGGCACTACCATGTACTTGTGCGCCTGAGCAGGCTTGAGCGTGCGCGTCAGTTCATCGGCGAGGTCGGCCGGGATGGCCGAGTAATACTGCACCTGCAGGTGGTCAGCGATGGCCTGAAGTAAGGTCGGACGGTCGGCCAGGCCAGCGTCAATCAAGCTGTCGGCGAAGGATTTTCCGGTGGTCGCATGCGACTCCCAGAGCTCGTCGGATTGGGTTTGGTCGACAAGGCCGGCTTCGAGCGCAATATCGCGCAAGACGTCACTGTGGTCTTCAAGCATGGGGAATGGGCGGGTAAGGGGTTATTTCTTGAGGGCGACGGGATTGAGGCGGGCGCGCATCATCTCGGAGTCCTGGCAGTAGTTCATCACTTCCTCTTCGTCGACCTTGCCTTGGTTGAACAAGGCGAGGAGATCGGAATCCAGCGTGCGCATACCGCGCGCAGCACCCGTCTCGATGTCGGAGGTGATTTGGAAAGTCTTGTTCTCGCGGATCTTCGCGGCGATGCCGTCGGTCCGAATCATAATCTCGTAGGCAGCGACACGCTTATCGTCCACGGTGCGCAGGAGGCACTGGGAGATGACGGCGACGATCGAAGAAGAAAGCTGGACGCGAATCTGGTCACGGGCCCCGGCGGGGAAAGCATCCAGGATACGGTCGACGGTGCGGGCAGCCCCGGTGGTATGGAGCGTGCCAAACACGAGGTGACCGGTTTCCGCGGCCGAGACGGCGGCCTCGATGGTCTCGAGGTCGCGCATTTCACCGATGAGGATGACATCGGGGTCCTGCCGGAGCGCGGCGCGGACGCCTTCGGCGAAGGAGGGGACGTCGTTGTGGACTTCCCGTTGTGTCACCACGCAACCCTTGTGGGCGTGGTAATACTCGATGGGGTCCTCGATTGTGACGATGTGACCATCCTCGTTCTCGTTGATCCAGTTGATCATCGAAGCGAGGGTCGTGGACTTACCGGAACCGGTCGGACCCGTCACCAGGATGAGCCCGCGCGGACGGTGCAAGAGGTCCTTAATCATCGGCGGCAGGCGGAGCTGCTCGAGCGTGAAGATCGTCGTGGGAATGAGGCGCAGGACCATGCCGAGCACGCCTTTACCGCGGTAGACGTTGACGCGGAAACGAGCCTTCTTGTGGAAAGAGAAACCGAAGTCACAGCCGCCGTCGCGCTTGAGGCGCTCGACTTGCTCGGAGGGCGTAATGGAGCTCACCAACGCCTGGGTATCCTCGTTCGTGAGCGCGGCGCCTTCAATCGAGACCACACTGCCACTGACGCGGAGACTCGGCGCCCGGCCGACGTGCAGGTGCAAGTCGGAAGCGCCATTCTCGATCATGGCTTCCAGGAGCTGGTTAATCTCGTACGCCATAACAAACTTAGATGACGTCGTCAGCGACGGTAGCGCCCATCACTTCCTCAATCGTGGTCATACCCGAGGCGACCTTACGCTGGCCGTCTTCGCGCATGGTGCGCATGCCGGCCTCACGGGCCTTGCGACGCAGGTCGACGAGGTTCGCACCTGCGTAAATCATTTCCTGAATTTCTTCCGTAATAACGAGGAGCTCGAAAACCCCACGACGGCCCTTGTAACCACGTTCCCCACACTTGGCACAACCGGCGCCCTTCATGGGGGTCGCCCCAGCGATGTCCTGCTCGGTCATGCCGATGGTGTAGAGTTCCTTGGCGGTCGGCTTATACGGTTGCGCGCACGACTGGCAGACGCGACGCACGAGGCGTTGGGCCAAGGCCCCGCGCAAAGCGGCGGACACCAGGAACGGCTTCACACCGATATCGACGAGTCGCGTCACGGCACTGACGGAGTCGTTGGTGTGGAGGGTGGAGAACACCATGTGGCCGGTCAGGGCCGCATTGATTGAGATTTCCGCGGTCTCAAAATCTCGAATTTCACCGATCATGATGATGTTCGGCGCCTGACGAAGCATGGCGCGGAGGGCGGCGGCGAAGGTCATGCCGACGTCGCGCTTCACCTGCACCTGATTGATACCACCCATCTGGTACTCGACCGGATCTTCGACGGTGATAATCTTACGGTCGGGCTTGTTGATGTAATTTAACGCCGAGTACAAGGTGGTCGACTTACCGGAACCGGTCGGACCCGTGACGAGGAAGACGCCATCCGAACCGGAGATGAGGCCTTGGAACTTGGCTTGGTCATCCGCAAAGAACCCGAGTTCCGGCAGACCGAGTTTGAGGCCTTCCTTGTCAAGGATTCGCATGACAATCGATTCGC
The DNA here is from genome assembly GCA_945878755.1 of Akkermansia muciniphila. GTDB lineage: Bacteria > Verrucomicrobiota > Verrucomicrobiia > Opitutales > UBA953 > UBA953. The sequence goes on from CAMDWM010000023.1 coordinate 11,329, forward strand.
CGTAGACGGTCGGGAGGACGGACACGCGTAAGTCGATGTCCCGGCCGCCGGTGCGGGCCTGAATACGTCCGTCCTGCGGGATACGCTTTTCGGCGAGCGAGACTTCCGCCATCAGCTTGAGACGAGAGATGACGGAGGCCTGCAGGCGCTTGGGGGGTCCCTTCATTTCCTGCAGAACACCGTCGATACGGAAACGCACGCGGAAACGCTTTTCCAAGGGCTCCAAGTGAATGTCGGAAGCCTTGCGGCGGATGGCGTCGACGATGAGGGAGTTGACGTAACGGATGATCGGCGCGTCGTCTTCCTTGGTTTCCCCACCCTGCGGGAGCTCGACGGACAGGCCGTCTTCCGAGGCTTTACCGAAGACTTCCTCGTAGGAAACGCTGACCTGACCGCCACCGTAGCAGCGGGCAATGGCGACCCGGAGTTCGTCCGGCGGCGCGAGTTTCGGATTAAGCGTAAGCTTGAGGACACGGGCCAGGGAATCGAGGCTTTCGGTATCGAGCGGGTCAGCGATAGCGACGAGGAGCTCCACCCCATCCATCTGCAACGGCAGGATATGGGAACGCTCCGCTTGGTCGCGGCTAATAAGCTTCAATAATTCTTCAGCTGGGGAAACCTGCGAAAGGTCGACGACTTCCATGTCGAACTCGATACCGAGGGCTTCGGTAATCTTCGACCAGGTGACCTTGCCGTTCTCGACGAGGTTGGCCAAGGCGAGGGTATCCGGGTTGCCATCCGGGGTCGCAGCCACGGCCGCACGGGCCTCGGCGACGTCGCCCGCGGTTACGAGGGCTTTGTCCTGAATGAATTGGATGACGAAATCGTCGGCGGTCGTCACAGTGGGGGTATCCTAGGCGGAAGGTGGGGTGAGAAGTGCTTCTCCTTGGGGTGGGAGCGGCACAAGAGCCTTGAAACCTAAATCCCACCCCCTCCTCGGCAATCGCAAAAGCGGTCAAATAGCGGACTTCTCGACGGCCGTGAGCTGAGTCACTAATCGCCTCACCTGCGCCTCCAAGGCGGACAGGTCTCCATCGTTCCAAAGGACATGATTAGATTTTGCAAACTTATGAACAAGAGGCATTTGCGAATTAATCCTCGCTTGGGCGTCCGACCGTGAAAGGCCTCTGGCCTCCAAACGAGTCAAACGAACGTCATCCGAGCACGCCACACAAACGACGCAAGCATACTCGGCCTCCAATCCTTTCTCAAAAAGCAAAGGGATTTCGACCGCATGATGCCGCGTCGTATCAGCCACCGCAGCTTGGCGAAGCCGGGCCACCTCCGGATGCACCAAGCCTTCGAGGAAGGCGAGCTCAGCGGGGGCGCCAAAAACCTTGCGGCCAATCCAAGCCCGGTCAGGCAAACCGTCCGCTCCCAGTGCTTCCCGACCCCAGCGGGCAACGAGTTGACGGACGATGTCCGGGCGAACCAGAACCGAGCGCGCCAGCTGGTCGGCATCGACGACCTTAAAGCCTAGGCGCGCAAACATGGCTAAGGCTGCGGACTTGCCGCAACCAATACCACCCGTGAGCCCTAGGACCATGCAGGGACCCTAACTCGCTTTTACACCCAAGGGCAAACCTCAAGCAGGACTCGGCGAAGACTGCGTGCCGGTTTCTGGCACCGGGCCTGCTGGGGTGGCCTCGCGGACGGGATTGGCAACTGGACTGCCGACCACCGGGGTCTGAATCGCCCCGGTCTTAAGGATTTCCATGATATGAATACCGTCCAGCGTTTCGTGCTCCAAGAGGGCTTCCGCAATCTTGCGATGGGCTTCACCGTGTTCAGCGATGATTTTCTCCGCCATGGCGAACTGCTCGTTGACGATCTGGGCGACGGCCACGTCGATGCGGCGGGCGGTTTCATCGCTATGCCCTTGGGTGCGCGAAATCTCGCGACCCAGGAAGACGGTGTCCGTGTTCTCGTTGTAGGAAATGGGGCCGAGGTCGCTCATCCCCCAATCACAAACCATCTGGCGGGCCATCCGGGTGGCCTGCTTGATGTCCTGCGAGGCACCGCTCGAGATATCGCCCGTGATAACACGCTCGCCGACGCGACCCGCCATCGCGGTACAGATGAAGCGAGTCAGCCAGGTCTTCGAACTACCGAAGGAATCCTTGGTGGGCATGAACATGGCCATACCGAGGGCACGACCACGCGGAATAATGGTGACCTTGTGGACCGGCAACGTGCCGTCATCGAGCACGGCCTGCACGAGGGCGTGGCCGGCTTCATGGTAAGCCGTCTTACGGAGGTCTTCCTGGTCGGCACCCTTGCGGCGCTCGCGGCCATGCGCGATTTTGTCGCGGGCTTCTTCGACGTCGCACATCTCGACCTTGTCGCGATTACGACGGCCAGCATGGAGCGCAGCTTCGTTAAGCAGGTTGGCGAGGTCCGCACCCGACATCCCCGTGGTGATGCGGGCGATGCGCTGTAAGTCGACGGAGGGCGCCATCTGGAAACGCTTGGCATGCACCGTCAACACGGCCTCACGGCCACGGAGGTCGGGCAGGTCGACAAAGACTTGGCGGTCAAAACGGCCCGGGCGGAGCAAGGCCGCATCGAGGACGTCGGCGCGGTTGGTCGCGGCGATCACAATCACGCCCGCTTGGCCATCGAAGCCATCCATCTCGACGAGCAAGGAGTTGAGGGTCTGCTCGCGCTCATCATTCCCGCCACCCAAGCCGGCGCCGCGCTGACGACCGACAGCGTCGATTTCGTCGATAAAGATAATGCAGGGAGCGAGCTTGCGGGCTTGTTCAAAAGTATCGCGGACGCGGGCAGCGCCGACGCCGACAAACATCTCAACGAAGTCCGAGCCGCTGATGCTAAGGAACGGAACCTTGGCCTCGCCGGCGACAGCGCGGGCAAGGAGCGTCTTACCTGTACCGGGCGGGCCGACCATGAGAATCCCCTTCGGAATCGAGGCGCCCATCTTGGTGAAGCGCTTGGGCTCGCGGAGAAAATCGACGATTTCCTTAACCTCTTCCTTCGACTCATCACAGCCAGCGACATCCTTGAAAGTCGTCGTTTCGCGATCCGTGGAGTTCAAGCGAGCCCGGCTCTTGGCGAACTGCATCGCGCCCTTCTGGGAGCTCTTCAGGAAACGATACATGAAGAACAAGATCACACCCGACACCAGCAAGGTGGGCAGGACGTTGTACAGGAACATGGTCAGGCCTGTCTGCGCCGGAGACTCCTTGAAGTTCTCCTTGGGGACAGAGGCACGCAGGGCTTCGAATTCTTTCTCGGTCAGGCGACCTGCGGCGATAAAGCGCAACTTTTCATCCGCGGCTTCATTTTTGACCAGGAGTTCGCCTTCGACCTGATACCAACTGTTGGAACCCGCCGCTGGGTCCGGCTTTACATTGAGGGTCTTCAGTTTGCCTTCCTGGGCATAGGAGAGGACTTGGGTGACGCCCAGTTTCTGGACATGGGCAGCGCTGGGGGCACTGTAGTTTACGAGCAGGGCGACCGCCGCAATTAGAACGACCCAGACCATCAGGGATCGTCCGTTTACGCGGTTACCGTTCTTATCATCCTCGTTGTTGTCTTGGCTCATCGGGGGAGGTCTGAACTTAAGCAGAGGCTAAGCCAAGTCAACCGGAGAGCCCCCTTCTGTGGCCCGACCAAGCGGGCGGTGTGTGCGGGTGGCTGACCTGGAACCCATTGAATAGTATTATCAACTAGCACCACGGGGAGGGATTCCCGCTGTTCCAAAGGGATTTTTCGATTAATGAGGATGTCCGAGAGCTTGGCCGAACCGGGCGACCCCAAGGGCTGGTAGCGGTCGCCCTCCATGCGGCCGCGCCAAGCCACGTCCATACCCTGCGGGACATTTAGGTAGGCGACTGAGTCAGCGGAGATGTCCCCCCGGGACAACTTTGCCCAGAGGGCATCGTCTACGTCTACTCTTTCTGCCAAGAGGCCGCTCTCGTCGTCGAGTTGTCCCAGTACCAACGGACGTAACAATGGCCCATAGGCGACCGCCCCCTGCTTTGGCAAAAAGAGCCGACCGCTCTTATGGACCACGAGCTGCGCCAATAAAGTCGCCTGTGCGTCGCGGGCGGTGACGAGCGCGGCGACCAGCGGCTCCAGGGACGGACCACTGGCCGACGACAATCCATGCTCGGCGAGGAAACGGCTTAAAACGGCATGAGCCAAAGCAGGCGGGCGACCGCGCAAGGCAGCGGTGCCGACGGAGCCATCGGTCTGCACATTGCAGCCAAGCTCATCGGCCCAAGCCAAGAGGGCCGTATGCGCATCATCTAGGTGACGGGCGGATGCGCCAAAGCCGTGCGTAAACGTCGGACCCAAAGCTTCCGCCCCACCCTGCCCGACCCACGCGCGGACCCGATTACGGACCGCGATGGGTTGCTGGTTAGTCGCGTCTTCGTGCCAGGGAATCGCCCCAGTGGATAAAGCCGCAAGGAGGGCGGCCTTCGTCAGCCGTGCCCCGATCAGCGGTCGCCAGTGGACGTGACCAGCGCGGAACGCCTGCCACTCCCGCGGAGCCGCTAAGCCGGCGAGGCCAGCACCGCGCGCCAAGCGCATGAGCATGGTTTCCACGACGTCGTCCAAATGATGGGCGGTAGCGATCACCCGCAGGCCTTGCGCCGCGCGTTGCTGCGCAAAGAAGTCCAGGCGGGCTGCACGCAGCTCGGCTTCGGAGGCGAGCCCGACTGCACCCCGCTCACCGACGACGCAAGGGACGTCCAGGGCCGCGCACAGGGCCTGCACGAAGCGCGCATCACCCTCCGACGCTTCGCCCCGCACGCGGTGGTTGAAGTGGAGGACGCGTAACCGTGGTCGTAAGGTTTCGTCCGCCCACAAGGCCAGCAACAGGTAGACGGAATCAGCGCCACCAGACACGGCGACGCCCACGAGCTCAGTCTGTAAAAGTCCGCCCATCGCTAAACGCGGCCAGGCCGCGACGGTCGCGCGCATAGCAGGGATGGAGGGAAGAACCGGGCTCACGAAACAAACATAGCCGACCGCCCTGTCCTGCCAACCTAAAGCGACCTTAGAACGACAAGGTTTCCTTACCGTACCAGCGACGCAAGGCCTCGGGGACGCGCACGGTGCCGTCGGGCTGCAGGTTGTTCTCGAGGATCGCTGCCAGAACGCGCGGCAAGCCGAGGCCAGAGCCGTTGAGGGTGTGGACGAACTCGGGTTTCCCATCCTTTGGACGGAAGCGTATGCCCGCGCGGCGGGCCTGGAAGTCGGTGAAGTTGGAGCAGCTCGAAACCTCGAGCCAGCGCTTCTGGCCACCAGCCCAGACTTCGAGGTCGTATTGCTTGCTGTGCGAGAAACCGATGTCGCCCGCGCAGATCAAAAGCACGCGGTAAGGGAGATTCAGTTTCTGCAGCAAGCGCTCGGCGTCACCGCGGAGGAGCTCGAGTTCAGCAAAGGACTGGTCGGGGTGGACCCACTTCACGAGTTCGACCTTATCGAACTGGTGCAGGCGATTGAGGCCACGCACGTGCGCACCCCAGCTACCGGCTTCGCGACGGAAGCACGGCGTGTAACCGCAACGCTTCATCGGCAAGGAGGCCTCATCGAGAATCTCATCGCGGAAGAAGTTCGTCACTGGCACCTCCGCCGTCGGGATCATATAGAAATCATCCGTCTGCGCATGATACATCTGGCCTTCTTTGTCCGGCAGCTGGCCAGTGGCAGTCGCGCTGGCGGCGTTCACCATCAAAGGGGCGTGGACTTCGGTGTAGCCGTTGCTGCCAGCCTCCTCGAGGAAGTATTGGATGAGCGCGCGAACGAGGCGGGCCATGTCGCCGACGTAGAACGGGAAGCCTGCGCCGGTGACCTTCACGCCGCGCTCGAAATCGATGGCCTTATTGAACCAAGCGATATCCCAGTGTGCCTTAGCGGCAGCGGAAACCAGCTGGGCGGGGTCGCCCCAGGTAGCGACGACCTGATTGTCGGCTTCGGTGCGGCCTTCGGGTACAGAATCGTGTGGGATATTGGGGACGGAAAGGGCGACGGCCTTCATCTGCTCTTCGACCTCCGAAACTTTCTTCTCCAGCTCCTTCACCTGGGCGGAGGCAGTCTTCATTTCGACCACCTTAGCCTGGAACTCGGGCGAGCCCTTGGGCAAAGCGGCCATCTCCTTATTGGCGGCGTTCTGGGCGGAACGAGCCACCTCGAATTCGGCCACCGCATGGCGGCGGGCTTCATCGGCGGCCAAAACGGCGTCGAGGTCGACTTGGAATTTCTTCCGGGCGATGCCCTTGCGGACGAGGTCGATGTTTTCGCGAAGGAACTTAGGATCCAGCATGGGCCGACTTTGCCCAATTCACCCGCCCAAGGGCAACGGGGAAGTCATCGGCGTAGG
>CAMDWM010000024.1:0-17680 GCA_945878755.1 Akkermansia muciniphila
GGTGGCCGCGGTGGTAAATTTGGCCACGCCGTGGTCTGGGATGTGAAGTCTGGCCGACGCGTCACCGAGGTTGGCAAAGAATTCGACCAACTGATGTCCGCAGATATCAGCCCGGACCATAAACGTATCGCCGTCGGTACAAACGCTAAGAAGGTGAAGTGCTTCGATACCGCCTCGGGCGAGCTGCTCTACACAATTTCCAAACACACCGAATGGGTGACGGGCGCTGACTTCAGCCCTGATGGCATCCTCCTCGCGACCTCTGACCGCAACGGCAACGTGATGGTCTGGGAGTCCGAAAACGGCGGAGAGTTCTTCAACCTTGGCCAACATAAGGCCAGCGTGACCGACCTCGCTTGGCGCTCGGACTCCAACGTGCTCGCCAGTTGTTCGACCGATGGGACGATTACCACTTGGGAGCTCAAGACGGGGAAGCGCGTGGCCAACTGGGCCGCACATGGCGGCTCAGTGCAGTCCGTGGCTTTCACGCCTGATGGCCGCCTGTTAAGTTGCGGTAACGACGGCACCACGGCTCTTTGGACTATCGAGGGTAAGCGTCTGACGCATGCCCGCGGCATCAAGCAAACCGATGTGGTCTCCAAAATCGTCGCACTCGCTGACTCAAAAGTTTTCGTGACGGGCAATTGGCTGGGCGAGGTCCGGTTCTTTGACGTCGAGTCTGGTCAGGACCTGACACAAATATCGGTGAATCCACCGAAGCTCGCGGAGCGTATCGCCGAAGCCGAAAAGCAATTAGCGGGCTTGCGGGCGAAGGCAACGAGTGCACCGGCGGACGCGCAAGCCACGACGGCCAAGCTCCGCGCCGTCGAGGCCGAGAATGCCACCGTCTTGGCCGCTTCCGCCGAAGTGATGAAGAAACTCAACGCGGTGGAAGTTCGCTATCAGCCGGCCAATAAGGAATTGGAGGCCATGCGCTCGGTCCTCTATGGTAAGACCGCGGATGTGAAGACGAAGGCCGAGTTGACCGCGAAGATTAAGGCCGCCACCGAGGCCCTCACCCCGGCCAAGACGGAACGGCGCGCTTTGCAAGAGTTAGCTGCTAAGTCGTCGCTCGACCTAGATTGGATCGCTAACCGTCTCGTTGACCTTCAGGCAAAGGTGAAGACCGACGAAGGGTCGTTGGCTTACTCGGATAAGGTGCTCGCCAGTGCGAAGAGCGACGAAAAGACCAAGGCGTCGACCCAGAAGCAACGCGAGACCCAAGCCATCGCCTTGGAGCTTTCCCGTGGTCAACTCGCTTCACTGCAGGCCCGTCAAGTGGTCGTGCAGGGGCAGATGAATACCTTTAATAAGTTAAAGACGGACGCCGCCGCCGCCGAGGCCTTCACCAAGAATTCGCTGGCCCAAATTGCGGGCTGGGAGGAACACGTCGCTTTTCTGCGGGCGGCTGAATTTAATGTCGGCGTCCTCGCTGAGAAGGAGCGCCTCGCCAAGCTCGAGGCGGATATCGCCGATGCGATTGCCGCGAAAGCTGAGAATGAGATGGCGCACCAGGCCGCCCTTGCGCGCGTGACTGCCACGACCCAGCAGGTCGCTGACTTGGCCGCAAAATTGCCTCCACTGGAAGCGACTTGGAGTGAGCTCAAGGCGGCGTTGCCGTCCCTCGAAGCCCCGCTGGGCCCGCTGCGCCAGGCCGAAGCCGAAGCCGCGGGTAAGGTCGAGGCCCAGACTAAACTTTTAGGCGAACGCCAGGCCTTGTTGGGTGAGGCTATCCGCCAGCGCGACACCGAAGTCGCTGCCGCTAAAGCCGCTATCGAAGAGTATGGCCGCATCATGCGCCCTGTCCGCCTGCGCGTGACGGAATTGACGACTCGCGTCGAGACTTTGAAGAAGGAAGCCACTACGGTGTCGGCCCAACTGACTCAGGCCAAGGCGGCGGTAGCCGCTGTCCAAGCGAAAGTCGATGCGGCCGAGCGTAAGCTGGCGGCCAGCCTGATGACGGCCGAGTTAACAGAGAAGCGCCTACAGGCCGCCACTGCCCAGGTAACTAAGGCCTCTGAGGCCGACGCCTCTACCCATGGCGTCTCGGGCTTACTGACGCTCCGTTATTTTACTTCCAGCAAGGAAACCGCCGCACGTTTGGCAACGGCCTTGACGGAACTGGCTGAGGCCAAGCAAGCCCTGGCGCAAGCGCAGGTGGCTCGTTTTGCGGCCGTCGTCGCCGTTACCCAGGCAGGCTCCTTGGTGGCAGGCGATGTCGCCAAGGTCGAGGCAGCCCGGGCGGTCCTCGTCGAAACCGAGAAGCAATTGGGTCCCGACCAAACTGAATTAGCCGAGCAAGCGAAGGTTCGTCTCGCCCAACAAAAAGAATATGCGCTGAAAGTAGCGGCGCCGGCGGCCGTTGAGAAGGCTTACATCGCAAAGCTCGCCCCGCATCAAGCAGCCTTCAATGAGGCCCAAGCGGCCTTAGTCCCGCTGCAGCAAGCAGTCGCAACGGCGAAGGCACGTTTGGCCGAAGCGGCCCTGCCGGCGGAAGCGAAGAAGCAGGCTGCCGTGGCGGCCGCTAAGACGCTGGACGAAGCCAAGGCCAAATGGCTGGGCGCCCAGAAGGCCCTCGCCGCCGCAACCAAGGAAGTGCCCGATCGCGCGAAGAACCTCGTCGAGCTGGCTCGTACGATTGCGGACCTCTCTCCGCAGGTCGAGCCCCAGCGGGCTAAGGTGAAGGCGGCGGAGTCGGCCTACCTGGCTAAACTACCGAAGCGTAACGTTGCGCAGGCTAAGTAGGCCTGTCTGGAGATTGCTTCAGGGCAGGGAGGTGCTACAAGAAAGCACCCCTATGAAGACCCTCCGTCTCCTCGCCGCCTGTCTCGGTGTCGTCTCGTTCGTCGCGGCGGCCCCTGCGCCGGTTCGTCCGAACGTGTTGCTCATCGTCGCGGATGACATGGGCTGGGCCGACGTCAGTTGGCATGGCGGAAAATTCGCGACGCCTCGCATGGCGGAGATTCTCAAGACTTCGGTGGAGTTGGATCGCCATTATGTGCAACCCGTTTGCACGCCGACCCGCACGGCTTTGCTCTCAGGTCGCTGGACGAGCCGCTTTGGTCCCCATGTGCTCGGTCCGACGAACATGCGCGCTTTCCCCGAGGGGACCTGCACGCTGGCCTCGGCGTTAAAGTCCGTGGGTTATCGCACGTCCATTTCGGGCAAGTGGCATCTGGGCGGTAAGTTTGCTTGGGGCCCCCGCCAGTATGGGTTCGATCAGTCGTATGGCTTCCTCTCGGGCGCCGTCGATCCGTGGACGCACAAGTATCGTCCAGGCTCCTTGGAGGATACGTGGAATCGTAACGACGTGCTGTTAAAGGAGGAAGGCAACGCCACGGAACTGATCGCCGCAGATGCCAAGCGCATTATTCTCGAGAAGAAGGGGCCGTGGTTTGCTTACGTCCCGTTCGGCGCAGTGCATACCCCGATTGACGCCCCGAAGGAATATTTCAAAGCGTATGAGGGCGTGAAGTTCCATGATGACGCAGCCAAGGATGACTCCATTCGTCGTTACGCCGCCTTTGTAACGCAACTGGATGCCAAGGTGGGCGAGTTCTACGACGCTCTCAAGGCCTCGGGGCAGCTCGAGAATACGGTCATCATCTTCACCTCGGATAACGGTGGAATCGAAAGCAGCGGCAATCCCTATGTCGGTAAGACCAAGGGTAGTCCGGCCGTCACCACGAATGCGCCCCTTCGTGGCTGGAAGAACACCCCGTATGAGGGCGGGATGCGCGTCAACGCGTTCGTCAGCTGGCCGGGTCACCTGCCCGCCGGCAAGAATAGCCACCCGATGCATGTGGCGGACTGGCTGCCGACGTTGGCTCGTCTGACGGGAGCCACGGTGCCCGCGGACGTGAAGTTCGATGGGCTCGACCGTTGGGCCGTGTTGACCGGTGCCGATGCGACGCCCGCGCCGCGGACCATCTACATTCCACATTACCAGCGTTCGGCGGTCTTCCATGGCGACTGGAAACTCATCGCCCCGCATACCAACCCCCAAGGGAAGGCAGAACTCTTCAACCTTGCCCAAGACCCCTTTGAAAAGGACGAATGTTCCGCCCGCTTCCCGGAGAAGCTGAAGGAGATGCGCGAGCGCTTCCTCGAACTCCGTAAGGGCGACTTACTCGAGGCCCCGGCGGACGCTAAGTTCAGCGAAAAACCTGCAAAATGAAACTACTCCCATTCCTCTGCCTGCTGGCAATTACCAGCCAAGCCGCCGACCCCATCGGCGACGTCACGGCCCCGCCGGCTGAACTGAAGCTGCCGCCGTTTTACAAGAAATACATCAGCGCCCACGGTTTACCGATTGTGGCCTCCGGTGCCGTCAACGACTACGCCCTCAAGGAGACCGCTTACCTCGCTAACCTCATGTTGGCCAAGCGCCCAGATGTCCGGACGGCGATGATCGCGAACGGCTCGCGGGTCATCATCATGGGGCGGGTGGAGTTTACCACCGATGTTCCTGAATACGCTGGCTTCAAGCCGAAGGATTACTGGGACGCCCGCGCCCGCGGCCTCGGCGGCTCGCAGACTGACCCCGTCTGTTCTTGTGCGGAAGAGAACATGCTGGCGTTCCCGGGCGACCCTTACGCTTCCGAGAACATCTTCATCCACGAGTTCGCGCACAATATCCACCTGCGTGGTATGCTGAAGGTCGACCCGACCTTCGACCGTCGCCTCAAGGCTACTTACCAAGCCGCCATGGCGAAGGGCCTGTGGAAGGGGAAGTATGCCGCGACCAATCACCACGAATACTTTGCCGAAGGCGTCCAGTCGTGGTTCGATAATAACCGCGTCAACGACCAGGACCACAACCACGTGCACCTGCGCACACAGTTGCTTGAATACGACCCAGGCTTGGCCGCGATGTGTCGCGAGGTCTTTGGGGACACCGAACTGAAGTACACCAAGCCGACCACCCGGCTGACGGGCCACATGGCTGGCTATGACCCAACGACGGCCCCGAAGTTCGTCTGGCCGGAACGCCTGACGACGGCGAAGGCGGAAATCCGCAAGAAGGTCGATGAACGCGTGAAGGCGGCAGAGAAGGGCCCGGTCACACAGCCCTACACGAAGTGAGCCGAATGGACCGCCGACATTTCTTAGGAGTTTCGGCCACGCTGACTCTAGCGGTAGCCCTCCGCGCCGCCGCCCCGGGCCGCCCCCCGCGCCTCCTGCTACGCTCTTCCTGGCAGACTGTAAATATCGGTGATATCGCGCATACGCCGGGGATGTTGGCGTTACTCGAGAAGCACCTACCCGAAGCGGAAATTACCTTATGGCCCGGGAGCGTCGACAACGGGGTGGGGGAGATGCTGCAGCGCCGCTTCCCGAAACTCCGCATCCTCGTCCCCGGCAAAATCGACGTCGCCCAGGCCTATGCGAATCATGATTTTCTTCTGCATGGCTCGGGGCCTTCCCTGGTCGCCGAAAAGGACGTTGCCCGCTGGCGTCAGCTCGGGCCCAAGCCCTACGGCGTGCTCGGCATTACCCAAGGTAAACCGACCCCGGCGACCATCGAAATCCTGAATGGCGCTCAGTTCGTCTTCTTCCGCGATGGCGTCTCGCACGCCGTCGCCCTCTCCGCGGGGGTGAAGTGTCCCATGATGGGCTTAGCGCCTGATGGCGCTTTCGCCACGGACCTCCGTGATGACGCCAAGGCGACTACTTTCCTGCAGGCTAACCAGTTAGAGGTCGGCGGTTTCCTCTGCTGTATCCCGCGGTACCGCTCCACGCCCTATTGGTTGATTAAGCCCGGCATACCTTTCGACCCAGTGAAGCAAAAGCGTAACGATGCGTTGAAGGAGCATGACCATGCCCAACTGCGCGCCGCCATCATCGCGGTCGTTCGCCAGACGAAACTCAAGGTGCTGATCTGCCCGGAAGACCGCACGCAGATGGCCTTAGGGAAGGAAGTGCTCTTCGATCGCTTACCCGACGATGTGAAGCCACGCGTGGTTTGGCGCCCCGACTATTGGCTCACCGATGAGGCGTTATCGGTCTACGTAAGAAGCGCCGGGCTGTTCGGCAACGAGATGCATTCGCCCATTATGTGCATCGGCAATGGTATCCCTGCCATCGTCTGTCGCTGGGCCGAACAGACGTCTAAGGGCACGATGTGGAAAGACATCGGCCTCAACGACTGGCTCTTTGACCTCGATGACGAAGCGCAGTTGCCCGGCATCGTGCCCGCCGTCTTGGCGATGGCCAAAGACCGTGCGGCGGCCATAGCCAAAGTGGGCCAAGCCCAAGCCATCGTCCTTGCCCGTCAGGCTGCGGCCATGGCTGCCCTGCGGAAGGCGCTCTGAGCCCGCTTAGGACTCCTTCGTGAAGGGCTTAGCCTCCGTCGTCGCGGGAGCTGCCGGCCGGGCCATGCGGACAACCACGACCATGAAGACGATGGTCGCGAGACCCGAGAGCAGCAGCAGGGCCAGTCCGTAGCCTTCGGGGTTCGGGCTGAGGTCAAAGGTCAGCGGACCGTAGAGCTTGTTCCAGAGCGACACCCGCTGAGGTTGGCCGCTCGCCATCCAACCTAACAGCAGGTAGAGGTCCGTGCAGCCGTAGGCCACACAGAGCGCAGCAATCTTCAACTGTTTCATGGCTTACTTAGCGGCTTTCTTAAAGACGGGCTTTTCTTTGTCGCCGCCGCTCAGGACGTAGGCCACCAGGTCGAGGATTTCATCCTGCGTGAGCATGCTGAGGAGCATCGGAGGCATCGGGGAGACCGCACTGCGCTCAATGCTCTTCACTTCCTTGCGGTCCACGTTGACGCGTTGATCGGGGTCGGAGAGATCTGTGTTCACGACGACCGTGTCACCGTTCAGGTTGACGATGACGCCAGTGAGGGTGTCGCCGTTATTTTTCGTCACGATAATCGGGGCGAACTGCTCGTTGATCTCTTTGCTGGGGTTGATGATCTGGTCGAGGAAGTCATGCGGGCTGTACCGGCCACCGGAGAGGGTGAGGTCGGGGCCCGTCATGCCGCCCGCATTGCCGAAGCGGTGGCACGTGAAGCAGGCTGCGGCGGCGAAGGCCTTGCGGCCGGTGTCGAAGTTACGGTCTTTGAGGCCGGTACCGACCGCGGCGTCGAGTTCCGCCAGCGTCCACGCCTTGGGCGTGCGACCAGCGAACATGGCACCGGCGTTTTCAATCGGCGACTTGATGACAGGCTTCTGGGCGATGAGCGCGGCGTGCTGCTGCTTCTCGGCGTCGGTGAAGGTCGCGAGGGAGTCGTTCCGGATGAATTGGATGAACTGGGTGAAGCTCGAGCCGCCGCGGTAGTTGGCAGCTTGGAGGAACCAGTTGAGCTGGGCTTGGCGTAGGGCAGGGGTCCAGCCGGTCTTCAGGAAGCGGAGGCTGCGGGCGTATTCCATCTGTGGCTCCTGACTTTCGGCGTTGGCGATGAGCGCCATGCCCTTGGCTGCCGTATTCGGAGCTTGGAGGAAGGCGAGCGTCTCGCAGAGGACCCAATTGAGTTCGAAGTTGTTCGCGGGGAGGGCGGGGTCGAGGCGATCAACGATTTGCTGCACGCGGGCGGCGGCGGGCATGCCGTAGCGGTGCAACACGATTTCCGATATGCGGACCCACGCAATGCGCTGGTCGTTGCTAAGCTTAGCCCATTCGAGGCGGAGCAGGGCGTCGAGGACCGCGTCGCGTGTGGCGACTTCAGCGGCGGTCGGTTGGGCCACTATCACGGGGACGCCGGTTTGTCGGTCGGGCTTAGCGGCGCGGGGGCTCTGGTTCGGGCACTGGGCACCGACGCGGGCGACCGCGAGGAGGGCTTCGAGGGAACGGGCCGCATCGGCTTCTTTCAGGGCGCGGTCCTGCCATTGCGCGAGCGGTTGATGCTCGAGCACGGTGCGGGCGGCCCAGCGGATATTGCGGTCGGGGCTGTTCAGGTGCGGCCAAGCGAGGGCGATGGATTTGGGGTCTTGGACGCCGTGGAAGGCTTCGAGCTGCTGGCGGAGTTTGGCTTCGTCGGTCGGGCGCGTGAGCACATCGACGCCAGCGGTGCTTTCCTTGCCGATATAACTCACGCGGTAGAGGCCGGACTGCACCTTGCGGCCGCCGATGGCGAAATACATCGCGCCATCTTTCGGGTGGATGAAGGCGTCGGTGACGGGCAGGGGGCCCCCGGTCACGAATTCTTCCTTGGTGGCGGTGTAGCTAGCGCCTTTAGGTGCGAGGTGGACCGCGTAGATTTTGCCCCAGCTCCAGTCGAGGGCGTAAAGGGCCTGCTGGTATTTGGCTGGGAACTTAGCGCCGTAGCCGAAGGTCATGCCCGTCGGTGAGCCTGGCCCAATATTAAGGGTGGCCGGCAGATTGTCGGGGTAGAACTCGGGGTACTTACCAGCGCCATTGCGCCACCCGTATTCGCCACCGCTGACGACGTGGTTGATGCGTGTCGGACGATACCACGGCGTATTGAAGTCGTACTCCATATCCGCGTCATAAGTGAAAAGCTCGCCATCCTTATTAACGGCACCGCCGTAGATATTACGGAAGCCCGAGGCGAAGACCTTGAACTCTTTACCGTCTGGAGTGAAGCGATAGACGATTCCGCCGGGGGCGAGCACGTGGCGGTTGTGGCCACGGCCATCGGGCATGCGGGGCAGGAGATGGTCATCGCCCCAAACCGTCGGTACTGGTGAGTTGGCCGCGGTTTCCGGCTTCACGGCGTTGTTGCCCGTGATGAGGTAGAGGGCCTTGCCGTCCGGGGTCGGGACGATGGCGTGGACGCCGTGGTCGCCGCTGGCTTGGATTTCACGGAGGAGTTCCACCTTGTCGAGGCTGTCATCGCTATTGGTGTCGCTGAGGCGGTAGACACCACTGGGGATCTTCTTTTCGTAGTCGTTCACGCCCACGTAGAGCGCGCCGAAGGCGAAGACCATGCCGTTGATGCCGCGAATGCTGACGGCTAGTTTCTGTACGTCAGTGGCCTTGAGAGGTTGGCCGGCCGCGGGGGCAGGGAAGCGGTAGAGTGCACCGTATTGGTCACTCGCGTAGATTCGACCCTTGCTGTCGGTGCAGAGTGCGACCCAGGAGCCTTGCTCTGAGTTCGGCACCGAATAGAGTAACTCTACTCGGAAGCCGGCGGGGACTTTGATGCGGTCAACGGGGGTGGCTTTATTCTCGCCGATGGCCGCACCGGTCGCGCCGGCTTTCTTGGCAGCGGTTTTGGCGGGGGCCTTTTTGGCTGGGGCGGGTGGATCAGCGGCGAAGATGGGCAGGGCCGCGGCCAGCAGCAGGGCTAGGCAGGACAGGGGGAGTCGCATGGGGATGCGTCAACATCAGGAATAATCCCCAGTCCGTCAACCGGACTTAGGCTTCTTTACCTCGATAATTGGCCCAGCGCTGGGCTGATGACCTACTAGGTCCGACGAAAGGCTTGGAATGAGCGCGCTAGGGCCCAAAGGAGTCCCAGGCTAAGGACGAAGGCCATTGCATAGGCCAGCCGCCAGTAGCCTGACGTGCCCGGCTCTCCAGCGGCCATGAAACCGTAGGCGCTAACCGCCGCTGCTCCCAGCAAGGCGGCTGCTCGGAAGATATAAAGTATCCAGAGAAAGATACGCACAGAAGGGGTCTGTAGCGAAGGTGTTCTTAGGTCAAGGGGCTAGCCCATCAGTCCGGCTTGGCCGTTCCGTCGCTTATTCGGTGATTGTCAAGACCATGGCGCTGGCGGCGGGCAAACTCACCACCGCTCGACCGTCCTGGATCGCCCCGGCTTTTTGTAGAATAAGGCTGGGCTGCCAGCGACCGTCCGCTGCCGCCGTCGTATTCGCATAGGTGACACCGTCTTTCGACGACGCCTGTGGGGCTGTTAACCGGTGCACAGAGCCAGCGCGAAAGCGTGTCCCGACCTGGACGGTGGCCACGACATCTTGGGTGAGGTCCTTGTTCACGAGTACGACGCGCATCTTGCCGCTGGCATCGAGGGTCGCGTGGGCGACGAGGTTCGCCGTGGATTGCACCTTTGTTGGCAGGAGCCGTCCTTGGCCGGCGTCATGAAACAAGAGCATCGCATAATAGAGCGGATGCACCGTGTAACGGGTTTCGCCTTTGACGGTGGAGATCGGCGAGTAGCTGCCAGGCTTGAGGTTACAGTGGAAGTTGACCCCGTCGGCGCCGTGGGCGGCAACGGAGAAGAGGAAGTCTGTGGCCCAGAGGGCGGAGACAAAGGTATCGCTGACGCCGGTGCGGCCGCCGTTGGAGACGGAGTTGAATTCGGCGAGCCGGTAGCGCATGCCGGCGGCCTTCGCGGCGGCGAGGTGTTCGTCGACCATGGTGACGTCCTTCGCCATGGTGGCCGGGAGCAGGAGATTTTCGATGCTAGGGAAATTGGCCGACTTGGGATTGGTGGAGCCACCAGAGAGTGCATACAGATGGGACGTGCCGATTTGAAGCTGACCTTTGAGTCCAGCGACGGCGTCTTCGAACCAATGGTCGGGGCGACGAGCGGTGGCCGGACCGGCGAGGATGATGCCAGGATTGCGGGCGCGGATGACCTTGATGGCCGCGGCGGCCTCGGGGAGATAAGTCGGGCAGTCGTAGCCCTTCTTTCGGAGGTCGTGGTTGGTATAAAGATTGGGTTCGTTGCCAAGTTCGATGGCCAAGATGGAGGTACCGCCGACCTTGAGCGCATAGGCGGCTTCGTCGGCGGATGAGTCGGGCTGGTTGCCGGCGAGGTTGATGCCATGGAGGCATTTCCACTCTGTGGCTTTCAGGAAGCCGTAAAAGTTGTCCAACGTGGTGCGGCCGATCACCGCCAGTCCGGTTGCCTTATCCAAGCTCGCCGAAGCGTCCGCCTGCCAGCGCGTGAGTTCGACTTTGTTGCCGCCGAGGCGCAAGGTGCCCGCACCAAGATTGCGGTGGAGATTGACGAATACGGTGTTCTCCGCCTTGAAGTGCGGCTCGACGAGCGCGTTCTTCTCATAGCTGATACCTAGGAAGTCCGCAGGGATTGTCAGACCGGGCTTGGTGGCGTCGACGTCAATCTGCGCCGGGATACTCTCGCCGGCGGCCAAGGTGAAGCCGCAGAGCAAGGCGAGCGAACGGAAGAGGGCGGACATGGAGACGATTAGGCTAGGGCAGATACTGCTGGGAGGAAGGCATAAGAAAGGCGGGCCTTGCGGACCGCCTTTCGTGCAGAGGTGGGCGGGCTTATTTGCCCATCTTAACGAACTCTTCCTTCGTCAGGAAGCTGTCCTTGTCCTTGTCGAATTTAAGGTAGTTCTCGGCGGCTTGGGCCGGATCCTTCTGCTTGTCCATGAATTCCTCCTTGGAAAGCTTTCCGTCCTTGTTCACGTCGCGTCGGTCGAACATTGGGCCCCGGTCGTTGGGATCTGCGGCCTTGGGGGCTGCCGGTTCTGCGGCCTTTGCTTTCTTATTTTTGCTGGTCTTGTCTGCGGTGTTCTCCGCGGTCGCGGGTGCGATGGGCGGGGGCAGATGCTTGCTTAGACGAGCGATGACTTCGGCGTGCTCAGCCTTGGTCGCCACATTCACGGTCTCGTGCGGGTCGTTGACTTCGTCGTAGAGCTCGGTCGCGTGGATGGTGTTGGCGGCCCGGTCTCGCCAGAGGGTTAGGCGCCAGCGATCGTCGCGGATGCTGTAGCCCATGAGGCTCTTGCCGGCGTCGCTGCGCGGGTACTGGCTAATTGCCACCGGACGGACCTTGGCCTCGGCGTCGTTAAGGATGGGACGGAGACTGACGCCCTCGATGTCCTTGGGCTTGGGCAGGCCGCACACGTCGGCGAGGGTGGGGTAGATGTCGATGAACTCAGCGAGCGAGGCACTCTTCCGGCCGGCGGCCTTCTGTCCGGGCATGCTGATTAGGAGTGGTGCTCGGGCAGAGACTTCGAAGTTAGTGTGCTTGTGCCAGAGGCCGTGTTCGCCGAGCTGCCAGCCATGGTCGCCCCACAGGACGATGACGGTGTTCTCGGCGAGGCCTTCTTTCTCGAGCGCATCGAGGATGAGCCCAACCTGGGCGTCCATGTAGCTGATGGCGGCGTAGTAGCCGTGGCGAAGACGACGGGCAGTGGCGTCATCAATCGCCCCGCCGTTCGCGATGTCGGCGTAGCTCTTAAGCTCGCTGTTATTGTGGCCGACGAACTCCGGGGTGCCGGCGGGCAGCTTTTGGAAGGCCGGGACGTAGATGTCCTTGGGATTGTAGAGGTCCCAGTACTTCTTGGGCGATACGAACGGCAGGTGCGGCTTGGCCATGCCGACGGCGAGGAAGAAGGGCTGCCCCTTCTCTTTGAGTTTGGCGAGGGTGGCGACCGCCAGCCGGGCCGTCTTGCCGTCCGTGTAGGTGTCGTCCGGGACGTCGGCCGATTCGACCGCCGGACCGCGTGCGCGGCCCTTCTTGTCGATGTTCGCCGGATCGGAAACCATCTTGAGGGCGGCCTCGGAAGCGTACGCCGGCGCCTTGGGGGTTTCCCACGGCACGGACCAGCTGGGGGCGTCGTCGAAGCCGCCATGGAAGATCTTGCCCATGGCTTGGCTGTGGTAGCCGTGACTTTTGAAATAGGCGGCGACGGTGACGGCCTCGGGCAGCGCCTTACGGAAGTGCGTCTCGAGATCCCAGACGCGCGTGGCGTCGGGACGACGTCCGGTCATGAGCGAAGTGCGTGAGGGGCTGCACACGGCCTGCTGGCAATAGGCACGATCGAACGTGGTGCCACGGGCGGCGATGCGATCGAGGTTCGGGGTCTTGATCAGGTTGCTTCCTGATGCGTTGACCTCGGGACGCAGGTCATCGACGGCGATGAACAAGACGTTAGGCTTTTTAGCGTCGGCGGCCGAGAGGACGGCGCAACTCAAGAGGCCGGCGAGCAGGAGGGCGGATTTAATCATTGGAGAAGTATCCAGACTTTGTGAACACCGGCCCTTGGCAACCTTCTCCGTCTTAATCTTTCTTAAGGTTCGTGGCCGACTCCAAGTGCTGTTTTTAGGCTTACTTAAAGGCCTCTACGGCCGTCTTTTGGAACTCTCGGCGAATCTCGGAGCCATCCGAGTTCGCGAGGTCGGTCCGCTGGATGAGCAGGATGTAGGCTTGGCGACGGACGGGGTCGATCCAGGCTTGGGTGCCATAGGCGCCGCCGTGACCAAAACTACCGGGGGAAAGGCTCTCGGTGACGCCGATAGGGGTGCCGACGACGTGGAAGCCAAGGCCCATGCGCATGCCTTCAGCGAAGCTGACCTTAGGCATCTCGCCGAGCTGGTTCGTCGTCATTAGTTTGAGCGTCTCGGGACGGAGGAAGCGGTGACCGTCGAGTTCGCCGCCGCGCAGGATCATCTGGCAGAGCTGCGCCAAGTCATTCGCGGTGGAGAAGAGTCCGCCGGCCGGAATCGCCGTGCGTGCGCGGTTTTGTAGTGGGTTGCTGAAGCGGCTGTTGCCCGCGGCGATGAGTTTGCCGGTGGCCTTGTCCTTGCGATACGGCGTCGCTAGGCTCGCCTGCAGGGTGTCGTCAGGCCAAAAGCTGGTGCTGTTCATGTCTAGCGGATCAAAAAAACGTTTCTGCACGAAGTCCGGATAGGGCTGGCCGCTGACGACTTCGATGATGCGACCGAGCGCGTTGATGCCGGTGTTGCTATAAGCCCACTTAGCGCCGGGTGCGGAGACCAGTGCGGTGCGGCCGGAGTGGTCGACCATGGCGGCGAGGGGTACGGTGTCGACCGGCTGGTTCGCCGCGGTGAGCGACGCCGCGGACAGGCCGCTGGTGTGCGTGAGGAGGTCGCGGATAGTGACCGGCCGCGGGGTCGGGACGGGCCCCGTGGGCGTGGCGAGCTTTTGTGCTTTGAACGATGGCAGGTATTTTTCGACGGGATCGTCTAGGCCGAGCTTGCCTTCTTCGACGAGCATGAGGACGCCCATCGCGGTGATGGGCTTCGTCATCGAAGCAATCCAGAAGAGCGAGTCCTTGCGCATGGGCCGGCCGCTGGCGATATCCGCCAAGCCGAAGGCTTCCAGCGCGATGATACGGTCGGGACCCACAACCATAGTCACGGCTCCGGCGAACTCGGGCTTTTCCTGTAACTCCTGGAGGGCAAAGCTGAAGACGGCATTATTATCTTCCAGGCTGACGGGCTCCACTGCGCTGTGCGGTGTGCAACCACCGGCGAGCAGGGCCAGGGTGAAGCAGGTCAGGGGCAGCAGGGCAGGGCGGCGCATAGGCGTAAGGTGGCCTAACGCTGGCCGAGTTCAAGCGTCCTGTCGGCGGGCCTCGCCCATCCTTTACATTTGGGCGAACCGACCTTTAGTCCTAACGTTCACATGCAACCTTCCCGGCTAAACTTTAAGTTGGAGGCGGTCGCCAGCGGCTCCCGGGCGCGCGCGGCGACTTTCCGGACATTGCATAACGAGGTGAAGACGCCGCTGTTCATGCCCGTGGGCACGCAGGCGACGGTCAAGGCTCAGACATTTGATACGCTCCTAGAATCGGGGTCGCAAATTCTGCTCGCGAATACCTACCACCTGTTACTCCGTCCAGGTCCCGAGGTCTTCCGCCACTTCGGAGATATCCACCGTTTCACCGGCTGGGAGAAGTCCTTCCTGACGGACTCCGGCGGGTTCCAGATTTTTTCGCTGCCACACTCGCGTTCCATCGAGGAAGAGGGCGCCGAATTCCGCAGCTACGTCGATGGCAAGAAGATCCTGCTCAGCCCTGAGGTCAGCATCGGCACACAGATGGCCATCGGTAGCGACATCATGATGGTGCTCGATCAGTGCATCCCTTCGACGGCTGATGAAGCCACGGCCCGCCGCGCACTCGAGATCACGCAACGCTGGGCGGTCCGTAGCCTCAAGGCCCGTGGCGAGTCCCCGCAGTCGATGTTCGCGATCGTGCAGGGCGCCTTGTACCCACACCTGCGCAAGCAGAGCGCGGATGGGCTCACACAGTTGCCCTTCGATGGTTTCGCCATCGGTGGCCTGGCCGTGGGCGAAGAGAAGCACCAGCGCGAGGATACGTGTGAGGTCGCCGCGGCTATGCTGCCGGCCGACCGCCCACGCTATCTCATGGGCGTGGGCACGCCGCTCGACCTACTCGAAGCCGTCCACCGTGGGGTCGATATGTTCGACTGCATCATCCCCAATAAAGTCGCACAGTTCGGTACGGCGTTTACCTCGCGCGGGTTGCTGCAGTTGCGTCGGTCAGTCTATAAGTTCTCCGACGAGAAACTTGACCCGACCTGCCTCTGTCCGGTCTGCCGCAAGTATTCCCGCGGCTACCTGCATCACCTCACGAAGACACAGGAACCCCTAGGCTGGACCTTGCTGGGCCAGCATAACATCGCGTTCTATCATCAGTTGATGCGGGAGATCCGCCAAAGCATCCTCGAGGATCGTTTCCTTGCGCTGTATAACGAGAAGCGCCAGTTCCTGCAGGTCGAGGACATGGACCACCCCGCGGTGCCGCCGAAGGTCGGTAAGGAGCGGCGTCCCCGCACGCTCGGTAATTACACGGTCAATATCGCGGAGGCGGGCTTCGCGAGTATTCGCCAAGTCTCTTCCGGTGAGATTATGCATTCACACACGCCCCCGATGGAGGAGGCGAAGTCGCTCTACGTCGACCAGTCGGCCTTGGCGGAACGACTACAACTGCCTGCGGGGAAGTCGCCCGAGGAAGTCCCTGAGCTCGTCATCTGGGACGTCGGCCTCGGTGCCGCTGCCAACGCCATGGCTGCGGTGCAGTGTTACGAAGCCGCCGCCGCGCAAGGTCCGGTTCGTCGTCTCAAACTGATTAGCTTTGAGAACGACCTCGATTCCCTCCGCTTAGCGCTCACGCATAAGTCATACTTTCCGTATCTCCGACACTCTGGCCCTGACGCCGTGCTGGCGCGCGGGCAGTGGGTGTCCCGTCAGTTCCCGGGCCTTTCTTGGGAGCTCCTCGAAGGGGACTTCTGGGAGCGTGCGCCGCAGGCCTCGGCCAAGCCGGACCTCATTTTTTACGACTTCTTCTCGCACAAGACGGACAGCGCTTGTTGGAAACTAGCTTCCTTCGCGCGCCTCTTCGAGCTGGTCCGTTCCGAACGTTCGACCGAGCTTTTCACCTATTCGGCGTCAACCGCCGTGCGCGCGGGGCTGCTGCACGCGGGCTTCTTCGTCGGTGCCGGCGTCGGCACGGGCGTGAAGAAGGATACCACCGTCGCCCTCACTTCGGGTTGGTCCGGTGCGCCCCGTCACGCCTTGCTCGGTGCCGAATGGCTAGGGAAGTGGGACCGCTCGCAAGCTAAGTTCCCGGATGGCCTAACGGAATCGGAACGCACTACGTTCGAGGCCAACATCCGCCGTCACCCGCAGTTCGCGGGTTGAGCGGGTTTACTTCTCGATCACGCAGCGGTCGATTTCTTCGCCCTTCTCGTTGATCGTCCGCATCTCGAACTTCTTCGTGGTGAGGTCGATCACGCTGAAGGAGTGGAGGGTGTCGTAAAGCTTGGCGTTGAAGGGCGCAAAGTTATCCTTCCCTCCGTTGGGTAGCTTCGCCAAATTTTTGGCGACCGTGCCCGTGTAAAGTTTCGCGCCGCCGCCGCCTTGCACGACGTAGATGACGCCCTTGGGGTGCGTGTTCTTGGCTCCGTCGAAGGTTTCATCGAGCGTGAAGGCGCCGTTCACATAGCTGGGCGGCGTGTTAGGCGCGAGGCTCTGCACGTTCGCTTTAGGGTCGTCGGGGAGGGGCTTGGCGGCGACCGCGGCGGCGACGCCGCTGGCGGGCAGGAAGCGGAGGGGCTTGCTGCGTTGGAAGTTGTGGACGTGGCCGGCAAAGACGACGTCGACGCCGTTGGCCTCGAAGATGGGGGCGAACTTGCGTTGGCGTTGGGCAGAGTAGTGAGCCACCGTGACCTGGAAAGGCGGCACATGCATGGTGACGAACTTCCACGGCTGCTTGGTGGCCTTGAGGTCCTGGTCGAGCCAAGCCATAACCGCAGGGTCGTCGGACTTCCCGCCACCGCTGTTGTCGATGACCACGACGTGGGCGGCACCGTAGTCGAAAGAGTAGAAGCCGAGGGCAGGGTAGTTCTTACCGGCGAGGGACCGGAACTTAGTCGCGGCTTCACTCTTCGGGATAACTGTATTCCAGACGCCTTCCGGCATTCCGTTCTGCGGGGCATTAAAGAAGTGGTAGGCTGCGTAGGCGTCGGAGAAGGTGGTGAGTTTGCCCATGAGGGCGTCGTGGTTACCGAGGACGGCATAGAAAGGAATTGAGCCCATCATCGGGGCGCCATTCTTTTCGCTGGGTTCGGTGGGGTTGCTATAGGTACTCCAGAAGTACTTCATATAGTGGTATGCACGACCAGTGGGGTAGATGATGTCGCCCAGCAGTACCGTGTAGTGCGGCTTTTGCAGGCTCATCTGGTAGGCGATGACATTCTGGCTGGCTTTGCCGTCGGCGAGGTCGCCGATCATGATGAAGCGCGTTGGCTTACTACCGCTCACGCGCGTATGCGTGGTCTGTTCGCGGATGACCTTACCGTCCAATTTCACGACGTAGGTGAACGAGCTATCGAGGGGCAGGCCGGGAAGGGCGGCGGTATAGCGAATATAGTGCTGATCCTTCTCCTGCGTGACCGGGGTCTTGGCGACTGGGGCGGGGAAATCCATCGGTGCAACCTCGACCTTGGCGGTGATGGGCTTGAAGCCTTTGGGTGCGTACTCGACCGTGAAGCGACCAGGTGT
>CAMDWM010000025.1:0-17618 GCA_945878755.1 Akkermansia muciniphila
CCCAATTCGGTCGGCCCTTAGTCCGCACTACCGAGGGCGGCTGGCGCTGCCCGCAGCCCGGCGCTTACCTGGCACTAGGTACATACGCAATCGAACCGGACGCTACCGCCGCGAGTTACTTCATCGCCCTGCCCGCTGTCACGGGCGCAGGCGCGGGCGTCCGCCTGCAAGGGTACGTTAAGAATGGGCTCCAAGGGGACACCGCTTTTGCTAAGGTCGCTGGGCTCTGCGGCGCCACGCTGACCCCGCAAGGTTCGGCCATAGTCATCCAAACCTGGCACGATCTCCGCGGAGGTGATTTTGATTTCAACGATTTCTCCGATACCTTCCTAACGCTGGCCGCCCTCGCGCCGTTGGCTTCTTCGCCGACGACCATCCGCAACATCGGACACACACGGAAGCAAGAGACGGACCGCGTCCTCGCCATGGCGACGGAACTGGAACGCCTCGGGGTTAAAGTCGTGCCCACCGCGGCGGAGCTCCGCGCGGACGAAAAACTTTCCGCCCTCACCATCCACCCAGCCCGCGAGGCCCTCCGCGCAGCGGCGGCCAAAGGTCTCATCGAGATTCACACGTATGAAGACCATCGCATGGCGATGAGCTTTGGGATCTTGGGTTCTTATGACCTCTTGGGCGATGGGCGACCCTGGATCGCCATTCAAGACCCCGCCTGCACGAGCAAAACCTTCCCTAAGTTCTTCCAAGCCCTCGAAGCCCTGCGCACTAAATTCGTTGCCGTGGCGGTCGATGGCGGCGCAGCTTCCGGAAAATCCAGCACAGCCAAAATCGTTGCTTATGACCTGGGTCTCTTACACGTGGACACAGGGGCGCATTACCGCGCAGTCACCCGTGCGCTCCTCGATGCGGGCGCACGCGCGGAAGACGTTGCTTCGGTCCTCCCGGCCTTAGCTCACCTACGCCTCGGTTCGGAAATTTCCGGCATCTCTTCGGTCGTGACCCTCGATGGTCGCCGACCCGCCGACGCCACCCTCCGCTCCGAAGATGTCAACGCGGCGGTTTCTAAATTCGCCGCGCTCCCGGCGGTCCGTAATTTTCTGTTAGCCTATCAGCGATCGCAAGTGGCACTCGGCCAAGCCGCGGGCTTTGCTGGCGTCATCATGGAAGGCCGCGATATTGGTTCTGTGGTCCTCCCCCAGGCGGAGGTTCGCGTCTTCCTACAAGCAGATCCGGTCGCCCGCGCTCAACGTCGTGCCGCCGAAGGGCAAACCGATGCGGTCGCTCAACGCGACTTGCTGGATTCGACCCGCGCCACGGCGCCGTTGGTTTGCCCGGAGGGCGCCACGCGCATCGATAATACACACCTCCCACTCGTAGAGGTGGTTGCCCAAGTGAAAGCGTTGGTCCAGAGTGTGGCTCACCCCGCATGATTCTCACCTCGCAGAACCTCGTCTATAAGGCGGTGTACCATGGTGCCCGTGCCTTTGCGGAGGTCTTTGCAGCCATCGAAGTAGAAGGCTGGGAAACCGTCCCCAACGGGGCCTGCATCTTTGCGTCTAACCACCAAAGTATGCTCGACCCGCCCGTGATTGGCTCGTGCTTACCGCGAGAGATCTCTTTCATCGCACGCCGTTCACTCTTCGATAACCCCGTTCTCGGAGCGGTCTTAAGTTACTGTCACTGCATTCCAGTCGATCGCGGAGAGGCGGATATTGGTGCGATTCGGTCAGCCTTAGCGGCGCTGGCCCAAGGCCGTGGCCTGATGATTTTCCCGGAAGGGACGCGGAGCGCCGATGGCGTCATTGGTGAAGCCAAGGCCGGCGCGGGTTTGCTTGCCTGTAAGTCGGGCGTACCCGTGATTCCTATCCATATCCGCGGAGCCCGGGACGTCCTACCCCGCGGGGCTTTCTTCCCCACCGGCGGAGCCCGTGTGCGGGTTCGCTTTGGTAAAGCGTTACTGCCAGCTGACTACGATCCCGGTGAAGGCGTGGCTGGTCGCACAATGGAAGCATCGCGTCGGATTCTCGCGGCGATTAAGGCGTTACCTGATTACCAAGACCCCGGGCTGTAAGCCCTTACGAAATCCGCTGCGGCATCACGACACAGAGGAAGTCTTCCTTCAGGCCGCGGATGACGCCAGGGGACATGTCGTCCTTGAATTCAAAATCAATTTCGTCTTCGGTCACCGCTTTCAGTGGCTCGACAACATACTGCGGGTTGAAGGCAATGTTCACGTCGGGACCATCATACTTCACCGCAATCGGTTCATGGGCTTCACCGGAATCAGACTTAGCACTGATTTCAAGGTTCTGGTTCTTCTTGGAAACAGACAGTCGGATGGTGTTATTACGGTCATCACACATGAGCGCGGCGCGCGTGACGCTGTCCAAGAGTTTTTCGCGCTCGAGGCGAACTTTGCTGCCGGCTTCCTTGGGGATGACCTGGCGGTAGTTAGGGTAGTTACCTTCAACGACCTTGGAGACGAGCTGGATGCGGTCGACGAGGCCTTCGTCGTTCTTCGGGATGTCGATAGTGAAGCCGACCTGGCGCTCATTGTGGGAGACGTGCGCCTTGCCGCCCACCTTGAGCAGGCGTTGTAATTCAGCGATGGTGCGGGCAGGTAAAATCAAGGAGAGCGGCTTATCGGGTCCTTCTAAAGCACGTTCACACTTGGCGAGGCGACGGCCGTCGGTGGCAACCACGGTGAGTTTGCCGTCAGCGAATTCAAAAAAAACTCCGTTGAGAATGTAGCGATTTTCGTCCGTCGATTGTGCATAGCTGACTTTACGCAGCATGGAACCTAGGTCCTCCTGCTCGATTGAAATAGTAGGCTGTCCCGTGAAACTGGCAATCGGTGGAAATTGATCTGCAGGCAGGCCAGCGATTTGGAATACAGAACTTCCTGACGTGACTTTGACGCGGTCTTTTCCGGTCAGTTCAACGACTGTCTCGGCACCCGAGAGTGACCGAATAATTGGCACGAGTTTCTTAACCGGCAAAGTGATCCGGCCTGGGGAGGTCACGGTTGCCTTGATGCGACAACAAATACCGAGATCGAGATTGGTTGTAGTCAGGGTGACGGTGTCGCCCTCGGCTTCGATGAGGACGTTTTGTAAAATCGGCATCGTGGCACGATTGCCCACCACGTTGGTGACGCTGGAGAGGCCGTTAAAAAAATGGTTTCGGTTTACCTTGAACTTCATGATGCACACAGATTTGAGGCTGTGGGGGGTCAGTGGCAACCAATCAATGCCCACTTCCGGGGGGACTGTATTAATAGATAACCTAATTAATTAAATACAGTAGTAACCGTAAGTCTCGGAAGGGCGTGGATAGTTTCCCAAGGTGTTGAAATTAGGAGGGATGTGCTTTTGGCGTCCCTGTGCCCAACCTGCGAATAAGGATTACTTTGTTCACAGGGGTTTAGAAGCCCGATTCCCTCACCCCTTATTCACACAGTAGGCTCGTTTTCATCCTCATCTTCTGGAGCAGGGTCTATCTCGCCTTTTCGGAGTAGGAAAAAGTGCCGGACCACCCCCCAGCAGATGTAGCCAAGGAAGACCGCTGGTAGAGCGAACTCCCGGTAGCGATAAGCTGCCACGGTCAACATGATGATTAGGATAAAGCCACGCGAGCGCGTCTTGGTATTCCAATCGACCTTTTTGAAGCTGGGGAAGCGTACATTACTGACCATCAGGTAGGAGATGATCAGCATCAGTGGCAGGAGGGTCCAGGACCATGACGCTATGGCCTCTGGCTTGACTCCAGACGTCACCATTATTTTGGATAACACCAAGACCAGCGAGGCCATCATCCCGGCGGCGGCCGGTGACGGGAGACCCACAAAATCTCCGCCAGCTGCGCGCTTTTCATTCCCTGGGATTAAGGGATTAGTGAGGACATTAAAACGCGCCAGACGCACCCCAACGCAGAGCAGGTAGATGAAGGCAAAAAGCCAGGTGACGAGCTTGATGTCGTCGTTAACCCCAGGGTTGATGATAAGAAAACAGGCCATTAAGGCCGGGGCCACGCCGAACGACACCGTGTCGGCGATGGAATCAAATTCGGCCCCAAAGAGAGATTCGCGGTGCGTAGCGCGGGCTACCCGTCCATCAAATAGGTCGCAGAGACAGGCGAACAGAATGAACCAGACAGCCCAGACGTAGTGACTGGCAGAAAGGTTTGGGTCGTCGGTCGTGAAGCGGGCTTCGATGCATTCCTTAATGGCGAGGAATCCACAGAGCATGTTTCCCGCCGTGAAAAGATTAGGCAGGAGATAGATGCGTGCCGCCTCTTCGGGAGAGTTGTAGCGGGGTGGTTGGGGGGAGCTCACGTTTAGGATTTGGGGTCGTCGAGGTACTTCCAAAAGCCGCCTTCTTGTTCGATTCTGGCTTCGTCTTCGGCGAACGGGAGATGGGAGCGGAAGGCAAAGTCAGCGAAGGTGTGGCGATGGAGAACGTAGTTGGCGACCAACGACTCTTCGGAGGCTTCGAAGTAAATCCGGAACTCGCCGACGCGGAGGCGGTGGTACACGTGCCCACCACGGCGGACGGTCCCGAGCTCGGAACTTCCGCGCAAGAGGTCTTCTGGGGTGAGGGAGGAGAAGGCTTCGACGACGTCCAACTGTTCCAGGGTTGGCAACTTGGCCAACTCCCGGATCGCTTGGTCACTGAAATTCACTTGGTACATCGCTGGGTGAAGCAAACCCCAAGGCGTCCGCACGGCAATCAATCAGTTGGTGCCTGCCATTCCGAGAGGAGCGAAACCGCCCGTTTCTCCACTAAATCGAGCACTTTTTCGAAATCCGTTGCTTGTCCGTAATACGGATCCGGCAGGGCGCGATCGCCCAGGAACAGTGCCAGTTTATGGTGATACGCCGGCGGGCACCGATCGCGCAAGACGCCGAGGTTAAGCGTGTCTGCCGCTAAGAGCAGGTCGAAATCACGGAAATCGTCAGGGCAAACTTGACGTGCTCGAAGGCCCGAGAGGTCGTAGCCGCGCCGGTGGGCATGGAGGACACTACGGGCATCGGGCGGATTGCCGACGTGGTAATCTTCAGTCCCCGCGGAGTCTAGGTGTAGCTCTAGTCCAGCCCGCTGTGCGTGCACACGCAAGACCTCCTCGGCCGTCGGCGAACGGCAGATGTTCCCCATGCAGACGAGGAGGATGCGGCGCGGGCGTCGGGGCACTTACTTACCGAGCAGCTTCTTGAGGCCGTCTAAGTCTCGGCCATTCTTGGTGAGCAGCTGGCCATCCTTGCCGTACACGAGGAGCGTGGGGATACCGCTCACGCCCTGCTCCCGCTTGATTGCGCTGCCGCCTGCCGACTTAAAGGGTACAGCGGGCCAAGGCATTTTGGTTTCCTTCATGTAGGCGAACATCCGCGGTGCATCTTCGTCGCTGCTGATGAAAACGACCGCCAGTTTGTCCTTGTTGGCGTTGGCGAACTTGACGAGTTCCGGCGTGAAAGTGCGGCAGGGCGGGCACCAGTGGGCGGAGCAGTAGACGGCCACGGTCTTGTTCTTTAGGGTCGCGATGTCGACGGCCTTGCCAGCATCGTCGACGAGGCCTTCAGGGAAGCGCGTCTTCCAATCGAAGTCCGCGGCGGAGGCGAGGGTGGCGCAGAGCAGGAGGCTGAGGGAGGCGAGGAACGATTTCATAGGGGTGAAGGGTAACAGGTTTGGATCTTCACAGTATATCGATAATTCTGATGGGTTCAATCGATACCTTCGGGGCCAGGCTAAGGTATATCATACCTTGCCGCCGAAGCTTTGGTGGTCGTCGAGGTCCAGGACGTCGAACCAGGACGTGATGTCATCGCGCTTGGCTCCCGCCGGGGTAGATGATTGGTAATGGGTCAGGCGTTCCCGCCCGCCTGGGGCGGAGGGGGCGCGGAGGTCATGGAAGGCGCTAAAGGCCGCGATTTCGTAGCCCGCTCGGGCGTGCTTGGCGTTGGCCAACAGCCAAGCGAGGATTTCGCCATCCCCAAGGCCCTTGGCGACTTGTGCCTTGAGGGCTTCGGCATCGATACCGAGGAAGTTAAGGACGTTCTGGTCGAGGGAGCAGTTGTAGGTGTATTCCCCGTTCTTGCCCTCCAGGGTGGCCCGAGCCTTGTCTAACATCCGGGGGAGGATAACGAGGCCGCCGAGCCGACAGCGAGGGCTGCGAGGGGGGTGCTGGGTCAGATCGTAGGGGTTGTAGGCCATAATTTGCTGAAAATAGCCTCAGGCCCACCTTTCGCAAGTAAACAGGGGGTATTTTCCTAACTTTGGGGGGTTGCCAAAATGTCACACCTCACTCTATTTTGAAACCATGGTCGTTGCGTCCGGAGATACCGCCTTCCCCCTTCCCCTCGGGGTTATGGGCATGGTCTGCGCTTTCATCTTCTTGGCCAGTGCAGCCTGGGATTGGCAGGTGAAGTCCACCCCATCCTCGCGCAACGTCCCTGCGGGTGGGCTCTGGTTGCTTCGAGTTGGCTGGCTGCTCTTGACCATCTCCTTAGCTGCGGACGGCCTCAGCCGGAATACCTTCCCGGTGGATTCTTCGGCAGGGATGCTCCAGTCGATTAGCTGGGGGCTGGCGGGGTTAGCGATTTTCTTGGACCTCGCCTTCCAGCACCGGTTACCCGTTTGGGTCATCTCCTCCGCCACGATGGCCTGTCTGTTTACCGCCAGCCGGCTCGGCGGAGAGACCCACGCGTTTACGTCTTCGGTGAAGCCGTTGATTCTCCTCCATATTGCGGCGGCTATTTTGGCTTACTGCCTCCTGGCCGCCCAAGCGCTCAATGCCCTCGCCTACCTCTTGCAGGACCGCGCCCTGGCCCAACGGAAATTTGGCGGTATCTATGGCTTACTGCCGGCCTTAGTACCGATGAATAAGATTGGGGCCAACCTGATGGGAGCCGCGGTCTGGATGCTGGGGTTATCCGTGGTTATTGGTGCGGTCGATGCCTTCACCGGTGTCGCCGGGTGGGTTAATTTACCGAAGCTTGTCATGGCCGCTGCGACGCTCCTCCTCGCGGCCATACTGCTTGTACTCCAGCGGCGCTCCACCCTCAGCGGTGCCGCCTTTGCGCGCGGCTCGTTATGGCTTCTGTTGCCGGCGCTCTTGGCGCTATGGCTTTCCCTGCCCACCGCTCGATGAGTGCCGCATCCACCACGTTGGTGGCGTTGAGCGCCACGCATCACACCGCCGGCCTCGACGCCCGCGCGGCGTTCAGCGTCTCGCCGGCTGGGGTGGAGGCTTTTTATCGGGCCGCCCGCGCGGCCGGCCTCGCCGAGGTCGTCCTCCTCGCTACTTGTAATCGGTTGGAAGCTTATGTGGTTGGCGATGAAGCGGCCGCTCTGCATGCCCGCGCCGCCTTGATCCAAGCAACGGGCGTTGCGCCCACGGAATTAGATCAGCACCTCCGCCCGATTCCTGGTCTTGAGGCCGTTGAGCATTTGTTCGCGGTCGTCGCCGGTTTGGATTCTCAGATGATTGGCGAAGCCGAAATCGCAGGCCAGACCAAGGACGCTTACGCTGATGCGCTCGCCCGCGGTATGACGGGCCCGATGTTGAACCGCATTTTCCAACGCGCTTTCCAGGCGGGTGCTTGGGCCCGAACCCATACGGGGATTTCGCAAGGTCAGGTCAGCTTGGGAAATATCGCCGTGGAACTGGCGGGCCGAGTCTTCGGAAAATTGGCCGATGCGCGTATCCTCGTCCTCGGCACGGGCGAGGTCGGCCGCCAAGTCGTCCAGGCGTTAGTCTCGCGTGGAGCGACCCAGGTCACCGTGGCCTCCCGCACTTTCGAGAACGCTCGGGCCCTCGCGGAAGAATTTTCGGGGGCCTCCCTGACCCTGGCGGATGCTCTGCAGCAAGCGCATGCCCATGACGTGGTCATTGGCTGTGCCGCCGTCGAACGTGCCTTACTCGATGTGGAAACGATTCGCATCTTCACGCGGCGGCGCCAAGGCCGCCCGTTGTTGCTGGTCGACCTCGGCGTGCCGCGCAATTTCGATGTAGCCGCCCGCACCGTCGAAGGCGCTTACTTGTGCGACCTTGACGACCTCTCCACGGTGGCGAACGCTAATTTAAAGGCGCGCTTAGCGGAAGTCGCGCGCGCCCGCACGGCGCTCACCGAGAAGGCTGCCCGCGTCTGGGGCGCCGCCCAAAGACCCGAAACGGGCACCCCATGAAACCAACCGTTCTAATTGTTGACGATGAGAAGCACACGCGCGATGGCCTGCGCGCCGCGCTCGAGGACAAGTATGAGACCTTCGTGGCGAAGGATGCCGTGGAAGCCGCGCGCCTCATGCAGGATGTCCCCCCCGACGCCGTGCTGACCGACCTGCGGATGGCGGGCGAGGACGGGATGGCGGTGATCGACCGGGCGCTCAAACTTTCGCCGCAACCCGTGTGCCTGATGATGACGGCCTATGGCGACGTGGAGACGGCCGTGCAAGCGATGAGCCGCGGCGCTTATTGGTTTATGCAGAAGCCGGTCGATCTCCGGCAGGTCGAATTACTCTTGGAGCGAGGGCTGAAGGCCCGGGCGACGGAGAAGGAAGTCACCGTGCTGAAGACCCGCCTCGACCGCAAGTTCTCGCTAGGTGAAGTGGTGGGCTCATCCGCTGCCTTGCAGCATTCCATCGAGCAGGTCCGCTCAGTGGCGACCTCGAATGCGACCGTGCTATTACTCGGAGAGACCGGGACCGGCAAAGAGCTATTTGCGCAGATGATTCATCAGGCGAGTAATCGTGCGAAGGGCCCATTCATGGCCGTCCATTGCGCGGCCATTCCGGCTAACCTCCTTGAGAGCGAGCTCTTCGGTCACGAGAAAGGTTCCTTCACAGGAGCGACGGAGCGCCGCGTCGGCCGTTTCGAGTCCGCTGATGGCGGGACACTTTTCCTCGACGAAATTGGCGAGATCGACGCGACGACCCAGATAAAGCTTCTGCGTTTTCTGGAGACCCGTAGCGTCGAACGCCTCGGTTCACATAAGCCGATTGCCCTCGACCTCCGCTTGGTGTGTGCGACGAACCGCGATTTACTCCAGATGGTGAAGGAAGGTAAGTTCCGTGAAGACCTTTACTACCGCCTTTCCGTCGTCCCTTTGCGGATGCCGCCCTTGCGTGAGCGGTCGGATGACATCCCCCTGCTTTTGGCGCATTACCTTAAAAGGTTTGCGGCGGAGAATAATCTGGTGGAGGTGCGCTTGGCCACCGACGCCTTGGCGTTATTAGCCCGGTACCCGTGGCCTGGTAATATTCGTGAACTGCGAAACACGTGCGAGAACCTGGCCGTACTCCGCGCAGGTAAGATGGTCGGCGTGGCTGATCTCGATTCGCGCTACACTCAGCCGACGAGCCTCGGCGGGAGCGTCCGCCCCGTCCTACCAGCGGCCACGGGGGGCATGTTTGATAAGGAGCAGAACGAGAAGGAGCTCCTGAAACAGGCTTTAGCTTCCGCCGCTGGCAATCGGACGAAGGCCGCCGAGCTGCTGGGGATTTCGCGGCGAACGTTGCACCGGAAACTTTTACAATGGCCCGAGTTAGAAGTCGGCCCGCCGCCCCATGCGTAAGGCTTGGCTATTGTGCGTGGTTGCGGCGACCTCCGTGCTCGGTGCAGACATCGCTGGGTCCGATCTCTTGAAGGCCGTGCTGACGGATGGGCTCCGGCAGGCTGCCCCAGCCTCCTCGGTCGACTTTGCGGGCACGCTCCCCGGACGGCGTAGTTTGGCGGATGGTCGCTCGTCCGTCGCGTTACTCTTTCAGAAAGACGGCGAACCCGACCCCTCCGCGCCTGCCGGCCAGACCCTGCAGCGGTACCTCTTGGCTAATGCCGCGGTCGTCGTGGCGGTCCATAAGTCTAATCGTCAGAACCAGGTAAGCTTTTCCGACCTTAACAGCTTATTGGCCAAGGACCCGAAGGTTTATTATGTGAACTGGAACGACCTCGCCGGGGGGAACCTCTCGGAAACGATTCTCACCTATCTTTACGCCCCCCATGGGGCTTTTGCCCGGGAACTCATCCAGGGGGTACCTTTAAACAAGCAGCCCTTTCGTCAGGAAGTGAATATTGTCATGGACTGGGCTCCCGTCGGTCAAAGCCTGGCTACCCGACCGGCGACCATAGCCTTCGCCCCCGCCCTGCCCGTAGGCTCCGAGGGCCGCTTACTGCAGGTGTCTGATGGCCGCCCCGGTAAGGCGACCACCGCCTACTCCCCGGACGAGATGAATATCTATAATGGCGACTACCCTTTGCGCCTGCCCCTGTATCTGTATGTGCGAACAGATAAGCAGATGGCACATAAAGATGCCCTGAAATGGCTTTTTTCTGAGGCCGCCGCCGAGCAGATTCGTGCTTTAGGCCTCTACCCTGCCCCCAAGGCCATCCGTGAGCGTTTAGCCCAAAGGCTTGACAGCCGTTAAGCAGATTGGTCTGCTCACTTTCCGAAAGCGCGCGTAGCTCAATGGTAGAGTACCACCTTGCCAAGGTGGCTGTTGCTGGTTCAAGTCCAGTCGCGCGCTCCACTTTAACCCACCCAAACCGGTGGGTTTCTTGTTTTAGGCGGCAACCGGTAGGGTCACCGTCACCCGCAGGCCCTTCGGTCGGACGTTATCCGCCGTCACCGACCCGCCGTGCAGTTCGGCTACCTGTCGGACGATACTCAGGCCTAGGCCACTCCCACCCGCTCGCCGTGATTTATCTGTGCGGTAGAATCGGTCGAAGAGACGCGGGAGATCGACGGCGGCCACGCCCGCCCCATCATCCTGAATTTCTAGGGCGACGCCACCAGGCACATGCGAGGTGCGAATCAGGATGTGCGTTGCACCCGAGGCGTGCGCGAGCGCGTTCTCGATGAGGTTCTGGACGAGCCGACGCGCTTGCACGGGATCAGCCGCGGCACTCTCCTCCGCCCGTAGGTCGAGCTCAACGGTGACCTTCGCCGCCCGGCAACGCGGGCCCAGTTCTTCGGCGACTTCCCGGCACGCGCGATGCAGCGCCCCCCGCTCGCGTCGCATGGGGTCATGGGAGCTCTCCAAGCTGGCTAAGGCGAGCAAGCCTTCAACGAGACCCTGTAGGCGCCCGACGGAGGAAATAATTTTTTGAATGAACCGCGCCCGGTCTTCCGGCGTCATCGTCGCTTGGTCGTCGGCCAGGGTTTCTGCATAGCCACGGAGAATCGTCACCGGCGTGCGGAGGTCGTGCGAGATGTTCGTGACAAACTCACGTTCCATCGCTTGAAGCCGTTTCAGTGCGGTCACTTCGGCCAAGACAAAGATGACCGCGCCTTCGCCGAAGGCTTCGGGGTCGGTACGCGCTCCGGCGGCTTGAATCCAGGCGTCAGCGAGCGGCGCCCGGTGCAGTAAGATCGTCTCCCCCGCCCTGCCCTCGCGGCGCACTTGCCGAATCAGTTCGATGAAATCTGCGCTCCGCACCAACGGCACGATGGATGCGCCCAGTTCAGCATCGGATAAGCCAAACAATGCGTTCGCTGCGGGATTTGCTAGCCGGAGGCGGTCTTGGGCGTCGACGACGAGCACGGCGTCCGTCAGTGGGGCCAAGAGCGCTTCCACGCGCTTGGCTGCCGCCGAACGGATTTCCCCTTCGGTTAACGTGCGTCCTTCAATCGCCGTAAAAAGTTCATCCAGCGAGAGCCAGCGGATCAGCCAGCCCTGCGGCCTTACCTCCGTTCCTCCACCCTGTAACGAACGTCGGCACCAACGGAGGCAGTGGCCTAGTTCGGCGAGGCACCAGCCAACCAGGCCAAGCCCGATGGCGAGTATCATCCAAGGAAGCCAGCTCATCGAGCCAAGAGTGTGCGGCTGGTCGTCGTTCGGTGCGAGTGCAAAGCACTCATCCCGTCACGCGATAGCCGACCCCGCGGACCGTCTCGATGACATCACCCGAGGGCCCGAGTTTTTCACGGAGACGGCGGACGTGCGTGTCGACCGTGCGTGTTTCTAAGTCGGGCGAATAATTCCAGACATCCGAGAGGAGTTCTTCCCGGGACTGCACCCGGCCTTTACGCTCTAAGAGCAGGCGTAGTAACTTGAATTCCGTGGCCGTTAATTCGAGGGGCTTCCCGGCGGCGGTGACTTCATGCCGCTCGATGTCGAGCAGGAGCGCTCCTGCGGCGAGCCGGGTTGAGGGCTTGGCCGCGGCGGATTTAGCGCGGCGGAGTAAGGCCTGCGCCCGGAGCATGAGTTCACGCACGTCAAACGGCTTGGTGACGTAATCGTCGGCGCCCGACTCCAGGCCGCGCACTTTGTCGGCGGTCTCCCCTTTCGCGGTCAGAAAAATAACAGGGGTGTCTTGTAGTAAGGCATCCGCACGAACCATGCGCAGCAACTGCACGCCGGTGAGTTCGGGCATCATGACATCTAAGATGATGAGGTCGGGGCGGAAGTCGCGGGCGAGGCCGATGGCCCGGAGCGGATCATTTAAACTGCGGACTGCGTACCCGGCTTGGCGGAATTTATAATCCAAGAGCTCGGTGACATCCGTCTCATCGTCGACGACGAGGATGCGTTTGAGGTGTTCAGCGTCTTGAGTGGCCACAGTTAGAAATAAATCAGCTTGTGCGATGAGCGCCAGATTTAGGTGTCAATTAAGGCGGTCGGGTTACAGGACGACTTAAAGTACATAAACTGTTTGCTAACAATTAGTTAAGGCGTGTCGTCACCTGATTGTTTCACGCCTAAGGCACAAGTGTTACTTGGGCACTGTTCCACGTAGAACATCACTACCCCGCCCTGCCCTTACGCGCTCTTCTGCGCCCGAAACAAGACCATCAATAAGGAAATATCCGCTGGGTTCACGCCACTGATGCGGCTCGCTTGGCCGAGAGTCTGGGGCTGAATTGCGTGGAGCTTCTGACGTGCCTCAATCCGCAGCCCATAGGACTTTAGGAAGTCGAAGTTAGCCGGCACCTTAAAGGACTCGAGGTCATGGAGTTTGCGGGCGGATCGGCGTTCACGATCCAAGTAGCCTCGGTATTTGACACGATACATGACTTCGGCTTGAACCTCAGGGGTTTCAGCCAGGAAGCTCGGCGGTAGGTCCGCCGGCACGCCTTCAACATTTCTTCGGAGCACATCGCCCGCCAACCCGCCGCTAATGGCGATCTTTTCGAGGTATTCGGTCCAATGTGCGACTTGGGCGGCCTTGGATTCAATTCGGGCTAAACGAGCGGCCGGGACGAGGCCGTAATCTGCAATTTTGGACTTTAGGCGGAGTTCAGCGCTGCCGTGGTTGAATAAAAGCCGGTATTCGGCCCGGCTGGTGAACATGCGGTAAGGCTCCTGGGTGCCTTTAGACACTAAGTCGTCGATGAGGACCCCAATATAGGCCTCGTCGCGCCCAATGACCATGGGAGTCAGGCCTTGGACCCTACAGGCGGCGTTGACCCCGGCGACCAGCCCTTGGGCGGCAGCTTCTTCGTAGCCAGAGGTCCCATTGATCTGGCCGGCGAAGAAGAGGCCTTCGACCTTTTTGGATTCTAGGGTGGGGTAGAGCTGGGTGGGTGGGGCAAAGTCGTATTCCACGGC
Source organism: Akkermansia muciniphila (assembly GCA_945878755.1). Taxonomy (GTDB): domain Bacteria; phylum Verrucomicrobiota; class Verrucomicrobiia; order Opitutales; family UBA953; genus UBA953. Next base: position 13,497 of record CAMDWM010000025.1, read on the forward strand.
ATAGGCTGGCCGGAGCATGACGGCTTTCTCCAGCCCTGGGATGGAATGCAGCATCTCGAGCTGAATATCAAAGGGCAGGGAGGTGGAGAGTCCGTTGATATACCACTCATCCGTATTACGGCCTTCGGGTTCCAAGAAGAGCTTGTGCGACTCCTTTTCCGAGAACTTCACAAACTTATCTTCAATGGAGGGGCAGTAGCGCGGGCCAACGCCTTTAATCTCGCCGCCATAAAGAGGAGAGCGGTGGAGGTTATCATGGACAATCTTACCGGTCACTCCAGATGCCTCGGTCATCCAGCAGGAGACTTGATCGCTGCCCGGAGTCCATCCAGGGAGGCGCTCGCCACGTTGTTCCACGTGGAACATGTCAGCTTCTTGCCGGGTATCATGGAAGGCAAAAAGGGTGGGGGAGAGGTCGCCGGCTTGCTCTTCGCATTGGCTAAAATCAATGGATGAGCCGAGGATGCGCGGAGGGGTGCCGGTCTTAAGGCGCTGCAGTTCAATTCCTGAATCTAAAAAACTGCTAGACAACGACTTAGCACTAAAATCACCCAAGCGACCGCCTTCCGTTTTATTGCTCCCGATGTGCATCAAGCCGCGCAGAAAAGTGCCCGTCGTGACCACGACGGTTTTCCCGTAGAAGGCTAGGTCGAGGTTGGTGTTCACCCCGACCACTGCCCCGTGCTCAAAGATGAGGCCGGTGACCATGGCCTGGAAGATGGATAGCCCGGGTTGAAGTTCGCAGAGGTGCTTCATCCGGAACTGGTACGCCTTCTTGTCGCATTGCGCCCGTGGGGCTTGGACGGCGGGGCCCTTGGAGGAGTTCAGCAGGCGGAACTGGATACCGGTCGTATCGGCGGTCAGGCCCATCTCACCGCCGAGGGCATCGATCTCGCGGACGATGTGCCCCTTGGCCTGTCCCCCGATGGCGGGGTTGCAGCTCATCTGGGCGATGGTGTCGATGTTTCCGCTGAGTAACAGGACCTCAACGCCCATGCGGGCTGCGGCGAGGGCGGCTTCAACGCCCGCGTGGCCCGCCCCGCAGACAATGACGTCGTAGGGCCGAGAGGGGCCGAGGCGGATTTCTTTGGGCGGTCGCATAGGAGGCTTCCCTCCTAGCGGAGGGAATCACTTCCCTATGCAGAAGGAAGCAAAGAGCTTGTCCAGCATACGCTCATTATCAATTCGCCCGACAATCTCCCCCAGGGCGTCCAAGGCCTCCCGGCAACGGGCAGCCGCCAATTCCGTCTGAGCGGGGGGTGCTAGGTGCTCGCGGGCCACCTTTAAGGCCTCGGCCGCTCGGAGAAGGGCGTCCGCATGGCGGACCCCGACGACTAGGTCTTCGGCTCCCGGGGCGACTTCGCGGTCGACCAAGATTTGGCCCAGCTGGTCCCGGAGGGCTTCGGCGTCACGGCCATCCAGCAGGCAGGTTGGAATCTTCGTCAGTTCTGGCTGCCAAGAAGCGTGCGCGGGATGTGCGGGGAGATCCGACTTGTTGGCGATGACGAGGGTGCGCGCTGGATCAAGCAATGCCTCGAGTTCCGCGGGTAACGTCGGCGGCGGCGCGGAGCGGTCAACGACGAGCAGAAGAAAGTGGGCGGCGCGCGCTTGTTCGAGGGCGCGCTCCATGCCGGCATGTTCCAAGGCGGAGCCACCCACGCGGAGGCCAGCGGTATCGACCGCGGTGACGGCGAGGGGGAGCCCCGCGATGGGCGCTTCGAGGAAGTCCCGCGTGGTCCCAGGTTCCGCACTCACGAGCGCTCGGGCGGAACCACTCACCGCGTTGAGCAAACTCGATTTCCCCGCGTTCGGTGCACCGACCACGGCGACGCGAAGGCCGTCCCGCAGCGTGGCCGCATGGCGGGCCGTTCGAGCGTATCCAGAAAGTCCTAACTCAATCTTAGCCAATGTTTGCAGAGGTCCTGCGGGGTCCTCAGTGGGCAGGTCTTCTTCGGGGAAATCGATGTGCGCTTCGAGGGTTGCGAGCGCCGCGAGGAGGCGGTCACTCCACGCGGCGACTTGCCGACCGAGTTCGCCCGCGAGTTGGCGGCGGGCTGAAGCGAGCGCCCGCTCAGAGCTGGCATGGATTAAATCGGCAATCGCTTCCGCTTGCGTGAGGTCGAGTTTGCCGGCGAGGAAAGCACGGCGCGTGAACTCACCCGGTTCCGCCGCGCGGCAACCACGGGCGAGACAATCTTCGACGAGTCGACGGACCAGGAGGGGATTGCCGTGACACGTGACTTCCAGGGAGTCGCCGCCGGTAAAGGAATGCGGTGCCACGGCCAAAACAGCGACCACTTGATCGATGGCGTTACCCGCGAGGTCACGCCAGACCGCCGTCGTCGCGCGGCGAGCGGCGGGGGCGGTGTTGCGGCCGAAGGCTGCGCAGGCGATGGTCGCCGCCAAGGGGCCATCAATACGGATGACCGCGAGGGCGGAGCGTCCGGTGGGCGTGGCGGCGGCGACGATGGTCTCGGAGGTGAACATGCGGTCGGGTCATCCCAAGGGGGTGGGGCAGGGGAGGCAAGCGGTGTCATCAGCGTTGAAAAGGCTGGAAGGGCAGGGGGGGAATGGCAAAGTTCGCCCATCACTCCCGTGGAACTCCATCGTTTCCTCTCTCCTGCCGCCGCCGCGGCCATCGCTGCCGCCCATGGCACGCCTTGCTACGTCTACGACCAGGCCACCCTCACGGCCCAAGCCGCCGCCATGCTGGCCTTCCCGAACGCCTTCGGGCTAACGGTCCGCTTCGCCATGAAGGCCTGCCCGAATGCCTCGGTCCTCCGGCTCTTCGCCGCCCAAGGCCTTCACTTAGACGCCAGCTCCGGGTATGAAGTCCGCCGCGCCATCCAGGCGGGGGTCTCCGCTGAACGCCTTTCCCTCTCGTCGCAGGAGCTCCCTGGTGATTTCGCAGAACTCCTCCGCTTGGGCATCCAGGTGAACGCTTGCTCGCTCCTCCAGTTGGAGCGCATCGGCCAAGCGATGCCCGGCCAGCAGGTGGGTCTCCGTTTTAATCCCGGGCGTGGCTCTGGTGGGACGGGGAAGACGAACGTCGGTGGCCCGGATTCCTCTTTCGGCATCTGGCATGAATGGGCCGATCAAGCTCAGGCGATCGCGACGAAGTATCAGCTCAAGGTGGTCCGCATCCACACGCACATCGGCTCGGGCAGCGACCCCGTCGTGTGGCAGGAAGTTTCTGCGGCCAGCCTCGCGCTCGTCTTGCGCTTCCCGGACGTCGTCACACTCAACCTCGGCGGCGGTTATAAGGTCGCGCGTGTCTCGACAGAGAAGGGCACCGACCCGCAAATCGTGGGCGCACCCGTGAAGCAGGCCTTCGAAAAATTCGCCGCCACGCATGGTCGGCCTCTGCACCTCGAGATCGAGCCCGGCACCTTCCTTGTCGCCAACGCTGGGGCGGTGCTCAGCCGAGTACAGGATGTGGTATCCACCGGGACCCGCGAATTCCTGAAACTAGATTCGGGCATGACGGAAATTTTACGCCCTTCACTCTACGGCTCGCAACATCCGGTGTATTTATATCCAGCGACCATCACCGGTCGCGTCCGCGATTACGTCGTCGTCGGGCATTGCTGTGAATCTGGCGACCTCATCAGTTGCGCTCCCGGCGAACCCGAAACCTTGGCGACGCGCGCTTTACCCGAAGCGGTGGCTGGCGACCTCGTTGTCATCGGTGGTGCGGGTGCGTATTGCGCGGGTATGAGTACGAAGAACTACAACTCGTTCCCCGAAGCACCCGAAGTGCTTCTGCAGGCACACGGACAGTTCCGCCTCGTTCGTCGCCGGCAGACGCTTGATCAGATTCTGCAGAACGAAACCGGCCCCGAAGGTCTCTGAGCTGTGCCGCTTTGTCCGCCATTAGGAACAACCTTGCCGGCCTCGCCGCATGGCACGGTAGTCTCCCTGCCGACCCTGGCCGATGTCGAAGGCTATGAACGCCGCGAGCCAGCGACATGGAAGCATATCACGGCTGGCTACCCGCGCTTCGTCCGCAATGCCTTGGTGTCACGGGCCGCTCAACAGGTCGCCCGGCAGTTCGGGCGCACGGGTTCACTTTTTCCGCTGGCTTCGCGGCGGGCCGCGGACCGTCTCCTCGCGTGGACGCAC
>CAMDWM010000026.1:0-17408 GCA_945878755.1 Akkermansia muciniphila
TTGGGCTTCATCTGGAAATTGACGAGCAGCTGGGGCACCGCATGTCCTTTGGTAGTCGAGGTCACTACGCGGCCCAGGCCGTCACCGAGGACGTGGCCATTGAGAGTCAGGAGGAAGTTCTCGTGGCGCGAGATCAACTTGGCCCAGAGCTCTTCGCCGTCGTTGACGTCATCCCCTCCCTGCTTGGCCATGACGTAAGCGTGCGGATTCCAGTCCTGCTTGGTCCCGAGCTTCTTCCAGTCGTAGCGCGTCTCATCGTGAAAGATGAGCACGTGAGTCAGAAGGATGACCTCGCGATCGGGGTGCGCCGCAACGACTTCATTGGCCCAGCGGACGACGTCGTTACGAGGTCCGAACTCCAGACAGAGCACGAGGAACTTGCGGCCACCGGCTTCCAGGAAATGCCAGCTGTTCTCGGAGCGATCCGGCTCCTTGTCGTAGTTGCCCTTCCAATGCTTGGCTGCGGCCAAGTCCTTTACCGGGAAGAACTCTGACAGCATGCTTGAACGATCGGAGCCGTTACCGCGCAGGCCGTAGTCATGATTACCCGGCACCAGGCACATCGGCACCTGCGCGTCCATGAGGACCTGCATGGCCTTGCGGGCGTTAGTCCATTGTGGGACGGTGTTTTGGTTCGTGATGTCGCCGAGGTGGAAGACGCCGGCGAGGCGACGACGTTCGCGTTGTTCGACAAGCCAGCGGGTCTGCGCGAGATAAGTCTCTGGATACTTCTCGGAATAATGCTGGGTGTCCGGTAAGACCGCGAAGGTGAAGGAACCATCGGCTGGCAGCGGCGGCTCACCATCCACGAATACCGCATCGGCGTAGGGGTTAGGCTTGGCCTTGGCGGCAGGCACCTTGGGGTCCGCGGCGCGGACGATAAACGGCAGGCAGCCGAGCGCAAAGGCCCCGCCGGTCAGAAGAAAGTCGCGGCGGGAAGGCTGTAAGCGGTGCTCTTCTGAGTTCGGGGTCATGAGGTTGATATAGCGCCCGGGCACGAGCCCGCAAGGGCTTACGCCCAGGGAATCAGGAACTGGTTCTGCTTGGACGCGTTCATCTGCTTACGGGTCGGCGAATAATCGTAAGTCTGCATAGTGCCGTCCTTGCGCATCTCGATCAGACGCAGCCAGCCATCGCCACCGTTGGGCTTCATCTGGAAATTAACGAGCACTTGCGGTACCGCGTGGCCTTTGGCGGTCGAGGTGACGATACGGCCGAGGCCATCGCTGGTGACATGCCCGTTCAAGGTTAGAATAAAATTCTCGTGGCGAGAGATAAGCTTTTCCCAGACCTCTTGCCCGTCGTTGATGTCGTCGTAGGGCCTGGTGAAATAACTGTGCGGGTTGCCACCCTGCTCCTTGCCGTAGCGCTTCTGATCGTAGCGGGTATCGTCGTGATAGATATGCGCGTGCGCGACCAGGATGACTTCGCGTGCTGGATGAGCGGCGACCACGGCATTGGCCCAGCGAAGCACATCGTTGCGCGGCCCAAACTCGAGGCAGAGCACGAGGAACTTGCGGCCAGCCGCTTCAAGGAAGTGCCAACTATTCTCGGAGCGGTCGGGCTCCTTGTCATAATTACCCTTCCAATGCGCAGCTTGGGACAGCTCGGCCACGGGGAGATACTTGGACATCATTGTCGTACGGTCGGCGCAGCCACCGCCGAGACCATAGTCATGGTTACCAGGGACGAGGCACATCGGCATTTTGGCGTCCATCAACACCTGCAAGGCCGTGCGAGCGTTTTCCCACTGCGGGACGGTATTGCGGTTCGTGATGTCCCCGAGATGAAGAACGCCGGCGATGCGGCGACGTTCACGTTGTTCGACGAGCCAACGCGTTTGCGCAACGAAGATATCAGGGAACTTCTCGCAATAATACTGGGTGTCGGGCAAGACCGCGAAGGTGAAGGAACCTTCGGCCGGCAAGGGCGGCTCGCCGTCGACAAACACAGCGTCGATATAGGGATTCACCTTCTTTTTCGGAGCCTCCGCCCCGCGCACCATGAAAGGCACAAAGGCGAGGGAAAGGGCGCCTACATTGAGTAAGAAATCGCGGCGACTGCGGTCAAATCCAGAAGGGGGAGCCATGCGGAGATAGAAAGCGATCCGCAAAGGCTAGCCAGCCGAAAGCCCGCCCGTCGCGTAACGATCTTACTTCAACTCAGCGAACTGAATGTTACGGTACTCGACCTTCATTTTGAGCCCACCATGGATCTGTAGTCCGACGGAGTAAGGGGCCGGGTAAGCGGGGTCGGTCAGCTGAGAGACTTGCTCGCCGTTGAGCCAAACGGTGTAGGTTTCACCCTTGGCGCGGAAGACGATCTGATTCCAGCCATCCTTCTTCCAAAGCTTTTCGACCTTCGGAGCAAAACCGGCTTCCGGGTACTTACCGACGTAATAGGTACAGGTCATGTCCTTCTTCAGGCTACGAGAGACCCCAATCTGCATCTGCATTTCCTTCTTCCCAGCCTTGTCACGGCGCACCATGATGCCGCTGTCGATTTCACCACTGAAGCGGCACTCAAGGGAGATGATGACGTCGCCGTAGGCCTTCTCGGTGTAGAGCATATTGCCCTTCAGCTTTTCATCGTTCTCGCCGACGAGGACGCCATCGACGACCTTCCAAAACTTATTATCCTTGGCGTCCTTCCAGCCAGTGAGGTCCTTACCATTGAATGCGGAGACAAATTCAGCCTTGGGCACAGGCTCAGAAGCAGGAGCATCGGCGGCACGCAGGGTGGCCGTCAGAGCCAAGGCCAAGAGGGAGAGGAAGCGTAGGGAGCGCATAAGGGGTATCCCCAAGACACCTCAAAGGGGGGCGGGTTGCAAGCCTTGGCCGTCTTTCAAATTGCCAGCCCCTAATAACTACCCTTATCAGAGTCTACCCCTATGCGTTCGCTCCTCCCTACCCTCGCCCTCCTTATCGCCGGTTCCAGCGCTTTTGCCGCCGAACCCAAGTACGAATTGGTCCCCGACTTCATCAAGCCTAGCCCAGACCGTAAAACTATCGGCAACGGCCACGGTGAGATCGCCGTCGACTCCGCTGGGCTCATCTACGTCAGCGTCCAGGAGGCGAACGCCGGCCTACAGGTCTACGACCAGACTGGTAAGTTCGTGAAGGCCCTCAAGCTGCCCAATTCCCTCCACGGCTTCGTCATCCGTAAGACCACCGAAGGCGAATTCATCTTCGCCGCTGTCCTCAACGAACAGCGCCTCATCAAGTGCACGCTCGATGGCGCCATCGTGATGGAAATCAAGGCAGACGACTTCCCCGCCGCCCAAGGCAAGACGAAGGACGGTAAGAACACCCTTAAGTTGACGAGCTGCGACGTGGCCGCCAACGGCGATATCTATATCGTCGATGGCTACGGCAAGAGCTGGATCTTCCAGTTCGATAAGGCAGGTAAGTTTAAGCAGGTCTTCGGTGGCCCGACCCAGAAGGTCGCCGAGAAGGGTTTCGCCAACACTCACAAGGTCTTCGTCGATAACCGCTTCGCTCCAGCCCGCCTACTCTGCCTCGACCGCGGCAACAACCGCATGTTCCACCTCAACCTCGATGGCACCAACCCGCAGATGATTGCCGATAAGGGCCTGCGTAACCCGTCGTCCGCCTCATTCCATGGCGAGTTGATGTGCGTCGCCGAAATCGCCGGCCGCGTGTCCGTCTGGAACAAGGAAGGCAAAATGGTCGCTGAACTCGGCGCCAACGACACCAAGGGCCAAACCAACACCCCGGGCGTGAAGCCTGACGCTTGGCGCACCGGCATCGTGACCTCACCGCACGGCATCACTTTCGACGGTAAGGGCAACATCCTCGAGACCGAGTGGAATCAGTTCGGTCGCGTGCTCCGCTGGGACGCCAAGTGATCCGCGGACTGCGCACCGTCTGCCTGCTAGGGGGAGCCTTGTTGCTCCCCCTGTTTGCGTCTGCGCATAATGGCGAGTGGTTGCTCGCGAAGTGCACGATCGGAGCAGACAACAAAGTGACGGTGCGCATCACCGCGGACGCCGAAGCCAACCCGCGCATCAAGACCGAGGCGGACCTCGTCCGCGAGACGAAGGGCCTGCTGCTACTGCATGACGGCAAGGCGACCACCGACTTCCTACTGCAGGCCAGCCGGGTCGACCTCGGGGTGGATGACCGCCTCGACCCCGCCGCCCCGCTCGGCCACACCCCCGAAGAACTGGCCAAGTCCTACACATTACTGAGGCTCACTGCGCGGGCCAGTGTGACACCGCGCAAGTTCACGCTCCGCCTTCCAGAAAATAGCCCGCACACGGTGATCCTTTGGCTGGTCGACGAGCGCCTGGAGCAACAGGAGCCGCGCTGGGTGATGCTCATCGGCGGCGATGAGTCGCCCATGATTGAGGCAGACCGAAGCATCAACGACGAAGACCGCCCTTGGTGGCAAAGAAGGCGCGGCTGGGGTAGGTTGCTCGTCTACGGTACCTCTGCCCTACTCGCGACTTGGCTGGTCCGCTGGATCGTACGGAACGTAATGCCCTGATCAGCCGCAGACGGCTTCGACGAAGCCGCCCTTGGCGTCGAAGTGCGGGTTGTGCCCGCTGTCCAGCAAGGTCACGAAATCCACCTGCGGGAAATGCGCACGGATCATCGGTAGATCTTCATCGCGCACGTAGCCCGACTTCCCGCCGCGGATGAATCGCGTCGGACCGGACCACGTTTCATCGGGTCCGATGGGATTTCCGAGGATTTCGGGAATCGCAGCGGTCAAGGCCTCACGATTCACGGTCCAGCGCCAACGGCCTGCGGCATCTTGGCCAAGATTGGTCAGGATAAACTGGCGCATCCCCCAGTCAGCGACCAGCGGAGTCAACAGCGCGTCGGCGTCCTTGCGCGTCTTGATTGCCGTGAGGTCTAAAGCATTCATCGCCGCGAACTCGACACGTACGCGGTCGCTATAGGTGCGCGGAGCGATATCAACGATGGTCAGGTGCGAAACAAGGTCCGGGCGGTCGAGGACCAGCCGCATGGCGGTCTTGCCGCCCATGCTATGCCCCATCAGGTGCACTGGCCCCAACGCGAGCTTCTCGAGTAGCGCCACGATATCGCCGGCTAACGCCGCGTAACTACAATCATCGCCCCAGGGCGACGAGCCATGGTTACGGAGGTCAGGCGCGAGGACGCGGTAGCCGCGTTCCGCCAAGGCCACGCCGGCCGATTGCCAATTACGCGAAGAGCCGAGGAGTCCGTGGAGTACGACCAAAGGCGGTCCTTCGCCGCCGAGTTCGCGCAGCGCAAGCGTCAGCGGGGCGCTCACTGGATGATCCGGCCGGATTGAATCGAAATACCCGACAGGTTCATCTCGAAAGCCTTAGGGTTCGGCGAAGCGGCGAGGCCGGCGGCCTTGCTGACCTTACCCGCACGGACTAAGCGGACCAAGTCTTGGTTGATCGGACGGGAGCCGACATCGGCACCCCCTTCGACCAACTCAGGCACACGGTCAAATTGGCCGTCGGCGAGGAGGCGCTTCGCCAAGCCATCGACGATGAAGACCTCCATGACAGGCAGCACGCCCTGGCCGTCAAGGCGCGGGACGAGCGTTTGTACAAGGACGGCCTTAAGCGAGGCCGCAATCGAACGGCGAGCCAAGGAGAGTTGTTCGGCTGGGAAGAATTCGAAGAGACGCTGGACGGCTTGCTGGGCAGAGCCGGCGTGCAGAGTCGAAAGAACCAGGTGTCCTGTTTCCGCGGCATGGAGGGCCGTTTCAAAGGTCTCCTTGTCGCGCATTTCACCGACGAGGATGACATCGGGATCTTGCCGTAAGGCGGCGCGAAGTCCCATTGGGAAGGACTCCACATCGATGCCGATTTCACGTTGGCTAAAAGAACTGCGCTCGTCCGCGTAGACATACTCCACCGGGTCCTCGAGCGTGATGACGTGCAGGGCCGAGTTTTCGTTTACGTGGCGGAGCATCGCGGCGATGGTCGAGCTCTTGCCGGAACCGGTTGGACCGCAGACCAGCACGAGCCCTTCCATGAGCTCAAGGGTCTGGAGCATAGTCTTTTCGTCGAGGTTGAGTTCAGCGAACTGCGGCGGCTTGACCTTTACCAAACGCAGGACGGCAGCGGGCTGATTGCGTTGCAGGAAGGCATTGACGCGGAAGCGCCCTTTACCTTGGGCCATGCGATCAAAGGAATAATCGACCTGGCTATCGCGCACCCAGCGGTCGCGGAAACGGGTCGGTAGGGTCGCGTCGACGAACGCATGTAACAACTCAGCGGTCAATGGGGCCATCTCGGCCTCTACCAGCTGACCGGCGACACGCATCAAGGCTGGACGGCCGGCTTTAAGGTGTACATCGCTAGCGCCGTTTTCGACGGCGAGGCCTAGGAGTTCCTCGAAGATTTTGGGTAGGTCGGCCATGGCGGGGGTCACCAAGGTAAGCCCGTGGTCAGCGAGGGGTCGAACCATAATTCTCAGCGGTGCACGCTGGACAGACCGCGGCGGACTTTTATCACTATTCTCATGCGACCCCGCTCCGCCCTATTTGCCCTACTCTGGCTCGCCGCCCTGCCGCTGGCGGCGGTAGAAGTCCTGCCCGCCACCGGAGCCGACAAGCTGAATGAGCCCTTCAGCGTAGACTTTGATGCGCAAGGAAAGCTCTACGGCGTTGAGTTCACACCGAGCAACCAGGTCTTCGCAGTCCTCGACGGTAAGATCCAGCCCATCGCAGGCGTGCGCTGGAATAGTGTTCCGAAGGGCGCACAGCCGCCGGCTCCCGCTAAGGCCAAGGATCTCTCCCCGGCGATCTTCAACGGTATCCACGATATCGCGATTGCCCCCGATGGCTCGATCTACATCGCCGACACTTTTCAGCATCGCATCGTCCGGATTGATCCCAAGACCCACGCTGTGACCGCCTTCGCAGGCACGGGCGAGGCTGGCTTTGCTGGCGATGGCGGCGCCGCCACGCAGGCCAAGTTCAACAGCCCCTTCTGTTGCTCGCTGTCCCCCGATGGCAAAGCGATGGTGATTGCCGACCTCGGCAACTCACGTGTTCGCCGCATCGACCTCGGCACGAACCGAATCGAGACCATTGCCGGAAACGGCAAGCGAGGGATTGCTGAGGCCGGGTCGCCGGCCCTGACCGCTCCCCTCAACGGCCCGCGGGCCACGTGTGTGGCCAAGGATGGCACCGTCTATATTGTACAACGCGAAGGGAATTCACTGATCGCGCTGAAGGACGGAAAATTGAAGACCGTCGTAAACGTCGCCGGTAAAAAAGGCAGTGCAGGCGACAACGGTCCTGCTGCGGAAGCCCAGCTTAATGGTCCCAAATACATCTGCATGGATGCCCAAGGACGTGTGTTAATCGTGGACACCGAGAACCACGCCGTCCGCGCCTACGACCCGACCAAGCAAACCCTCACAACCGTCGTGGGCACGCTCGGCAAGGCTGGGGCTAAAATCGCCCCCGACTGGGCTAGCACGCAACTCAAGCGCCCGCATGGAGTCCGCATCGGACCAGACGGGAAACTCTACGTCAGCGACAGCGATAACAGCCGTGTTCTCCTCGGAACCGCCCCTTAAGCGGGCTTTCGGCCAGCGCGGCGGGTTTTTGGGTTTGTCACCCGCGGGCGGTGCGGGTTGTTTCCTCTTTCAGCACCCGTCGCAATGTCCACTCCCGGTTCCACCTCTTCGCGTCCTGGACGCCCGTTCGGCCCTCAGGCCTACGCCGGCGCCCACACCGCCCTCGTCACCCCGTTCTTGAACGGCCAGGTGGCTTGGGCTGACCTGCGAAAGTTGGTGGATTTCCAAATCAAGGAAGGCATTGATGGCCTGATTTCCGTCGGTACGACCGGTGAGTCCCCGACCCTCGACTATGATGAGCACATCGCCGTCATCGCGAAGACGGTGGAATACGCCGCTGGCCGCGTTCCGGTCATGGCTGGTACGGGTTCCAACGCGACGACGGAAGCCCTCGACCTGACCAAGCGGGCGGACGAAGCTGGTGCCGACGCATTCCTGCTCGTCGCTCCGTATTACAACAAGCCCAGCCAAGAGGGCTTGTATCGTCACTTCTCGCTCCTCGCCGAGTCCACGGCCAAGCCGATTATGCTCTACTCGATTCCGGGCCGTTGCGGCATCGAGATCACCGTCGAGACCGTCGTGCGCCTGCGCCAGAAGCACCGTAATATTATCGGCATCAAGGAAGCCGGTGGTCAGGTCGACAAGGCCGCCCGCCTCGTGCGTGAGCTGGACCCGGAATTCCTCGTCCTCAGCGGCGACGACTCCCTCACCGTGGCGTTTGGTGAAGTCGGTGGCCAAGGCATCATCTCCGTCGCCTCCAACTGGCTGCCCGGTCCCGTGGCTCAGTTGGCCGCCCTCGTGCGCCAGAAGAAGTTCGCCGAAGCCAAGGCCCTCCAGGTGAAGCTGGCCGATATCTTCAAGACCCTCTTCATCGAGCCCAATCCGGTGCCCTTGAAGCACGTCATGCAGCGCTCCGGCCTGATCCAGTCCGGCGAAGTCCGCCTCCCGCTTTGCGAGATGTCCGACGCCAACCGCCTGCTCGTCGAAGCCTGCGTCGACGCCACCCTCACCAATCTCCGATGAGCCAGCCTATACGTATCCTCCTCAATGGTGCCAAAGGCCGCATGGGCCTCGCCATTACCAATGTAGCCGTCGACGAGAAGGCCGTCATCACTGCGGGCGTCGACCAGGGCGATAACCTCGCCGCGCACATTGGTGCCGCCGACGTCGTCATCGATTTCTCCTTCCACTCCGCGACCCTGGCCGTGGCACAGCTCTGCGCCCAGCACCAGAAGCCACTTGTGATCGGCACCACTGGCCACACCGCTGAAGAGAAAGTCGCCATCACCACTGCCATCCGAGGCCTCCCCGTTGTTTGGGCGGGCAACTATTCTGTCGGCGTAACGCTCCTGAACGCACTCGTCCGCCAAGCCGCCCGTTCGCTCGCCGATGCCGGCCGCTGGGACGTTGAAGTCCTCGAGATGCATCATCGCCTCAAGAAGGACGCACCTTCGGGCACGGCCGAAACGCTGCTCAAGATTTTGCTCGAAGAACGCCAGCTCGCCAAGGATGCCCTCAAGCATGGTCGTGCAGGCCTGGTCGGCGAACGCCCACTCAATGAGATTGGCGTGCACGCCATCCGCGGCGGCGACGTCGTCGGCGACCACACCGTCCTTTTTGCTACGGAAGGCGAACGCCTCGAACTCACGCACAAGGCTTCCAACCGTGAGATCTTCGCGCGTGGCGCTGTCCGTGCGGCCCGGTGGCTTAAGTCCCAGCCTGCCGGCCTTTACGGCATGGAAGATGTGTTGGGGCTGAAGTGAGCGTTAGGTAGAAGCGGGTAGCGGTTGGCGGTTAGCGGTTAGGAAAATCCCAAACGACCATGTAGGGGCGGGGCTGCGTGCTGCCCTAGCGCATCCATATCGGGTGGCGGGTGGCAGCCTCAAGTGGCGGGTAGCGGGAAAGACACAGAGGATCACAAAGGGAAACCGGAGACCGGATGATTGGCTGGGGATTCATGTCCCAAGCTGACATTCCGGTTCCCGGTCTCCCTTTGTATTATGCATCGGTTACATCGGGTAGGGGCGGGACTGCGTCGCGTCCCTACCCTTAACGACCCAAGGCGGCGCGGACCAATTGATCGGCGGTGGCACCAGGGCCGAGTTTGGCGATGGCCGTCCGAACGCCCTTATCGGCATCGACCGGCTTGAAACCTAAGGCGACCAAGGCGGAGACGGCATCGGATGCCGGCGTCGGCGCGGCTACCGCCGCAGCGACCGCGGCCATCGTCACGGCACCCGGCGCTTCGAGGCCGACCTTATCCTTAAGCTCCATCACGAGACGCTCAGCGGTCTTCTTGCCGATACCCGGACACTGTGAAAGCAAGCCAACGTCGCCGCGGATGATGGCATCGCGCAGAATCGGCAGCGAAAGACGGCTCAGGATATTTAAGGCCATCTTCGGACCGACGCCTGAAACCTTCTCGACGAGGAGCTTGAAGAATTCGCGTTCCTCGGCGACGGCGAACCCGTAGAGGGCTTGGCCATCTTCGCGGAAGACGTGGTGAATGAGCAAGAAGACCTCGGCGCCCAGTTTCGGTAGGCGCTCGGCGGTCGTGACCGGCACGTTCACTTCGTAGCCAACGCCCGCAGACTCGATGACAACGCGGAGAACGCCGGCTTCGATGAGTTTACCGCGGAGGGAGACAATCATGGTCGAAAGTGAAGTGGTTCGGACGTGGGAGTTAAGCCCGAATCTCGATGATGAAGCCCTTGAGGTAGCGGCTCTCGGGGAAGTTCAATAGCACCGGGTGATCGGCAGGCTGTGACGTTCGTTCGAGCACGACGGCCTCGCGACGGGCGTCCGACGCCGCGTCTTCGATGAGCTCGAGGTACATCTCCTCCGTCACGCGGTGCGAGCAGGAATAGGTCGCCAAGATGCCACCGGGCGAAAGCAGGCGCAGGGCACGCAGGTTAAGTTCCTTGTAGCCACGGACGGCGCCAGGAACGGAGTCCTTGCTACGGGCGAACGGCGGCGGGTCGAGGATGATGAGGTCGTAGGTTGCTTCGCGGTGTTCGGTGAACCAATCGAAAACATTGGCGACTTCGAACTGGGCGTTCAGCCCGTTACGCGTTGCGGCGGCGCGGGCGGCGACGATTGCATCCTCCGAAGAGTCCAGCCCGAGGACCGAAGCAGCCCCCGCTTTGGCGCAAGCCAGACCGAAGCCACCTTGATTACAGAAAGCATCCAGGACACGACGCCCCTTAGCCAACTGCGCCACACGGGCATGCTGGTCGAGCTGGTCGAGATACATCCCGGTCTTCTGGCCACCCATGAGGTCGACCGAGGCTTGGACACCACCGACTTCCATCCAGGAAGGCTCCAACGGCTGTTCGGAAGCCGTGCGGATATACTGATCGAGCCCTTCCAACTTACGCGTCGCCGCATCATTACGGAGAACGATTTCGCGCGGCTTCAGCAAGCGCTGCAGGATATCGAGAATCTGCGGTAGACGACGGTCGATACCACAGGTGAGGGCCTGAATCGTCAGCAGGTCATTATAGCGATCGATCACGAGCCCAGGCAAACTATCGGCCTCGGACCACACCAAGCGGCAGACCGGCTTGCCGGCGCGGCGCTGCACAGCGGCCGTCACCAGTTCTTCGAGCAACGCGCCATCGAGCGAGATCGGGCGGCGCGAATAGCGACGCCAGGCGATCTGCGACTTGCCGTTCCAAAGGCCGGCACCGAGGCAGCGGCCCTTGGGGTCGGTCAACTCGACGCAGTCGCCATCGACCGGCGGAGGATTCGAGACTTCGACCTCCCCGAGAAAGGCCCAAGGGTGACCACGGAGAGAACGTGCCGGAGGACCCGGACGGATACGAATAGCGCGAAGCATGTCAGTTGACCGAGCGTAACTTGGGAATCGCCCAGACGGCCGTCAGCACCGTCGGCAGCCACGCGGCCGCCACGGGATGTAAGGCGCCGCTGACACCAAAGGCGGAACAAATCGAACTCAGGAAAAAGAAGCCTAAGAATAGACCGAACGTCTTGGCGACGCCGACCATGGGGTTAACCCGACCACCGACCACGGCGAACGGGATGGCCACGGCGATGACCACGAAGCAGATGGCGGGGCTAGACAGAATCGAATGGTAGCGCATGGCATAGGCAGCGCCACGTCCAGAAGTCGCGACACCAGCCTGATCGACATAGCGTGCCACCTCCCGCAGGGAAAGGTCGCGCGGCTCCCGGCGAGCGAACAGCATCACCTCCGGATCGTCATCATAGCCGGCCGGCGACAGCGTATCGAAATGCGGCTGGGCGACCATGCCCGCGACTGGGTCATAACGTTGGTCGCGGCCATCGCGAAAGGTCCACTTCCAGACACCGTCGACTTTCTTGAATTCGGCGGTGCGAGCGGCGATGCAGCGCAGCAGGCGGTTACGGTCATCAAAAGTATAAACGAAAACCTCATAGGCTTGGCCGGAGTTCAGACCGAGACGCGAGATCAGCCAGAAACGCCCGGACTTCGGATTCTGGAAGGAGACGAATTCGCCCTGACTAATCGGCACCACGGCGTCGCCCTTGGCCCGAATATAATTAAAACGTTCGCGCTCCACCAAATTGCGCTGCGTCTCCAAGGCATCGGGCACCCAGACCGCGTTCAGCAAGGCCGTCACCGCGGCTAAGGCCACGCCCACCCACCAAAGCGGGGCCGTGAGACGCCACATCCCAATGCCCGCGGCCCGGGCGGCGGCCAGCTCCTGATTGCGGTTCATGGCGCTCAGCACAAAAACCGTCGAAACCAGTAAAGAAACGGGGATGAGGACCGAAACTTTGGCAACCAGGCTACAGGCTAGATAAGTGACGATGGTCCAAGCCGAGGACCCCCAACCGAGGAAGTCAGGAATCCAGTTATAAGCTTCAGAAACGAGCAAGAGCCCGCAAAAGCTAGCCATGCACAGGGCGAAGACCTTGGCCCATTCGCGGAGGATGTATCGATCGAGGATGCGCACCTAACCGAATGACAACAGGCCCCGCCTCTTCAGCAACCCCAAAGGCGGCGGAAACTAGGCAGAAACTGGAAACAAATCCTTGTCATCCATGGTCTAGGAAACTGCATATCCCTACCCCCGACGACACCCCGTCGGTTGTCACCCCCAGCAGTCATGCTCGTCCGCCCCACCCCACTTCGTCACCTCGCCCTCTCCCTCGGGATTTTAGGGGCCGTTGCCGTGGCCGCCGCCGAGACCGCACCGCTTGAGTACAATCGCGACATTCGTCCGATCTTGTCCGAGAACTGCTTTTATTGCCACGGGCCCGATGCCAATAAGCGCGAGGCTAAACTCCGACTGGATATCCGAGAGGAAGCCGTGAAACAGAAGGCCTTCATCCCTGGGGACGCCGCCGGCAGTGAGCTCGTGAAGCGTCTCTTCTCGAAGGACGAGGACGAAGTCATGCCGCCACCCGAGGCGCACCGCACAGTCACGGCCGCGCAAAAGGAAACCCTCAAGCGCTGGATCACCGCGGGCGCACCCTATGAAGAACATTGGGCCTTCGTCGCCCCCCGGCGAGCGCCCCTCCCCGCCGTGGGCGAACGTCACCCAATCGACGCCTTCGTCACCGAGCGACTCAAGCAGGCCGGCCTCACGCTCTCGCCCGAAGCCCCCCGTGAGGTCCTACTGCGCCGTCTAGCCCTCGACCTGACCGGCCTGCCGCCGACGCCGGAAGAGACCGCAGCCTTCGTCGCCGACCGTAGCCTCGACGCCTACGAGAAGCAGGTTGATCGCCTGCTCGCGTCCGTCCACTACGGCGAACGGATGGTGCTACCCTGGCTAGATGCTTCCCGCTACGCCGACAGCAATGGCTTCCAGCAGGATGGCGACACCTACCAATGGGTCTGGCGCGACTGGATGGTGCGTCAGCTGAACGCCGACAAACCCTTCGACCAGCTCAGCACCGAACTCTTAGCGGGCGACCTCCTGCCCAATGCGACCTCCGAGCAGAAGCTCGCGACCGCCTTCAACCGCAACCACATCCTGAACGGCGAAGGCGGTAACATCGCGGAAGAACAACGCTATGTCAGCCTCTTTGACCGCGTTGACACGGTGTCGACGACTTGGCTCGGCCTGACCTTAGCCTGCGCGCAGTGCCACGACCACAAGTATGACCCGCTGACGCAAAAAGATTATTACAGCCTGCTCGACGCCTTCAACCATGCCCCCGAACGAGGCGTCCCCGGCGGCGGACCGTCACGCTTCCGCCTCGACCAGCCACTCCTCGAAGTCCCCACGCCGGAACAGGTGGTCCAACTCGCTAAGCTCGAGGCCGACTACGAAACCAAGAATAAAGAAAGTGCAGCCCTCCAAGCCAAAGCCTACGAAACATGGCTAGCCTTACCCTTAGAGAAGAAAGGCCAGCTCGACGACAAGCTGAAGGCCCTGCTCGCTCCAGGCGCTAAGCTCACGGTCGCCCAACAGAAGACGCTCGTTGCCCACTATAACAAGAACGTCTTCCCCGACGACCGGAAGAAATCACCCGCCTTCAAAGCCATCGACGACGCCAAGACCGCCGCCACCAAGTTCAAGTCGTCCGAGGACTACGCCCGCGTGATGATCATGAGCGACGCGACGGCCCGTGAGACCAATATCCTCGACCGCGGTGCGTACCTCTCGAAGAAGGAGAAGGTTACGTTCAACACGCCAGCCTTCCTGCCGAAACTACCCGCGAAGGCTCCCGCCAACCGCCTCGGACTAGCTCAGTGGCTCTTTACGCCTAACCAACCGCTGACCGCCCGCGTGCAGGTTAACCGCCAATGGCAGCACTTCTTTGGCCAAGGCATCGTACGTACCTCCGAAGACCTTGGCGTGCAAAGCGACGCCCCTACCCACCGTGCGCTCCTCGATTGGCTCTCCGTCGAATACCAGGAAAGCGGCTGGAAGACCAAGGCCCTGCAGAAGCTCATCGTCACGAGCCGCACCTACCGTCAGTCCAGCCACGTCAAGCCCGAGCACCTTACCAAGGACCCCGAGAACAAACTACTCGCCCACGCCCCGCGCTTCCGCCTGCCGTCCCTGGTCCTGCGCGACGTCGCCCTCGCGAGCAGTGGCCTGCTGAACGAAAAAGTCGGCGGCACGCCCGTCTACCCTTACCTCCCCCCCGCCCCGTGGGAAAGCCTCGCAATCACCAAGGAACGTAACTTCACCTACCCGACCTCCAAGGGCGCTGACCTTTATCGCCGGAGCGTCTACACTTTCTGGAGACGCACCATCGCGCCGGTGAATATGTTCGACGTATCGGCGCGCCAGACTTGCCGCGTGCGGACGACGCTGACCACTTCACCCCTGCATGCGCTCACGATGCTGAACGACCCGACCTGGGTTGAGGCCGCCCGCGTGTTGGCCGAACGCGTGAGTAAGGAAAAGTCCACCGACGACGCCCGCCTCGCCCGCGCTTACGCGCTGATCCTGAGCCGCCCGCCCACCGAGCGTGAACAGGCCCTCCTGCGCAACTTGCTCGCCCGCCAACGCACCGTCTACGCGAACGACCCAAAGTCCGCCGACGCCTTGCTGGCCATTGGCGAAAGTAAGCGCGACTCCGCGCTCAAGAATACCGAGCAGGCGGCCTTGACCGCTGCATGCCTCGCCCTCCTTAACCTCGACGCCGCGCAGACCCGCGACTGACCTATGGACCACGATCATCTCTCCCCGACCGAATGGCGCACGCGACTCACGCGCCGCAGTTTCCTGAACGCTTCCGTCCAAGGCATCGGCGCAGTCGCCCTCTCCTCGCTCCTCTCGCGCGACCTCCTTGCGGCGGCCAGCCCCGCCGCGAAGGGCGGCCTCCCGACCCTCCCGCACTTCGCCCCCAAGGCCAAGCGCATGATTTGCCTCTGGCAAGGCGGTGGCCCCTCGCACATCGACCTCTACGACCATAAACCCAAGATGGTCGACTTCGCGGGGAAGGACATCCCGGCGAGCGTCCGTGGCGACACGCGCCTCTCCACGATGTCGAGCGGCTACTCTAAGTGGCCCTGCGTGCCGGCGATTAAACCCTTCAAAAAATACGGCTCCAGTGAGATCGAAATGAGCACGATGTTACCGCACATCGGCTCCATCGCCGACGAACTCTGCGTCGTCCGCTCGATGAACACCGAGGCCGTGAATCACGCACCTGGCGTCACGTTCTTCATGACCGGCTCGCAAATTCCAGGCCGCCCGGCGATGGGTGCATGGCTCGCCTACGGCCTCGGCACGATGAACGAGGACCTCCCGGCCTTCGTCGTGATGACCTCGTCGGACAAAACCAAAACATGCGGCCAGCTCTTCTTTGAACATTACTGGAGCAACGGCTTCCTCCCAGGCAAGCACCAGGGCGTGCGTTTCCGCGGCACCGGCGACCCCGTGCCCTACGTCGGCAACCCCGCTGGCGTCAGCCAGGACGCGCGCCGCGCGATGCTCGACGACGTCCAAGCCTTCAACCGCGAGCACCTCGGCACCGTCGGCGATCCCGAGATCGACACCCGTATCTCGCAATACGAGATGGCGTTTCGCATGCAGGCCTCCGTGCCTGACCTGCTGGATTTCCGCAACGAACCCAAGGCCGTCCTCGAGATGTATGGACCCGACGTCCTCATCCCAGGTACATTTGCGAATAATTGCCTCATCGCCCGCCGCCTCGCTGAGCGTGGCGTGCGCTTCACGCAGCTCATGCATGCGGGCTGGGATCAGCACAACAACCTCACCACTGGTCAGCTAGCCGCGCAGTGCCAAGATACCGATCAACCCAGCGCAGCACTCGTCAAGGACCTCAAGCAACGCGGCATGCTCGACGACACGCTCGTCGTCTGGGGCGGCGAATTCGGTCGCACGCCATTTGGCCAGAACCAACAAGGCCAAGGCTTCAAAGGCCGCGACCACTTCGGCAAAGCCTACAGCTGGTGGCTCGCTGGCGGGGGCATCAAGAAAGGCCACGTCTACGGCGAGACCGACGAATTTGGCTGGAACATCACCAAGGACTCCATGCACGTCCACGACATGCAGGCCACGCTCATGCACCTCTTCGGGATCAACCACGAAGGCCTCACCTATCGCTACCAAGGGCGTCAATTCCGGCTCACGGATGTGCACGGTAAGGTCGCCAAGGGTATCTTGGCCTAAGCCAACCCGCCCAGGCAGGCGGTGATTCCCTAGGAAAAAACGCCCTAACCTCACTTTTCGGCTTTTTCCCCTTGCCCCCCGCCCGCCCTGCCCTTTTCTCCACCTTTCCTCCCCTTCACGGTCATGACCCAGCACAACAGTTTCAAGTCCAGCGCCTCCTCTTCCGGCGCCAAGCGTAACGTCCTCAAGCGCTTCGAGCGCGTGGAGCTGCTGAAAAAGCGTGGTGCCCTCAAGGGTATCAAGCGCGTGACCAAGCTTCCGAAGACCAAGCCAGACGCCTAAGTCCGGGTCTCGCCCTTTTGCGAAAGCCCGCCCGGACCTTCCGGGCGGGCTTTTTGCTTTAGAAGCGCCCCAAACCACGCTCGCCTCATTCCCGCCGCCCCTTAACCTCTCACCTTTCCGCCCCTTTTCCGCGTATGCAACCCACCGGCCAGAAATACCGCCCCTTCAAGGTCGTCGCCCTCCCGGACCGCCGCTGGCCCGACGCGACGATTTCGTCCGCCCCCCGCTGGTGCTCGGTGGACCTTCGAGATGGCAACCAGGCCTTGGCCATTCCCATGAACGTGGCGGAGAAGCACGAACTCTTTCAGGAGCTCTGCCGCATCGGCTTCAAGGAAATCGAAATTGGCTTTCCCTCCGCCTCTGACACGGAGTTCGCCTTCACCCGCGAGCTCATCGAGAAGAATCTCATCCCGGCCGACGTCGACGTACAGGTGCTAGTCCAGGCCCGCGAGCACCTCATCCGTCGCAC
>CAMDWM010000027.1:0-17002 GCA_945878755.1 Akkermansia muciniphila
GGGGCCGATAAGGCCAAGGCCCTCCTCGGTGATTTCCGCGCGTTGCAACAGACGATTTCCGAACAGGATCGCCAAGTCGCTAAGCTTTCTGCGCAACTGGGTCTGCTCGAGCAGATGCAGGCGCGTCTCGAAGGTTTCTCCGATGCCGCTAAGGCCGTTCTGCGGGGCGAGTTCGCTGAGAGCATGACCGCGGGCAAGGCTGCGGCCTTGGCGGACCTTGTCACGGTGACCGACGCCTCTATTACTGGCCCCTTGGAGAGTATCTTGGGTGCAGCCTCTGAGGCCGTGGCGCTTGAGAGCGCAGAATTTCTTCCGGGTATCGTCGCAAAGCTCGGCGAACGTCAGCTCGGCCGCGCGGTCTTCCAAGTCGAAGCCCCGCCGGCTTCCCGTTCCGGCGCTGCCGCTCCCGCTTGGTTGCGCGCCGCCAGCACTGCGGTCGCACCGAAGGCTCCGGCCCATGCCCGCTTGGTCGCCAATCTTTTCGATGGTTGTTACGTCTGTGATAGTCTTGGTGACTTCTTAGGCTGGTGGCGCGCGAATCCGGGCTTCGAGTTCTTCCTCGTGGCGACGACCGAGGGCGACCTCGTAGATCGCCGTGGTCTAGTCTTCGCGGGCCGCCCGCGTAAAGCCGCTTCCGGGGCTGGCTCCAGTGTTTTCTCGCGTGAGAGCGAAATCCGCACCGTCCGCGCCAAATTGGAGAACGAGAATGACAAGCTTACCACGCTGAACGAGCAGGCCTTGGGACTGCAGTCTTCAATCGACGCCAATGAAGTCGAGGTGGCCAACCTCCGCGCCGCGACCCAGCTCGCCGCGCAAGAACTTTCCGTCTCGCAGGCTGACGAGCGTTCAGCCCGGTCGACCTTGGTCACTGCGGATGAGCGTATCAGCCGCGAGCAGCGCCAACTGAACGAAATCGAGGCTTCCAAAACCGAGGCCTTATTGCGTCGTAACCGCGCGCAGGAAACCCTGACGACCAAGGACACACAGGTAGCGACCCTACGGCAGGCCATCAATGATGGCGAAAAAGAGGTGGAAGTCCGCCGGGCCGAAGCCGACTTGCGCCGTAATTCCCTGGGTGATGTTCGCCTCACGTTGGCTGAGCAGCGTCAGCGCCTTGAACTGGTCGGCCGCGAAGTCTCCGACCTGGAGTCTCGCCGAACTGAAGCCTCGCATCGCTTGGCGGCTCGCCGTCAGGAAGCCCAAAGCAATGAACGCTTAATCGCTGACCTAAAGGAACAAAGCGTCACCGCCCGCGAGACCTCGGTCCGTTTGGCTGCGGAAATCGAGGTGGCGGCCGACGCCTTGGCGACCTTACGCGATGAGCTGGCCCAGAAGGACGGACTCTTAGAAAGCGAAGATAAAGTCCTCACCGTCGACCGCGATCGCTTGCGCGAGATGGACGCCCGCCTCAAGTCGCTGGAAGTGACCCTCGCAGAGCAGACCTCGCAGTGTAGCTTCATTGTCGAAAAGGTGCAGGCTGATCATCAATTAGACGTCGTCACGGTGGATTGGCGTACGCAACTTTGGCTGTCCGAGGGCGAGCCCGAAGGTGCCGCCAGTTTTGGCGACCTCGAAGACTCCGAAGAGGAGGGCAGTCGCCCTTCGCGCCCTGCCATTATTCGGCGCGGTGAGCCCACGGAAGAGGACCTTGCTGCCTTGACGATGACGGACTGGCCGCCGCTGGTCCGCGAAATTGCTGAGCTCCGTGAACGCATGGCTGGCATGGGCTCCATCAACCTAGTCGCCGTCGAGGAATATTCCTCCCTGCGCGATCGCCATGACTTCTTGACGAAGCAGAGCGATGACCTTTGGAAGGCTAAGGAAGAGCTCACTAAAGCTATCGACGAACTCAATCAGACCTCACTCAAGCTTTTCACCGACACCTTTGAGCAGGTCCGAAAGAACTTTAAGTTCACCTTCGAACGCTTGTTCGTGGGTGGGTCGGCTGACTTGACCATGGTCCAGGCTGAAGATCCCTTGGAAAGTGGGATTGAAATCATCGCCCAGCCTCCGGGCACTAAGCTTCGGGGTATCTCCCTCCTTTCTGGTGGTCAGCGGACCATGACAGCCGTGGCCTTGCTTTTCGCTATCTACATGGTGAAACCCTCGCCCTTGTGCGTGCTCGACGAACTCGACGCCCCCCTGGACGACGCCAATGTCGGCCGTTTCACGGAAATCATCCGCGAGTTCACCCGTTTCTCCCAGTTTGTCGTCATCACCCACAATAAGCGCACGGTTTCGGCGGCGGACGACATCTTCGGGGCGACGATGCAGGAAAAGGGCGTGACCCGCCTCTTCTCAATGCGTTTCAACAAGGACCGCGATGAGGCGGAGCCCACCTCTCCCGGGTCTGGCTTCCCGATGGCTCGCTGAGGTCGCTTGCCTTGGCTCGATTGCCTCCTAAACTCTGGAGGTATGAGACGTCTTCTTGCCGTGCTTTGCCTTGCACCGGCCCTGTTGCTGGCCGCTGTTTCCTTCCAAGTTGACGTTAGGGATATTAACCGGGCGCAGCCGGGCGCTGGCACCGCTGACGTGTTGGCCCGGGTGATGCCTTCCGTCGTCAGTATCCGGACCGCCGCCACCATCCCGCCCGATTACTTACGTCGCCTCAAGACCCGGATTACGCCGGACGACCTGAAGTCGAATACCAAGACCGACCCCAAGACGGGTGAGGTCCAGATGTTCGTTGGCCTCGGTTCAGGCACGATTATCAATCCCGACGGCTACATCATCTCCAATCGCCACGTGGTTATGATGCCCGACAACACGATTGCGAAGTTGGCCTACGTTACCCTTTCGGATCGCCGCGAGTTTAAGGCCCGCGTGCTCGCGGTGGACGAAAAGACCGACATTGCCATTCTCAAGGTCGAGGAGCGCAATCTCCCCTTTGCTCGTTTCGCCGACAGTGATAAGGCTCGCGTGGGTGATCCGGTGTACGCCATCGGCAATCCGTTAGGTGTCGGCATGTCCGTCTCCTCTGGAATCGTTTCCGCCTTGGGACGCTCTGGTTTAGGCCTGAACTACGAGGATTTCATCCAGACCGACGCCGCCATCAACCATGGCAACTCCGGTGGCCCGTTGGTGGATTTTGAAGGCCGTATCGTCGGTATGAACACTATGATTCGCACCGATGGGCGGGGCGAAGGCAACATTGGCATCGGTTTTTCAATCCCTTCCAATCTAATGCTGAGCATCGCCACGGACTTGGCGAACTCGGGCAAAGTTATCCGCGGCTTCGTTGGCCTCTTCGGCGAAGACCTGCCCGTGGAAGAATCGGCGAAGCTCACGCTGTCACGCAATGGGGCCGTGCGTATCACGGATGTGACGGCGGATTCCCCCGCGGCCCGCGGCGGCCTGCGAAAAGATGACGTCATCGTGGGGGTCAATAATAAGCCCTTCGAAAACTGGAACGAACTTCGCCTCACCATCGCCAAGCGCCGTCCGGGTGATGTCATCTTGATGTCGATTATCCGGAAAGGGCAGGGTTCGCTGGTGCGTATCTCCGTTGCTGAGCGACCCGCTGGAAGTTAAACGATGGGCTTACTAAGCACCGTCCGCAATGTCGCGGGTGGCCGACTACCCCCGGCCACGCGTTTCGCCGTGCTTTGTGGCTTCGGGGTCTTCGTTGTCGGACTTATAGTCTTTAAGCCGGTCGCTGGTGGCGCGCCAGTAGCCAAGCCCTTGACCTCTGGCGCGGTCTTGCTTCCTCCGGGGAATGCCTTGGCCGAGACCCAAGCCCTGCTGGACCCCTCCTCCGCCTATTTGCCTGCTGGGTCCGCTAGATCCTCCTTGGCCGTGGTGGACGACGTCCAGGTCGAAGATTCGCCCCTGCCGGGCTTTGACCCCATCTTGCGCTTCACCCCCGGCAAACCGGTCGATTTGACTCTTGAGTCTGAAAAGCCGGTGGCCGTCGTGCCGCATGCCGCCATTCCCCTGAACCAATGGGAACCCTTTCGTACCCTGGGTAGTGCCAATTTGACTCAGGGCTCTATCCCTCCCCGCAGCCTTTACTACGTTGTTTCTGATATTGGTGGAGCAAGAAAGTCTATTTTGAATGGGAAAATAGGGAATATTATCATTAAAACAGACAAGAATGGGGCTAAAAATGATAAAGACGCCCCATTATTATCAACTTTAGAGCTTATTATCGGCATTGACTCCATGGGTTTGCAGGCGCCGGCCCAGATTGTACGATCTTCGGGCAATCCCGGGGTAGATGCGGCCGTGGTATCTTGGTCGACCCAGCTCCCTTGGGCTAAGCGCCTCCCCCCCGGGTCCTATCGGCTAACCGTGGGCCCCTGACGGGGGGGAAACTACCCTGTAAAAGGGTTGCAAAAATCCGCTTGACGATGGGTTGGGCGATGGTCATTCAAACCCTCCCTTCACGTTCCCAATCAACGTCGACGGTTCGCCCCTGTAGCTCAGTTGGTAGAGCGCGTCCTTGGTAAGGACGAGGTCGCTGGTTCAAATCCAGTCGGGGGCTCCACCACTTCCACACCAGAACAATAGCAAAACAACCTCCTCCCACACAAAACCATGGCCAAAGAGAAGTTCAATCGTACCAAGCCTCACGTGAATGTCGGCACCATCGGTCACATCGACCATGGCAAGTCCACCACGACTGCGGCCATCGTCGCCGTTCAGGCCCGCAAGGGTCTGGCTGAAAATAAGTCCTACGCCGAAATCACCAAGGGTGGTACCGTCCGTGACGCCACCAAGACCGTGACCATCGCTGCCTCGCACGTTGAGTACGAGTCCGTTAACCGTCACTACGCCCACGTCGACTGCCCGGGCCACGCTGACTTCGTTAAGAACATGATCACGGGTGCTGCCCAGATGGATGGCGCCATCCTCGTCGTCTCCGCTGCTGACGGCGTGATGCCCCAGACCAAGGAGCACATCCTCCTCGCCCGCCAGGTTGGCGTGCCGAAGATTGTCGTCTGGCTCAACAAGGTCGACCTCTCCGAGCCTGACCTTATCGAGCTCGTTGAAATGGAAGTCCGCGACCTCCTCAACAAGTACCAGTACGACGGCGACACCGCTAAGATCGTCCGTGGTTCCGCCACCGCCGCTCTCGATGCTACGCCCGAAGGCGAGCAGGCCATCCAGAACCTCCTAGACGCTCTCGACACCGAAATCGCTGAGCCTAAGCGCGAAACCGATAAGCCCTTCATGATGTCCATCGAAGACGTCTTCTCCATCACCGGTCGCGGCACCGTCGCTACTGGCCGTATCGAGCGTGGCATCGTCAAGGTGGGCGAAGAAATTGAAATCGTCGGTGTGCGCGACACCATCAAGACCACCGTCACCGGTGTCGAAATGTTCCGCAAGGAACTCGATCAGGGTCAGGCTGGCGACAACGTCGGTCTCCTCCTCCGTGGCGTCGAAAAGAGCCAGGTTGAGCGTGGCCAAGTGCTCGCCAAGACGGGCAGCATCAAGCCGCACACTCAGGGTAAGGCCCAAATCTACGTCCTCAAGCAGGACGAAGGTGGCCGCCACACCTCCTTCACGAATAACTATCGTCCGCAGTTCTTCTTCGGTACCTGCGACGTCACCGGCACCGTCATCCTCCCAGAGGGTGTCGAAATGGTGATGCCTGGCGATAACGTCACGATCACGGTCGACCTCCAGAAGCCAGTTGCGATGGAAAAGGGCCAGCGCTTCGCTCTCCGCGAAGGTGGTAAGACCATCGGCGCCGGCCAGATTCTTGAAATCATCAAGTAATCAACCGCCGGAAGGCCTGACTATGGTGCCGTGGTTCCCTAAAAAGGAGCCCGGCATTTGTCACTTTCTAACAACAAGCACAGGACGGTAGCTCAATTGGCAGAGTAGCGGTCTCCAAAACCGTTGGTTGGGGGTTCAACTCCCCCCCGTCCTGCCACCTTCCACTTTTAAACTTCTTCAACCACAACCATGTTCGGCCGCCTCCGCACTTTCTGGAACGAGACTCTCTCTGAGGTCTTCGTTAAGGCAACATGGCCGTCGCCGAAGGAGCTGGTGGATTCCACCCTCGTGGTGATTGCGGCGGTCGCCCTCCTGGGTGCCATCGTTTTCCTCTGCGATTTCTCCCTCTCTAATTTAGTGCAGTTCGCGACCCAACTGGTCCGCTAAGCCCCATGTCGAACACCCCTTCCGATTTCCGCTGGTATACGCTCCAGACTCTTTCGAACAACGAGAGCAAGGTGAAGCGCACCCTCGACCGCACCATCAAGGAAGAGGAAATGGGTGACTTCGTTGCCGAGATTTTGATGCCCGTCAAGACGGTCAAAGATTTCCGCAACGGCAAGAAGCGCGAGAGTGAGATGAAGCTGTACCCCTCATACCTCTTCGTCCGTGCCCGGCTCTTCGATGACGAAGGCAGCCTCCTCGAAGGCCCCTGGAATTTCCTGAAGAAGACCGATGGGGCTATCGGTCTCATTGGCGGCATGAAGCCAGTGCCTCTCCGCCAGGAAGAGATTAATACCATCATCCAGCAGATGGCGGATGCCGCCGACAAGGTCGTTCCGAAGATCAGCTTCCACGTCGGCGAGCGCGTCAAGATTACCGACGGGCCTTTTGCCAACCTTTCTGGCAACATCGACACCATCGACCCCGACCGCGGCCGGCTGCAGGTCTCGGTCGATATCTTCGGTCGCTTGGCGCCCGTCGAGCTCGAGTTCTGGCAAGTCGAACGCGATGACCGCGAATAATTCCATTTTCAACTAAACCCACTCATTCTACACAACCATGGCTAAGAAAGTCGTCGGCGAAATCAGGCTCCAGCTCCCCGCAGGTGCCGCTAACCCTGCTCCTCCTGTCGGCCCCGCTCTGGGTGCCAAGGGCGTCAACATCATGGCGTTCTGTAAGGAGTTCAACGCGAAGACCAAGGACCAGGCGGGCATGATCCTCCCGGTCATCATCTCCGTCTACCAAGACAAGTCCTTCACGTTCATCCTCAAGTCCCCGCCCGCATCTATCCTCCTCAAGAAGGCTGCGAAGATTGAGAGCGGTGCCGCTGTCCCGAATCGCGACAAGGTCGGCAAGGTCACCAAGAAGCAGCTCCTCGAAATCGTCGAGCTGAAGAAGAAGGACCTCAACGCCATCAACCCCGAGAACGCCGCCCGCATGATTGCCGGCACCGCGCGCTCGATGGGCATCGAAGTCGTCGGTTAATTTTCACCCAACCCTAAACCCAACCACCCACTGCATCCCGCAGGAGACCAAAAGTCGCTATGAGCAAAAAACCCAGCAAGCGTTACCGCGCTGCCCAACAGGTCGCCGACCTGAAGGCCAAGTATGACGTCAACCAAGCCGCCGAAATCATCAAAAAGATGCCTGGCGCCAAGTTCGACGAAACCGTGGAGATCTCCGCCTTCTTGGGCGTTGATCCTAAGCAGTCGGACCAGATGGTCCGTGGCACCGTCTCCCTCCCGAATGGTTCGGGCAAGAAGATCAAGGTCCTCGCCTTTACTGAAAACGCCGCCGAAGCCCTCGCTGCTGGCGCTGACTATGCCGGCCTCGCCGACCTGATCGCTAAGGTCAACGGTGGCTTCCTTGACTTCGACGTCGCCATCTCCACCACCTCCGCGATGAAGGACGTCCGCCAGGTCGCCCGTGTCCTCGGTCCGAAGGGCCTCATGCCGAACCCCAAGTCCGGCACGGTTTCCGACGATATCCCGAAGACCATCAAGGAAGTCAAAGCCGGTCGCGTTGAGTTCAAGATGGATAAGACTGCCAATATCGTAGTCGTCGTTGGTAAGAAGTCTTTCTCGGTTCAGCAGCTCTCCGAGAATGCCGCCGTGGCCCTCGCCGCCCTCGTCAAAGCCCAGCCTGCTGGCTTCGCCGGCGGCCGTTTCATCAAGTCCCTCACCCTCAGCGCGTCGATGAGCCCCGGCGTGAACATCGACCTCAAGCCTTACTCGGCTGCGGTCGTCGCCTAATCACCCCATCCTCACCGAAAGCACACGAACATGCGCGCTGAAAAACAATTCCTCGTCGACGAAGTGGCCGCCCAGTTGGCCACCTCGAACTACCTCCTCATCGCCAACTTCACCGGCGTCACCGTTGAAGACGCGACCAAGGTGCGTACCCAGCTCCGTGAACACGGCGCCGAGTACCACGTCGTCAAGAACAGCATCCTGAGCATCGCCGCCAAGCAGGCGAAGCTCCCTGACTTCTCGCAGCAGCTCGTGGGCCATACGGCCCTCGTGACTGGCGGCAAGAACCCGACGGGCGTCGCCAAGATCCTCGTCACCTTCTTTAAGGACTTCTCCAAGCTCGAAGTGAAGGCCGGCGTCCTTGACTCCAAGATTCTCACCAAGGCGGAAGTCGAAATGCTCTCCAAACTGCCTTCCCTCGACGGCATCCGTGCCCAGCTCCTCTCGCTCCTCTCCACCCCGGCTTCCTCGCTTGTCCGCCTCTTGGACGCGAAGCGCCAGAAGGACGAGACGGCCGCCTAAAACCCTTTCCTCGCAAAGGTTGGTCCATGTGGATCAGCGCGCGCGGGGGGAAATCCAAACCCAAAAACCAACACACATCCAAAGAATACCGGTTAGGGGCCTCGTGCTCTCAATTGTCCTCTTCGCAGGACGCTAACCGTTCAAGGAACCCAGTACCATGAGCAACATCACCAAAGAACAAGTCATCGAGTTTTTGAGCGCCCAGAGCGTCCTCGATATCGCCGGCCTCGTTAAGGAACTCGAAACCAAGTGGGGCGTTTCCGCCGCCGCTCCTGTCGCCGTCGCCGTCGCCGGTGCCGCCGCCGCCGCCCCTGCCGAAGAAAAGACCACCTTCGATATCATCCTCAAGGCCAAGGGTGCTACCCCGATCAACGTCATTAAGGAAGTCCGCGCCATCACCGGCCTGGGCCTCAAGGAAGCCAAGGACCTCGTCGACAGCGCTCCGAAGCCCGTCAAGGAAGGCGTCTCCAAGGACGAAGCCAAGGACATCGAGGCCAAGCTCAAGGCCGCCGGTGCCGAAGTCGAAGTCAAGTAACCTTAACTACGTGCGTTAGCGCGTTTTCCAAGCGGGGAGGGGAGTGGCCCTCCAGGGTCACCCCCTCTCCCTCTTGTTTTCCCCCGGCCGCCTGAACCGTCCCCTTCAGGCAAACACAACACCAGCCACTCTCGAGAATCCTCCACGTCATGTCGCAAGCTCGCAATAACTTCGGTAAACTCAGCGAAGTCATTCCTCCGCCGAACCTCATCGAGAACCAGATTTTCTCGTTCAATGACTTTCTGCAGTTAGAGACGAACGCCCCCGCCCGCAATAACCTCGGTCTCGAGGCGGTCTTCCGCGAGGCCTTCCCGGTCGAGAGCAACAACGGCAATTTCCGTCTCGAGTACCTCGAGTATGCTTTGGTTCTCCCTAAGACCACCGAGCTCGAGTGTATCCGCGAAGGCACGACTTTCGCGATCTCCGTGATGCTTAAACTCCGCCTCCGTGAAAACCACGCCTTTAAGGACGAGGAAATCCTCATGGGCGAAGTCCCCATGATCACCGATCGTGGTTCCTTCATCGTCAACGGCGCCGAGCGCGTCGTGGTCTCCCAGCTGCACCGCAGCCCGGGCATCTGCTTCGAAGAGTCGGCCCACACGAGCGGCAAGACGCTCCATGCTTTCCGCATCATCCCTGACCGTGGTACCTGGATCGAAGTCCAGTTCGACCAGAACGACCTCCTCTGGGTCTACCTCGACCGTCGTCGCCGTCGTCGCAAGTTCCTCGTCACCACCTTGCTGCGTGCGTTCGGTTACAAGGACGACAAGGATATCCTTGGCCTCTTCTATAAGTCCCGTGACCTGACCGCTAAGGCGGCCCTCGACCTCGAGCCCGAAGAACTCGCCCACCTCGTTTACGCTGACCCGATTGTAGACGTTGAGACCGGTAAGGTCGTTGCCAAGCAGTACGACAAGCTTTCCCGCGAAACGCTTAAGGAGATCCATAAGCAACTGCCGAAGCAGAAGTTTGGCGTGTTCGACACGAGCTTCGACGAAGGCGCCGTCATTCTCTCCCTCCGTAAGGACATCGGTGCCGTCCGCAACGAAGAGGAAGCCCTGAAGGAAATCTTCCGTAAACTTCGCCCTGGCGAACCCGTCAACGTCAAGAGCGCCCGTGCGCACATGCAGCGTCTCTTCCAGGACGCGCTCCGTTACGACCTTGGTCGCGTCGGCCGTTACAAGCTGAACCAGAAGCTGGGCCTCGCGGTCTCCCTCGATACCCGCACGATTACCCCTGAGGATATCGTGGAAGCCACCAAGCTCCTCTGCCGCCAGCGTTCGGCCGAAGCCAAGAGCGACGACATCGACCACCTCGGCAGCCGCCGCGTTCGCAATGTCGGCGAACTCCTTGCTAACCAGTGCCGTGCCGGCCTGAAGAACGTCATCAAGACTATTAAGGCCCGCATTAACGAGTACGACCAGAGCGTCGACTCCATCACCCCGCAGAAGCTGGTTAACCCGAAGCCCTTCGGTAACTCGATTCGCGAATTCTTTGCCCGTAGTCAGCTGTCCCAGTTGATGGACCAAATCAACCCGCTCGCCGAGTTGACGCACAAGCGTCGTCTGTCGGCCCTCGGGCCTGGTGGTCTTAACCGCGACCGTGCCGGCTTCGAAGTCCGCGACGTCCATCCTTCGCACTACGGCCGCATCTGCCCAATCGAGACCCCAGAAGGTCCGAATATCGGTCTGATCAACTCTCTCTCGACCTACTCGCGCATTAACGAGTTTGGCTTTATCGAAGCTCCGTACCGTAAGGTCGTGCGCGGTAAGGTTACCGATAAGGTTGAGTTCATGACGGCCGACCAAGAAGAAAAGTTCAAGGTCGCCCAGGCTAACTCCGAACTCGACGATTCCAGCCGCCTCAAGGGCAAGGTCACCGTCCGTTCGCGCGACGATATTCTCGAAGTCGACCCAGAAGATGTCGACTACATGGACGTCTCCCCGCAGCAGGTCGTCTCGGTCGCTGCCGCCCTCATTCCCTTCCTGGAGCATGACGACGCGAATCGCGCACTCATGGGTTCTAACATGCAGCGCCAAGGCGTGCCGCTCGTTATCACCGAAGCTCCTTATGTCGGTACGGGTCTCGAACGCCGCGTGGCTATCGACTCGAAGACCGTCGTTGTCTCCGAAGGCCCCGGCATCGTGGCCGCCGCCGACGCCCGTCGCATCATCGTGACGAAGGATGGCGAAGTACCTGCCAACTCCCTTGAGAATAAGAAGTTCAAGAGCGAGCCGTCCAAGGGCGTTTACGTCTACGATCTTCGCAAGTTCCTGAAGACCAATTCCTCGACCTGCTTCAACCAGCGTCCGCTGGTTCGTCGTGGCGACAAGGTGAAGGCGGGCGACATCATCGCTGATGGCGCTGCGACCGATAAGGGCGAACTCGCCCTCGGACGCAATGTCCTCGTCGGCTTCATGCCTTGGAATGGTTACAACTTCGAAGACGCGATCCTCCTTTCCGAGCGCATGCTTAAGGATGACGTGTTCACCTCGATTCACATCGAAGAGTTCGAAGTCACCGCCCGCGATACCAAGCTTGGGCCAGAACAGATCACGCGTGATATTCCGAACCTCGGTGAAGAAGCGCTCCGTAATCTGAACCGTGACGGCGTCATTCGCATCGGTGCCGAGGTCAAGCCGGACGATATCCTCGTCGGTAAGATTACTCCGAAGTCCGAAGGCGACCTCGCTCCGGAAGAAAAGCTCCTCCGCGCCATCTTCGGCGAAAAAGCCCGCGACGTGAAGGATACTTCCCTCCGCGTGCCTTCCGGCATCTCTGGCATCATCATGGACGTGAAGGTCTCTTCGCGCACCGATAAGGATGACGGTCGCCTCTCCCCGAACGACCAGCGTCGTGCCCTCAAGAAGGTGAACGAAGAGTACCGCACTGCCGATTCCCGCCTCCGCGAGGAAATGACGGAGTCCCTCTCGAACATCCTCCTCGGCGAAAAGATCCCGCTGGACGTCAAGAATTCCGAAACCGGCGAAGCCATCATCCCGGCCAACCGCAAGATCACCAAGACGCTGCTGCGTCGCTTGGCCTCCGTCTCTCGCACCATCGAGATGAACGACTCGCCGGTGAAGCAGAAGATCCGCCAGATTGTCGACGGCTACCATCGCCGTTTCGACGAACTCGAGCAAGAGCGCGCCCGTAAGGTTGAAGCCATCGAACAGGGCATCGACGAGGGCGGCGCCATCAAGAATGTTAAGGTCTATATCGCCACCAAGCGTAAGATTCAGGTCGGCGACAAGATGGCCGGTCGACACGGCAATAAGGGCGTCGTCGCCCGTATTGTTCCGGTCGAAGACATGCCGTTCCTCGCGGACGGTACCCCGGTCGATATCTGCCTTAACCCGCTCGGCGTTCCTTCGCGTATGAATGTCGGCCAGGTTCTCGAGACGCACCTCGGTTGGGCTTGTTCCAAGCTCGGCCTCAAGGTCGCCACCCCGATCTTCGACGGTATCCCAGAACAGAAGATCCGCGAATACCTCAAGCAGGCCGGCCTGCCCGAAACTGGTAAGGCCATGCTGACCAACGGTCACAATGGTGAAGCTTTCGACCAAGACGTCGTTGTCGGCTACATCTACATGATGAAGTTGAACCACTTGGTCGCTGACAAGATTCACGCCCGCGCCACCGGTCCGTACAGCCTCATCACCCAGCAGCCGCTCGGCGGTAAGGCCCAGTACGGCGGCCAGCGCTTCGGCGAAATGGAAGTGTGGGCGCTCGAAGCTTACGGTGCTGCCTACACGCTCCAGGAACTCCTTACGGTCAAGTCCGACGACGTCGCTGGCCGCACCAAGATCTACGAACAGCTCGTCAAGGGCGACAACACCCTCGTCAGCGGTACCCCGCAGTCCTTCAACGTTCTGATGAAGGAAATGCAGGCCCTCTGCTTGGATGTCCGCCTCGGCTCCACCACCTCGCCTGAACGCAGCTAATCCGCCCCGCGAACCACGACTAAATCCTTACAGACATGATTCATCCGGAGCACACCCCCGAGTTCACGCCCAACGAAGCCAAGGAACAATCCTTCGACTTCGTGTCCATCTCGATTGCCTCACCCGAGGAAATCGTTGCTTGGACCGGCGAACAGTTCCTCGACGAAGTCGACGAACACGGCAATCGCAAGGTCAAGGGCCTCAAGGAAGTAAAGAGCCCTGAGACCATCAATTACCGTTCCTTCAAGCCCGAGCCCAACGGCCTCTTCTGTCAGCGCATCTTCGGTCCCGTGCGCGACTACGAGTGCTACTGCGGTAAGTACAAGAAGGTAAAGTATAAGGACGTCGTTTGCGATAAGTGTGGCGTCGAAGTCACCGTTTCCCGCGTTCGTCGCGAACGCATGGGCTACATCCGGATGGCTATTCCGGTGTCCCACATCTGGTTCCTGAAGAGCATGCCCAGCCGTCTGTCGCTGATGCTCGACATGACGACCCGCCAGCTCGAACAGGTCATCTACTACCAGAAGTATCTGGTCGTTGACCCAGGCCAGACCGGCATGCTGGAAAAGGAACTCCTCGACGAGGAAAGCTACCGCCGTGCCGTCGAACAGCATGGCCCGGACGCTTTCAAGGCTCGCATGGGGGCCGAAGCCCTCCAGCAACTCCTGAAAAAGATGGATCTCGCCTCGACCGTGGAACAGCTCCGCGATCAGCTACGCTCCACCCGCTCTAAGCAGATCAAGAAGAAGGTCGCCCGCCGCATGAAGATTATCCAGGGCTTCTTGGCTTCCGGGAAGCGCCCTGAGCACATGATTCTGACGATTCTCCCGGTGATTCCACCGGACCTCCGTCCGCTCGTGCCCCTCGAAGGTGGTCGCTTTGCGACCTCCGACTTGAACGACCTCTACCGTCGCGTCATCAATCGTAACAACCGCCTCAAGCAACTCATCCAGATGAAGACGCCGGACGTCATCATCCATAATGAAATGCGTATGCTCCAGGAAGCGGTTGACGCTCTCCTCGACAACGGTCGTCACGGCAAGCCGGTCAAGGATCGCGATCGTCAGCTCAAGTCCATCAGCGATATGCTGAAGGGTAAGCATGGTCGCTTCCGTCAGAACTTACTCGGTAAGCGCGTCGACTACTCGGGTCGTTCGGTCATCGTCATCGGCCCAGAGCTTAAGCTCAACCAGTGCGGTCTCCCGAAGAAGATGGCCCTCGTTCTCTTTGAGCCGTTTATCATCCGTCGCCTGAAGGACCTCGGCCTCGCCCACACCGTGCGCGGCGCCCGTAAGCATATCGAGCAAAAGAAGCCCGAGGTTTGGGATATCTTGGAAGAAGTCACCAGCGGCCACCCGGTCTTCCTGAACCGCGCCCCGACGCTCCACCGTCTCTCAATCCAGGCATTCGAGCCGGTCCTCATCGAAGGTGACGCTATCCGTCTGCACCCGCTCGTGTGTACCGCTTATAACGCGGACTTCGACGGTGACCAAATGGCCGTCCACGTCCCGCTTTCCCTGGAAGCTATCATGGAGTGTAAGCTCCTGATGATGTCTACGAATAACATCTTCTCGCCCTCGAGCGGTAAGCCGATTCTCACGCCGTCGCAGGACATCGTGCTCGGTGCATACTACCTAACCCTTGAGCCCGCGAATAAGCCCGTACCCGCGACCCACCTCCCGGTGATTGGTTCCGTGGACGAGGCTAATTACGCTGAAGCCGAAGGTGCGCTGCACTTCCATGACTGGGTGCGTTACGCCAACCCTGACTTCGGTCGCGACACTGTCCATGGTGACAAGACTTCGCGCACGATCGTGACGACGCTTGGTCGCATCATCTTCAATACCATCTGGCCAATCGAACTCGGCTTCTTCAACGAGACCGTGAAGAAGGGCCAGCTGGGTGACCTCATCTTAAAGACGTACAAGTCGGTGGGCCGCGAGGCTTCCATCCCGGTCTTGGACGCCCTCAAGGACACGGGCTTCCGCATTGCGACCCGCGCCGGCATCTCGATCGGCGTGAGCGACATGATTTACCCGAAGGAAAAGGACGATGTCGTCAAGCAGGCGACCGCGAAGGTTCGCGAGTTCCAGCGCCAGAACGAAGCCGGTACGATTACCAACGACGAACGTCGTAATAAGGTCGTTGATACCTGGTCTGGTGCGACGAACACGATTGCTCAGTCGGTTTACAACACCCTCTCCGAATCTGCGAAGGTGGCTGGCGTCCGGAAGGGCGACCCGCGCAACTCCCACCGCATGATCATCAACCCGGTGTACGCCATGATGGATTCCGGCGCCCGTGGTAATAAGGCCCAGGTGAAGCAGCTTTGCGGTGCGCGTGGTCTTATGGCCAAGCCTTCCGGCGAAATCATCGAACGCCCGATCTTGTCTTCGTTCCGCGAAGGCCTCTCGGTGCTCGAATACTTCATCTCGACGCACGGCGCCCGTAAGGGTCTGTCCGACACGGCGCTCAAGACCGCCGACGCTGGTTACATGACGCGTAAGTTGTGTGACGTGGCCATGGATGTGATCGTCACCGACGACCATAACCTGAGCTCTGGCACCGAAGTCATCACGCTCGGTGACGCTTCTATCGGCCGTCACCTCTCCCTTGATGTCGCCAATCCTTCTGGGGCTGCCAAGGCGCTCGCCAAGGCCGAAACGGCCCTCACCGAGGAGCTGGTTGCCAAGTTGCGTGACGCTGGCGTGGATCGCGTGGCCGTCCGGATGCCGAATGGTGTCTGGAAGAATACCATCTACGATGGTGACGAAATCCTTGTCCCGCTGGCTGACCGTATCGTGGGTCGTTGCCCGTCCGATGACGTCTTCAATCCGCTCAATCCTTCCGAAATCATCGTCCGCTCGGGCGAATTGATTACCGAAGACATCGCCAAGCAGATTGAGAAGGCCGGCCTCGACCGCGTCAAGGTGCTCTCCCCGCTCACCCATATGAAGGTGAACGCCATCCCGCCTAAGTCCTACGGCCTCGATCCTTCCACGGGTCGCATCGTGGAACGCGGTACGGCCGTCGGTATCATCGCCGCCCAGTCGATTGGCGAGCCTGGTACACAGCTGACCATGCGTACGTTCCACATCGGTGGCGTCGCTCAGCTCAAGACCCCTGAAATCAAGGCCAAGAACGCCGGTCGCGTTCAGTTCGTCGACCTCAATACCGTCGAGCTGAAGGATGCCTTCGTCGCCGTCAACGGCACGGGCTCCATTCGCGTCCTAAACGAAGCCAACCAGTCGCTCGAAGAATACCGTATCCTCGCCGGTACGGTCATCAACGTGAAGGACGGTAAGAACGTGAAGAAGGACGAGCTCATTGCTGCGTGGGATCCGAACAACACTTCGATTCTCGCGAACAGCGCGGGCCGTATCCGTCTCTTGGATATGATCTCGGGCGTGACTTATAACGAAGAGCGCGACCCATCCAATAACGCGTTCTACAAGTCCGTGATCGAGCACTCCGACGAACAGAATCCTCAGATTCAGATTGTCGATGCGCAGGGTGCGAACCTCGGCACGTTCTCCATCCCGTCCGCCGCCCGCGTCCTCGTAGACGAAGGTGACGTTGTTGCCCAAGGTAGCGAACTCGCCAAGATTCCTCGCCAGGCGGCCAAGACGCAGGACATCACCGCCGGTCTCCCGCGTATTTCCGAGCTCTTCGAAGCCCGTCCGCCGAAGGACGCCGCTGAAATTGCCAAGATCGATGGGGAAGTCGAATTCCAGCCCTCGATTCGGGGCAAGAAGCGCCTCGTGATTAAGGATTCTATCGGTCGCGAAGAGGAGCACCTTATCCCGCACGGTAAGCACATCATCGTCGCCGCTGGCGAAAAGGTGAAGCAGGGCCAGTGCCTGACCGAAGGTGCCGTCGACCCACACGACATTCTCGACATCTTAGGCCAGTCCCGCGTGCAGGACTATCTCATCACTGAAATTCAAAAGGTGTACCGCTCGCAGGGCGTTGTCATTAACGACAAGCACATCGAAATCATCGTCTCGCGTATGCTCCGTAAGGTCCGCATCTCCGAGCCCGGTGACTCCGATTACCTCTGGGGCGAACAGGTCGACCGTACCACC
>CAMDWM010000028.1:0-16639 GCA_945878755.1 Akkermansia muciniphila
TGTACCGAAGCCGTCCGGGAGATGGCAGATATGGTCTGTTCGACCGAGCTCATGGTGGAGTGGAGCCGGCAGCAAAAGGCCGACACCCTCATCGTCACGACCGAGTCCGGTATGATCCATCGCCTCCGCCGGGAAGTGCCCAATAAGACTTTTGTGGCGGCCCCGACCGACCGTTGCGCCTGTAATGAATGCAGGTTTATGAAGATGAATACCCTCCAGAAGGTCCGGGACTGCTTAAAAAGCGGCACCCCTGAAATCACCTTGCCCGAAGCGATCCGGGCCGCGGCCGAGGTCCCCCTCCGCCGCATGCTGGAGTGGAGCCGTTAGAGGTTCTTAAGGGGTTTACTAGAGTTTTTAATAAGGTAAATAATTAGTAAAAACCTGAAAGTCAGATTTGACTTGCTGGAGTTGTTGTTAAATTTGGAAAAGGAGTACGGGTTAAACCATTGGAATCTTCCATTGCCAAAACCCCTCATTCCACCTTCCAAATGAAAATCGATCACGTACCTAGTAATTTCACGACCAAAGACGCCTTCGTCCGGGCTACCTTGTCGCGTGCCCGCGACCTCGCCGTCCAAGCGTGGGACGTGGAACACTCCGACCGCCACGCCGCCCTCGAGAAAGAAGTCGCCGCCCTGTCCAAGAACGAGCTGTCCCGTCGCCTCCTGAAACTCCTCTCGCGCCCGAACCGTGCCCGTGCCCAGATTAGCGACGCCATGCGCTCCAAGGCCAAGGCCATGCGCAAGAAGGGCTCCCCCGTGCGCGAAATCGCCGCCGAGCTCAGCGTGTCGATTCCGTCGGTTTACAACATCACCAAGGACTAACCTTGCGATAGGTCCCTCGACATCGTTGATTATCGACGATGTACGAGTGGCCCTATGGCGATCCCGCGAAGGCTCCGGCCCGCGGCCCGCTCCATGTCGGCGGTAAGTTAGACTTTTCCACCCTGCTGTCGGCCTACCGACACGGGGTTTTTCCTTGGTACTCGGAGGATGAGCCAGTGAAGTGGTTCTGCCCGAGTCCCCGGTTTGTGCTCCTGCCCGACGAACTCCGAGTGACGGATAGCCTCCGCAAGACGATGCGGAAGAGGGGCTGGAAGGTCACGCTCGACCAAGACTTCGAAGGGGTCATGCGCCACTGCGCGGCGGCCCCCCGCCAAGGGCAGTTCGGCACCTGGATTACGGAGGACATGATTGCCGCCTATGTTGAGCTGCACCGAAAAGGGTACGCCCACAGCGTCGAAGTCTTCTGGCAAGGTGAACTCGTCGGCGGCCTTTACGGGGTCAGCATCGGTCGTATCTTCCACGGCGAGTCCATGTTCCACACCCGCAGCGACGCGTCGAAAGTCGGCTTTGTCTCCTTGGTCGAGCGTCTCAAAGCCTCGGGCTACGTACTCATCGATTGCCAAATGCCCACACCCCACCTGGCCTCCTTGGGCGCTGGCGGGGTTCGCCGGTCGGACTTCCTGAAGGTACTGGCGATGGAACGCGACCAAGCTCCCGCGGCCGAAGCGTGGGTTAGTCCGCTTTTTTCGAGCGATCCTTAAGCACCGCGCGGGCTTCACGCTCATAGACGCGCTCAACGATCACACAGAGTTGCTGGAGCGAGCGGCCATCAGTGTAGACCGCGATACCCGCCTGCATGTAAGCCTGTTCGCGCTTCTTCATGAGTTCGAGAATCTTAGCTTCCGGGTCTTCGCCCGTCAGGAGAGGTCGACGGGAATTACCTGCCGTCCGACGTAAGATGGTCTCCACCGAGGCAAAGAGCGTGACTACGATACCCTTCGCCCGGACGAGTTCGATCATGCCAGGCTGAACAACCAAGCCACCGCCGCAGGCGATGATGGCATCGGATTCGGGCAGGAGTTCTTCGACGACCTTGCGTTCCAAGGCGCGGAAATGGTCTTCCCCCTGCTGGGCGAAGATATCGGCAATCGAAGCCCCCGCGAGCTTCTCGACGAGCTCGTCGGTGTCGACAAAGCGTCGACGCCAGCGTTTAGCCAACTGCCGACCCAGGGCAGACTTCCCCGTGCCCATGAATCCAGCGAGGATTAGGTTGGGCTGCGGGTTGGGCTGGTCACCGGTTGTCATGCTGAAAGGCAAGGGCGTCCCCTACCTTACGGCAAGCGACAATCCTACCCAATGAAACCGACGACCTTACTTCAGCAAAGCTAAGGCTGCCTTGGCCCGAGGAGCTAGGCGCTCCGACAGACCCATGGCGGCTTCTTCGAGCTTAGCCTTATCGGCGGTATTGAACACAGCCGGAACCGCATCCCAAGCGGCCTCCGTCAATTCGTTGGCCGGGCCTTTAAGCAACCCGAGGATGACGGCCTTATCAGCCTTCAGCGAGGGCCGCACAGCGATGACTCGCACCCACGCTGCCTTGGCGGCGAGCGGGCCTTTTTCGATTTCCGTGAAGGTGGGGAAACCCTGACCGACCTGCGCGACCGGCAGTCGCATGATTTCGTCTTCAATCTGCTTCAACTCCGAACGCTGGGAAGCAACGGCTAAGCGCTTCCAAAGCAAGGGGGCGGCAGACGACGCATCGACTCGACGGAGCAGGCGCAGGGAACGTGCGGCAAAATCCGCATCCTTGCCATTGGCGAGTTCAGTCAGCTCGGCGACGGACAACGCCGTCGGCTTCTGACCGAGGTCAAGGGCGCGCTCGGTGGCCGCCAACTTGCCGAGGGTCGAAGAGACTTCGGGTGCTGGGTAGTTCTTTAATGGTTCCTTACCAAGTGGTGAAGTCGCGGCGACCGCTGGATCGAAGTGTATCGCCGTGTCGAGCGCGGCCTGTTCTTCCGCATCCTTGCTGGCGGCCCGCTGGGCACGGAGTTTACCAAACCAAGCCGCCGACTCGGACGAGGGGTTAGCGAACTGGCGCGAGGTGTTGATAGCTTCCTGCATGGCCTTCACGCGGGGCTCATTGGCGTCGGCCTCGTTGGCTTTAGCGGCGGCCGCCTTGGCTTTAACGGCGGCGGGTTTGGCCGCCGCCTTGGGTGCGGGCTTATCTTCGGCGTGGGCAACCGTGCCGAGCGCGGCGACAGCGAGGAAGAGGAAAAAGTGGCGAGATTTCATAGAACGTAATCGGGGGCGAATAACGTGAAGCTTAGATGGTCCAAGGCCCGCGCAGGATGGGCGAGTGGAGACGGTCAGCCTGGGCGTCGCCGACGAAGCCCGAGCCGTCGGGCTTGAACTTAAGTTTACGGCCCAGGCGCACCGACAAGGCAGCGAGGTTAACCAACGTGGAGCTATGGAAGGCCTCGTTCACGCCGTAACCGAACGGACGGCGCTCACGGGAGGATAGGTCGAAATCGTCCTCCTGGCGCTCCGGCAGAGGGTATTCCATCGCCTTGCGGATGAGTTCCGGACGATCGGAGCGCAAGTTTGCGAAGAGCTTACCGTTCGGACCTTCGATGAAAGGCTTCTCGCCCTTCTCGGCCAGTTCGGACTCGAGGATGATGCGTGTGCCATCAGCGTAGGTCATGGTGACGGTCTTCCAGACGCCGCACGCCACAGGATCCTGAGGCGGGGCATCGCAATCAACGGAAACGGGGAACTCGTTATCCTTGCCGATGAAATACTGCACGGGATCCAAGAAATGCTGGCCCATGTCGCCTAAACCACCTTGGTCGAAGTTCCAATAGCCACGGAAGGACCCGTGACAGCGGTGCGGGTGATAGGGAATGATCGGCGAAGGGCCGCAGTACATATCCCAATCCAAGTTCGCAGGCACGGCCTGCGGCGTGAGGTTGGGCTTACCAGTCCAGAGATTCACCTTCCAGGCGATGCCACCAACGCAAGCGAGGCGCACGGTCAGCGGACCACCGAGGACGCCGCTGGCCACGACGCGACGAATCTCGCGAGCTGGGCCAACGCCATAGTAGTTGGTGGTATTAAGGCGAAACCAAGTGTTGATGCGGAAAGGGACACCGGTCTCCTGTACGACCTTACGGAGCGCAAGCCCTTCGCCGATTGTACGGGTCATGGGCTTCTCGCACCAAACGGACTTACCTAGGCGAGCGGCCGCGGCGGAGATAACCCCGTGCCAATGTGGCGGGGTGCAGACGTGGACGACGTCGGCATCAGCGAGGCCGATGACCTCACGGAAGTCGCGCGTGCTCTTAGGGGTACCGCCCCCAGCGGCCTTCACCTGATTAACGCGGTTGTTGGCATGATTATCATCCACGTCGCAGACCGCGAGGATACGGTGCGCGCCCTTCATGTGGTCGCCGAAGTGGGCACCGGAACCAGAGATGCCACCGCAACCGACGATGACGTGATTAAGCGTCTCGCTGGGGGGGACGAAACCGCGGCCCAAAACGTGGCGCGGAATGATGGTAAAGCCAGCGGCTGCAATGGCAGTATTCTGGAGGAAGGAACGACGGGGTAATCGCATAGTCGAGGGGTAGGTGCTTTCAAGACCCCCTTCAACCCCTATAGTTCCCGCCGACCCAATAAAATAAGGTATATGACCCATACCGTTCGTAAGGAAAGAAGGCGAACTTGCCTGAGGGCCTTGAGTTAAGCAACGTGCGGCCATGCGCGTCTTCGCCTTCACCGACCCAGCCACTGGACAAAGGTTTGCGGCCGCGCAAGACGCTGCTGGGGTCTGGCGCGAAGCGATCATCAACGCTGGCCGCTTCGCCCTAACGGAACGCGTCGTCGACCACCGCCACCCTGCCCTGGGTGCGCCCTTCACGCCGCGGGCCATCTTCTGTGCGGGCGTCAACTACGCCGACCACGCTAAGGAATTCGGCAGCCCGCAGCAGGCTCATCCGACCATCTTCATGAAGAACCCGGCGAGCGCCACGGGTGCTGGTACCGTGTTGCTGCCCCGCTTCCTCCGTAGCGATGCCGTCGACTACGAAGCGGAGCTAGCCGTCATCATCGGCCGCGACTGCCATAACGTCACGCCCGCCAAGGCCCTCGACTATGTCCTCGCCTACACGTGCGCCAACGACGTGTCCGCCCGTGACTGGCAAAAGGAATGGGGCGGCGGACAATGGTGCCGTGGCAAGTCCTTCGATACCTTCTGCCCGCTCGGCCCCTGTTTGGTGACGCCGGACGAAATCCCCGACCCGCAGCAGCTGCAGGTATCTTTCCGACTCAACGGCACGACGATGCAGTCGGCCGCAACTGCCACGATGCAGTTCTCCGTGGCCGACCTCATCGCTTTCTTAGCCGCGAGCTCCACGTTGCCCGCTGGGTCGGTCATCCTCACTGGCACGCCCGCCGGCGTTGGCATGGCCCAGAAGCCCCCACGCTGGTTGCAGCCGGGCGATGTAATGGAAGTAGAAATCTCGGGCATTGGCGTGCTCCGCAACGAAGTCGGCGAAGAGGCTTAAGTAAAACGGTTGTCTATTTTGCCTACCGGACGATTCCCGTTAGGCTGAAGACCGCTTCACCATGCCTAGCTCGACCCTTTCCTCGCCTGCGACTAGCCCGACTACTTGGTCGGCCACCCTCGCGCAGACGTTGGACGTGCCATTCTACGAACGGACGGACTGGGCCGAGGCCTTGGCAAACCCCGAGGTTAACTTGGCGGACCTGCCTCGCTTGAGTAAACAAGAGCTCCGCGAACACTCTCCCGTCGGCTTCCTGCCACGAGGCTACTCGCTGCCTAAGCTGGCCGCAGATGGCCTCATCGAAGAAGAAAGCACTTCGGGGACCTCGGGCGCCAGCGTCCACGTTATCTTCGGTCGTACCTGGTGGGCCGAACAGGAAGCCCGCGCCCTCCAGCAGAACCCCTTCATCCGGGCGCACCTGGCCGCCGAGCCGGCCGCCCGCCGAGCCGTATTCACGACGCCTGGCTGCAGTGGCGTCAGTTGCTTCGCTCGCTGGCTCAACGTCGAACAACGCACCCTCGGCTCGACGCTTTACGTCAACCAAGAGCGTATCCCCTTCAGCCTGCCGGACGCCAAACTCGCCAAGATGGCGGA
This sequence comes from Akkermansia muciniphila, assembly GCA_945878755.1. Classification (GTDB taxonomy): domain Bacteria; phylum Verrucomicrobiota; class Verrucomicrobiia; order Opitutales; family UBA953; genus UBA953. The sequence continues at coordinate 5,942 of CAMDWM010000028.1, forward strand.
AGAAACGGTCGCCTGGGCACCGACCTTCCTCGACGTCGACCCCGTGCACGGGATGTGGTTCGCGTTGTATTGTGAGCGCCACGGACTGCGCTTCCCGTCGCTCCGCTTCATTCTCACAAGTTACGAATACACCAGTGTGGTCCATCGTCGCATCATGGAACGTGTTTTCGGCGTGCCGGTGATCAACCTCTACGGATCCAGTGAAACCGGACACCTACTGATTGAAGCTGCCGCCGGCACTTCCGTCCCCAGCACGCAGACCGCCACACTGGAACTCGTCGACGGCGATACCCGCGGCGTCGGCCAATTCCTGGTGACTACCCACACCAACCCGTACCTGCCACTCTTGCGTTACGTCATCGGCGACTACGCCGAACAGACCAGCGGCGGGTACATCGTCCATGGGCGCGCCCGCGATGCCTTGCGCCGCACCGATGGCTCGGTGGCAACCACCCGCCAAGTCGATGCCCTGTTTGCGGATCTAGGGGATGTCGCCCATTACCAGCTCCGCCAACAGGCCAACGGCCGCTTGGAACTCTTTTTGATGCCCGTGCAAGCCGGCGACGAACTCACCGCCAGCGCCGCCCTCTTGCGGTCACGCCTCTCCGCCCTCCTCGGTGCCGAGGTCGATTTGCGTACCGACGTATTAATCACCCCAGAGGACTCCGGGAAGTTCCGCCTAACCGTCCCGTTGGCCTGAACCAAGCGCCCAAGGCCAAAAGTGGCGTTTTATCGCTTCTGGCTGGAAAACCGCCCGAAGAACGCCCAAGGTGGCTTTTTATATCGATGGAAGTCTATATCGACGGAAAGTTTTATCCTAAGGCCGAAGCCAAAATCTCGGTCTTTGACCACGGTTTCCTCTACGGAGACGGCATCTTCGAGGGCATCCGCCTCTACCAAGGCTGTGTCTTCCGCCTCGATGAGCACCTCGAGCGCCTCGAGATGTCCGCGAAGGCCATCTGCCTGACGATGCCGTGGACCCGCCAGCAGATTGCCGACATCGTCTGCGAATCCTGTCGTCGTAACAACCTCACCGACGGGTATATCCGCCTCGTCGTGTCACGCGGCTACGGCGACTTGGGCCTCTCGCCGAAGAACTGCCCCACCCCGTCGATCATTTGCATCGCGGACACCATCAAACTCTACCCCGAGGAACTCTACACCACGGGCATGAAGATTATCACCTCGCCGACGCGCCGTATCAGCCCGGCCGCGCTCCCGCCGATGATCAAGTCGCTGAACTACCTGAACAACATCATGGCCAAGATTGAAGCCCAGCAGCACGGCTTCCACGAGTGCCTGATGCTCAATGAACAGGGCTACGTCTCCGAGTGCACCGGCGACAACGTCTTCCTTATCCATAAGGGCCGCCTCATCACGCCGGCCTCCCATACCGGGGCCCTCGTCGGCATCACCCGCCAGGTCGCGCTGGAAATCGCCGCCTCCCTCGGCATCCCGACCGTCGAGACCAACATCACCCGTTACGACGTCTGGAACGCCGACGAATGTTTCCTCACGGGCACCGCCGCCGAGGTCATCCCGGTCATCGAAGTCGACGCCCGTACCATCGGTACCGGTAAGCCTGGCCCGCTCACGGCCAAGATTCTCGCCGAGTTCCGCAAGAAGGCTTCCCGCGAAGGCGCGATGATTCGCTAAGGCCGTCCTTCCGGGCCTAAACCCGGAAACTGCCGCATGTCCACCGCAACCGATTCAACGCAGACGAACGCGACGGCACCGACGTTGCGCCGGCTGCTGAGCATCGCTTGGTCGCACCGTACAGACTGCCTCCAGTTGCTGGGGCTGCAGCTTATTTTGGTCGTCTCTACGGTCGCGGTCTTCGTGCTCACGGGCATTGCGATCGACTTCATCCGCCACTGTGCGGATGCGAACGTCCCGGCCCCGTCGTTACCGTTCTTCATTCCGAAAGACAGCGATAACGTCGCCACCCTCTGGTGGCTATCGGGCGGCATCATCGTCATCGCTCTCCTACGCGCTGCCCTCTCCTACGTCTTTGGCCTCGTCTCGGTACATTTCATGCATGGGCGCATCGTGGTCAACCTCCGCGCCCAGGTCTTCGCCAAGCTTCAGCAGCTAAGCTTCCGCTTCTTTGACTCCAACGCCAGCGGCTCCATCATCAACCGTGTCACCTCCGACGCCCACTCGGTCCGCATCTTCATCGAAGGCGTGCTCCTGCAATTGGCCATCATCACGGTCACGCTCATCGTGTGCTCGGTCTACATGTTCCGCACCGACTGGCGCCTCACGCTCGCCTGCCTCTCGGTGCTGCCGTTTCAGATCTGGTTCGCCGTCCGCTTCTCCAAGAAAGTCCGGCCGGCCTACGAGGAGAACCGGGACCTCATGGACCGCATGGTCTTAGGTTTCTCCGAGAACGTCCAAGGCATCCAAGTCGTCAAAGGGTTCTCGCTCGAGAGCCGCGTCCTGGGTCGCTTTGCTGGCTGGAGCGAGGACATCCGCGTGCAGAAGCGCAAGGTCTTCGGCGAGATTGCCCTCTTCTGGCCGGTCATCGATGGACTCAACCGCCTCTCGATGATCATTCTGCTGGGCTACGGCGGCTGGATGGTGATGCAGGGACAAATCACCTTGGGCACGGGGCTCGTGACCTTTGCCGGACTACTCCAGCAGTTCGCCACGCAAGTAACCACCGTGGCCGCCGTGGTCGACAACGCGCAGGTCTCGCTCGCGGGTGCCAAACGGATCTTTGAGATTCTCGATACTGATCCGGGCGTGGCTTCGCAACCCGACGCCCGTTCGCCCGGCCGCTTCCTCGGCCGAGTGAGCTTTGATAACGTCTCCTTCGAGTACAACGAGAACGCCACGGTACTAAAGGATGTGAACTTTGTTGCTGAGCCCGGGCAGCGCATCGCCATCGCTGGTGCCACGGGGGCGGGTAAGTCCGCGCTCCTCTCACTCATCCCGCGCTTCTACGACCCCCGCCACGGTCGCGTCCTACTCGACGGGCACGATGTGCGCACGCTGCCATTGCAAGCGCTCCGCCAGCAGGTCGGCATGGTCTTTCAAGAGAACTTCCTCTTCTCGAACACCATCGCGGCGAACATCGCCTTCGGCCATCCCGACGCCAGCCAGGAGCGTATCGAACGCGCGGCCAAGATCGCCGGCGCCCACGACTTCATCATGGCCTTCCCCGAGGGGTACGAGACGTTCCTCGGGGAAGGCGGCGTGAACCTCTCGGGCGGCCAGCGCCAGCGCCTCGCCATCGCTCGGGCCCTCTTACTGGAGCCGACCGTTCTGCTACTCGACGACCCGACCTCGGCCATCGATGCCGAGACCGAGAAGGAAATCATGGAGGCCATGGAAGCGGCCATGGAAGGCCGCACGACCTTCATCGTGGCACACCGCCTGAGCACCCTGCGTCGAGCCGACCTCGTCCTCGTGTTCGACCGGGGGCGGCTGATCCAGCAAGGCACCCACGCACAACTCATGGCGGAAGAGGGACACTACCGGCGCGCCATCCTCATCCAATCGGAAGGAGCCCAGCCATGAGCCAGCCCTCCCGCCTCGAGATCGCTGTCCGCCGGATTCGCCCGGACGAGGAAGAACCCGACCGCCTCCCGCTGCGCTGGTCGACCATCGCCCGCCTGCTCTCCTTCACGGAGGCCCACCGCGGCCAACGCAATGCCCTGTTCTGGCTCTGCGCCTTCCGGGCCTTGGCCTTACCGTTGCTGGCCTGGCTTGTCGGGCATATCATTAAAGGCCCCATTTCCGCGGGCGACGGCGTCGGCACCGCTGAATGGCTCCTGCTCTTCTTGGGCGCAGTCATCGTCGCCGACATTGCACTCTACTGGCGCATCCGGCTAGCCCACCAGATTGGCGAAGCCGTCTTACGCGACCTCCGCGACAAGCTGATGAAGCATCTGCTGACCCAGCCCCTGTCGTTCTTCCACGGCCGGAGCCACGGAAGCCTCATCAGCCGGATGATCTCGGACATCGAGGCCATGCGTAACGGCATCCAGAACAACTTTTTTATCACGGTGGTCTCCATCGGCCAAATGACCTGCGCCGCCGGGCTAATGCTCTGGGTGAACCCGCAGCTCTTCTTGGTCCTGCTGGCCATTGTACCTGGCCTGCTGCTCATCCATGGCTTCTTCCGCGGTAAGATCCTGCAGGCCTCGCGCATCCAACAAGAAAGCTTCTCGCGCGTCACCTCAGTGCTGGCCGAAACCGTCCAAGGCATCCGCGTCACCCAAGGCTTCGCACGGGAAGACACGAACGCTGGCTTCTTCTCCCGGCTGGTCCACACACTAGCCGGCAATGTGGTTAAGACCGCTAGCCTCAGTGCGCTTTATCTGCCCCTGCTCGAACTCAACTCCCAAGGCTTCTTGGCGGCCCTGGTCGGCGTCGGCGGCTGGGCGGCGCTTTCCGGAGGCAGCACGGGCCTCGGTGACCTCCTGACGTTCTTCTTCCTGGCCGACTTATTCTTCTCGCCCATCACCATCATCGGAACGCAGCTCTCGGAAGCCACCTTGGCGATGGCCGGTGCGGAACGCTATTTTCGCCTACTCGACACGGCCCCCGCTTGGTCCGACGCCCCTACCGCCAAGGAGTGCCCGCCGCTCAAGGGCAAGGTGGAGTTCCAAGATGTGACCTTCTCCTACCTCCCTGGCCAGCGGGTGCTGCATGGGGTTTCGTTTACTGCCCAACCGGGCCAAGTCATTGCATTCGTCGGTCACACGGGCTCCGGTAAGTCGACCATCATCGGCCTGCTGGCCAAGTTCCAACTCCCCGACTCCGGCGGCATCCGGCTCGACGACCTCGACCTCGCTGAGATTCAGCAAATTTCCCTGCGCCGCCAAACGGGCTTCGTGTTCCAGCAGAACTTCCTCTTTGCAGGCACCATCGCTGAGAATGTGAAGTCCGCGCGGCCGGATGCATCTGACGAGGAAGTTCGCCAGGCCTTCCGCGACCTCGACTGCCTGGACCTCATCGAGGCACTTCCGAACGGTATCCATACGCAGTGTTCGGAAAAAGGCCGCGGACTTTCGCTCGGCCAGCAGCAGCTGGTGGCCTTCGCTCGGGCGCTCATGGCTAACCCACGCATCCTCGTACTCGACGAAGCCACCAGCGCCGTTGATACCCTGACCGAATCCCGTCTGCAGTTGGCGCTCGCTCGCTTAATGAAGGGCCGCACCAGCTTCGTCGTCGCCCACCGACTCAGTACCATTCGCAAAGCCGACCAAGTCCTCGTGATGGACCAAGGCCAAATCGTCGAACGTGGGACGCACCACGAGCTCGTCGCTCTGAACGGCGCCTATGCCTCACTGCACCGCGACTTCCTCAGTTCGACGAACTGAGGCTTACTTACTGGGTGACTTGAGGTCTGGAACCGCTGGCACAGCAACGGGCTGCAATGCAGTACGTTTCGCTTCGGCCGCCTGCGCCATCCGCACGACATCCGTGTAGTCGTAATCGAAGGCATAAGGCTGGCCGGCCTTCACTGGGTCGGGTAGGTAAAACTGACCGAAGGGCGATTCGCGCACAACGGAGATGGTGCAGAACTGATAAGGAGCATACGACGCACGGGCGGCGGCCGTGGTGGCACCCTGTTGTTCCAACGTTAAGGTGATCGCCTTAAAAAGCTCCGGCGCAGTCGTCACCGCGCCACGCTCTCCACCCAAACGCACGACGCAGACTCCCTTCGGGTCGGCGCCGACGACAAAATTCCACTTTCCAACGCCGGCGTTGGGTAGGCCGTCCTCGGGTGATTTTTCGTCGGGCGGAATAAAGACCAGCACACGGCGCACGGGACCACCACGGTTGCCCGGATAGTTAAAGCGCTTACGCCAGAGCGGCCAATATCGTCGACCAAGGTCGTCGAGGACTTCATGTCCACCCGGTCCTTCCACCACCAGGAGAGACTCCTTCAAGGCCATGACCTCATCCGGCGCCAGCACGGGGGCCTCGGCCCCGGGGCGACGCTGCGGAGCTTCGTTGGCAAGGACGGGGGCGGAGGCGAAGAGCACTACCTCGACGGGTCCAGCAACCCGATAGTCCACCCAATCAATAAAGCCGTAAGGGACGGCCGTCATGGCGGCGGCCAGTGCCGCGCCGGCGAAGATTGATCGACCCAGGGGCTGGGCGGCCGCCAAAGCAGCCAGCAAGGCTCCACCGGCGAAACCAGCGGCGTGGATGGCGATAGCGGTGCCGATGTTCCAGCGGGCCAAGGCATAATCGTCAGCATCCCCCAACCACTGGACATAATAAAGTTTGGCGATGGCCCAGAGCACACCCAGCAGCGCACCAAGCAAAGGGGCGAAGCGGGCACCGAGGCGCTCATAGGGGCGAGTCGCCAAGGTCGAAACGATGGCCGCCACCATCCCGCCAAAGAAGGCGCCCTTCACCGAAGCCACCCCAGTGAAGGAAGCCGCGAGGATGAGGAAGCCCCAGGTGAACCAGTAGGTTCGGCCGTAGTTTTTCATTCTCCGACGACCGTGCCCGGTGGAACGACCGCACCCTTCTTGACTACAATGACGCCATCACGGACAAATAACGCTTCGCTTTCCCACTTTTCTGGTAAGCCCGTCGGCGAAAGACGGCAACCTGCACCGATCCGCGCGTTCTTGTCGATGATCGCATTGCGGATAAAGCAATTGGGACCGACCCCAACATCCGGGCGACCGAGGGCAAGATTCTTGGCCAGGTCATGCGGGCGCTCAAAAGCATCCGCGCCCATCATGACGACATTATCTAGCCGAGAACCACCTCGCACGACCGAACGCACCCCGATGACGCAGCGGTTAATCTCCGAATCATCGACGATCGCGCCGTCAGCCATAAGCACACGGTGGGCATTACAACCGTTCAGCTTAGCGGTCGGCAGGTAACGGGCGTGGGTATAGACTGGGTTGGCGCTGTCAAAGAAATCGAACGGCGGCACCGGGTCGGTCAACGTCAGGTTACACTCCCAGAATGAGCCCACCGTACCGATGTCCTCCCAATAGCCATCGAAAACATAACCCATCATACGCTTCGTCTTCAGCAGGCCAGGGATCACTTCCTTGCCAAAGTCGGTCTGGGCAGGGTCAGCCAAGGCTTCGCGCATCACGCGGCCGGAGAACAGGTAAATTCCCATCGAAGCCAAGCAATAGGGGCGGTCGGACTGGTCGGCCAGACGGGCGCGGGCTTTGCCTCCGAGGACGAGGGACTTGATGATCTCTGGATTCGTCGGCTTCTCGACGAATTCCGAAACGCAGAGGTCGGGATTAACGCGCATCACGCCGAGGGCGGAAACTTGGTCGGAGGGCATGGCCTTCGCGGCGATCGTGACGTCGGCGGCCGATTCGATGTGCTGACGGACGAGGTCGGCGAAATCTAGCCGGTAGAGCTGGTCCCCCGAGAGGATGAGCACCAGGTCCTCGTCTTTCAGGTTATAGTGGTGGAGGTTCTGGCGGACCGCATCGGCGGTACCTTGATACCAGGACTCCTTGTCGCCGGTCTGCTCGGCAGCGAGGATATCAACGAAACCGCAGCCAAAGCCGTCAAACTTGTACGTCTGCTGGATGTGCTTGTGCAGCGATGCTGTGTTAAACTGCGTCAGGACGAAGATTTGATTAAACCCCGAATTCAGGCAGTTGCTAATCGGGATGTCGACCAAGCGGTAGTTGCCCGCCAGCGGCACCGCCGGCTTGCAGCGATCCTTGGTCAGCGGGTAAAGGCGGGAGCCCCGGCCGCCGCCCATGATAATACTGATGACTCGAGGAAGGGTGTGCATAGCAGGAGTAATACGGGCAGTCTCGCCCCTCCCAGAAACCGCCTCAAGCGAAAAGCCAGAATGGCGGCTTGAAGACGGACCAGTGGCAGGTTTGCTTCGACCCCTGCATGGCCTTCGCCTTTCACATCCTCGGCACGAGCAGTTCCGGCAATTGCTCAATCCTGGAGGCGGGTGGGGCTCGGCTGATGCTGGACGCTGGCTTCCAAGGCCCTCGGCTGGAGGCCTCCTTAGCCAAGCTCGGCTTGGCCTGCGCCGCCTTGGACGCCGTCCTCATCACCCACGAACATTCCGACCACTGCATCGGGCTTGCGGCCCTCCTTCGCCAAAACCCCGCGTTAAAGGTCTTCGCCAACCGCGAAACCGCCCGGCGCATCCAAGGAACACTCAAGGTGAAGCCCGACTGGCAACTCTTCGAGACGGGTACTACGTTTGAGTTTCGCGGACTCCAAATCACCTCTATCCCGATTCCACACGACGCCGCCGACCCAGTCGGTTACGCCATCGACTGCCCGGCCGAGGACGCCCGTCCCGCTAAGCGCGTCACGTGGCTGACGGATCTCGGACATGCGACCGACGTGGTTAAGCACCATTGCGCGCTGGCGGATATCCTCGTGCTCGAAGCGAACTACGACGACGAGATGCTCGACCTTTCTAAGCGGCCACTGCACCTCAAACAACGCATCCGCGGCAACCATGGCCACCTTTCCAACCATGCCGCCCGCGACCTGCTACTCGGCTTGCGCGAATGGCAGACCTCCGAACTCTTCCTCGGCCACCTCAGTAAGGAGTGCAATCGCACCATCCTCGTGGACGAGGTCATGAATGCGGTCCGGCAGCACAAGGCCGACGTCCGGGTTACCGTGGTCGACCCACTCGAAGACGACCCCGTCAGTAGCTGGTAGGGGCTTACTTGCCGGTCGGCACCGGGACTTCATCGGCCCCAGCGGGAATCGGCGTAGTCGTGGCAGCCTTCACTGCGGCCGACTTGGCCATCAGGGCGGCCAGACGCTTCACCGCCGCACCGCACGAGGGCGAGGCGGGATTAAGGTCCTGCGCAGCCATCCAGGCGGTCAAAGCGGCGGCTTCGCCGCCTTCCCGCTCGAGCTTCTCGGCTAGGCCGATGAGACGGGCGTAGTCGGCCACCAGCGGCGCGATATCCGAACGCGTCTTGGCGAGGACCAAGTCATCGCTCTCCTTCTTGGAAATTTCGACGATCACGTCCCAGGCGAGGTAAGGGTTATTCTGCGAAGCCAGCACGGAGGCCTTCTGGATATTAGCGTCGAGCTCGCCAACGCGGTTAATGACTTCGCGGAGTTTATCCGAACGGGGCTTGTCTTGGGCCAGCGCCAAAGCGAACTCGAGCTTCTTGTTGAAGACCTCGCGCCAGCGGGCCTCGGCAATCATCCGATCGAACTCTGGTACCATCAAAGAAAGTTTATCTTGGCGGCTGACGACCTGATTGGCGAATTCCTTCACGGATGGGTTCTGCGGCCAAATCTTGGTGGCCCGTTCCAGCGCAGCCTCGGCCTTGGCGGTGTCGCCGCTGAGGGCGGCCTGCTTGGCGGAAAGTACCGCCATATTCGAAGCGTTGATCGCGTTATTCACCCGGGACAAGATAGCGGCACCGGGGAAGTCACGGGCACGACCGCGGACCTTATTCACGTAGGCTTCAACGTTAGCGAGATCGCGCTCGTCGCCGAGGCGTTGCAGTTCCCGGAGGTCGCGCCAAAGGTCGAGCATCTCGCGCTTCTTGACTTGCTCATACATCATCACCGACGGCTCAAATTCACCGAGGAAATAGGTTTCCTGGAGGCGCTCAAAAGCCCCGTAGATTTCGCCCTGCTTGTAGAGGTCGTCGACGGTGCGCATGCCTGTGGTGACGTCGCCCATGGCCTCGCGGGCCAAGGTATCGACCGATTCCAACGTCGGCACGAAATCAGAGACCGGGAAGAACTCCTTCACTTCCTTGGCGCCGACCCTAATGTTCTGATTACCGCCCTTAAAGAGGACGCGGTAGAAGGCGCTGGTGATCAGGCAGTGACGGTAGCGACGGGCGAGCAAGAAGCCGACCATCTGCGACTGAAATTCAACCTGCGCCTTCAAGCCCAGCGCGATCATCTCCGCATTCTTGGCAAGGATTTCGGCCTGCGTGCGCTGTTCATCTTTCACCCGAAAGCCCAGCTCGGTCTGGCCCTGGGAGGTCTTGTTCAAGGTCGCCTTGCCGCCGCTAGCGGTCGTCGGCGAATTGGCCTTAGAATCATTGGCTTCCTCCAGGCGCTCAGCCCGGTTGACAACCACTCCCTCCTGTATCTTCCGCAGGGTCTCCAACTGATTCTTATTGATATTAAGGTCGCGGAACTCCGCGCGCATCGACCAGACCTTCTTCACCTGGGTAGCGATGGTCAGGCAGTTATTGCCATCGACCTCATGCTCGGCCGCTACGAAGAGTAGATCAAAGGCCGCCTGCTGGCTGGCGTAGATGTTGTTCTGGGTCACCACATTAGGTCCGAGGATCTTTTCAATCTGCGTCAGCGTCGCAATATACTTGGTCATATCGCCCCCGGCCGCCGGGGAAGCGAGGTAGCGCTCAAAGCGCATGCGCATGGCGCGCGAGTTACCGAGATTAAAAGTCTTCCCCTTCCACTGCATGGAGCCGTTCTCCATATCGACGGAGTCGCTGTTCACGTCGAACAGGCGATCGCCCATGGCCTCACCCGACGAGCTGCGATAGTCGCCGCCGCCGCCGCCGGAGACCGCGGCCCCAGGCTGCGGAGCCTGCGCGATGGCCAGCGTCGCGAAAGCGACATAGGCGAGAAAGGAACAAAGCAGTTTAGGCATGGCGAGGTTCAAAAGCGTTCGAGGTCTTCAACGACAAGGAGATCACGGACCACGCGCACCTTGCACTTGAAGCGCTGGCCGACCTCGAAGGTCTCGCCAGCCGAAAGGGGGAC
>CAMDWM010000029.1:0-16542 GCA_945878755.1 Akkermansia muciniphila
ACCGAGCGGGCGACGTCCGCCAAGGCTTCGGCAAACTTCAGCAACTCGGCTTGGCGCGCATCGGAGAGCATGGGTGAGGGTTAAGCCCGTTCGCGGACCGCTCCAAGCGAAAAGCCACCAGCCTACGCTTGAAGCCCTCGGGAAACTGCGAAGAGTCAACCCATGCGCTTGACCCTCGTCCTGCTGGCCGGCTGGCTGCTGAGCCCGGGGCTATTAGCGGTCGAGCCGTGCCGTATTGAGGTCATCGAGAAAGGCACCCAGTGGCCGGTGCCTGGCGTCGAGTTACGCACAGTCCATGGCGTCCGCTTCGTCTCGGATAACGCCGGGGTCATCGCCTTCGACCTACCGGAATTGATGGGCCAAGAGACTTGGTTTACCGTGAGCGGCCACGGCTACGGCGTGAAAGCGGATGGCTTTGGGTACAAAGGGGTACGCCTCCGACCCGAGCCAGGCAAGAAACTCACCGTCCCGGTGGAACGCCGCATTTTAGCTCAGCGCCTCGGCCGCCTCACGGGGACGGGCCTCTTTGCCGAAAGCCACAAGGTGGGCGAACACCTAGATTGGCGCGATGGGCCCGTGGTGGGTTGCGACAGTATCGTCAACGCACGCTTCGACGGGAAACAGTTCTGGTTCTGGGGCGACACCAACCTCTCGAATTATCCGTTGGGAATTTTCAACGTGTCCGCAGCGACGACAGCGGACTTCGTGCCGCCCGCCCGCCCACCGTTGAAAGTGCGCTTCGATTACTTCCTTAATCAAAAAGGCGCGGCCCGCGGCGTCGCGAATGTGCCGGGCGATGGCCCGACTTGGGTTTGGGGCGCCGCGACGCTCAAAGACGCCCAAGGCCAAGAGCACCTCGTCGCCTCTGCGGTCAAAGTGCGCGGCAATATGGAGGCCTACCGCTGGGACCTGGTGGAATGGGATACCGCTGCGCTCCAGTTCAAGCCGCTCCTGACCTTCTGGACCAAATCTGCCGAGCAACCCAAGGCCCCCAAGATCCCTGATGGGCATGCGCTCCCGTGGACCGACGAAGCGGGCAAAGCTTGGCTCCTCTACTGTAACCCGTTCCCGACGCTCCGCTGTCCGGCCACCTACGAAGCCTGGAAAAATCCGCAGACTTGGGAGAACCTCTCGCCCGACCGCGCCATCCTCACCCCCGAAGGTAAGAAAGTCGAAGCGCATGGTGGCGACTTAGCCTGGCATCCATGGAGTAAGCGCTGGCTCCTACTGTTCACGCAAAAGGGCGGTGACACCTCCTTCCTCGGCGAAATCTGGTTAGCGACCGCCCCGAGCCCAACCGGCCCTTGGACGGGCGCGCGCAAGGTAGCGACGCACGACAACTACACGTTCTATAATCCCGTCCTGCATCCCGAGGCCTTCCGCGACGACTCGCCCGTGATTCATTTCGAGGGCACCTATGTGACAACTTTCACCAACAACCAGCAGCCCACCCCGCGCTGGGATTACAATCAGGTGCTGTATCAGGTCGACCTATCGCAGCCGGCTTTCCAAGCGGTAAAATAGTGGGGTCGCTTGACCGCCCCACCAAAGCGGGCGAAAGTACGGCGTGGATCAAATCACGCAACGTCTCCTCGCCGCCGGGCAGCACCCGGGCCGTCGGGTAGTCATGCGCCAACGCTGGGATGAGCTCTTTTTCTTCCATTGGCGTGTCGACCCTGCGGAGGTCCAACGCCGCCTGCCGTGCGGGCTGACGGTCGACTGCTTCGATGGCGCAACCTACCTCGGCGTCGTGGGCTTTAAAATGAATGCCGTTCGTCCGGTCGGCTTACCGCCGCTCCCGTGGCTCTCGTACTTCAACGAACTCAACGTCCGAGTTTATGTGCGCGACGCAGCTGGCGAGCCTGGGGTATTCTTTTTCTCCCTCGACTGTGACCGCTGGCCGGCGGTGAAGATCGCCCGGGCCCAGTTCGCGCTCAACTACCAGCACGCGCAGATGAGCCACCAGGCCCAAGGCACGGGCTTCACCCTGGACTGCCGCCGGGCAGGCGAAACCACTACCGCCCGCTACGCTTGGCAGCCCCTCGGCACCCCGACAACGGCTTCGCCCGGCACGCTCGAATTCTTCCTCGCCGAGCGCTATAACTTCTTCACCGAAAAGAATGGGCGCCTCCTTCGCGGACAAGTGCACCACGCGCCGTACACACTGCAAACGGCCAAGGTCCTCGCGTGGAGCGAAGCCCCCGTGGCGTGGGATGACTTCCCCACCACGCAACGCCCCCCAGACCTCGCGCACGCCAGCGCGGGAGTAAGTATCGAAGCCTTCGGACTCGTCCCCGCCCATGCGTAAGCGACTCACCGATTACCGCCATGCCGTCTGGGACTGGAACGGCACGTTGCTCGACGATACGTGGCTCTGCTGCGAATCGCTCAATGAAATGCTCCGCGACGCCGGTCGCCCCTTGGTCGACCACTTGCGCTATCGGCAAATCTTTGAATTCCCCGTCATCAATGTCTACCGCAAGGTGGGCTTTGACGCCGACGCGGCCACCTTCCACGCCATCTCTCATCGCTTCATGGCTTCATACGAAGCACGCAAGGCGGAGTGCCAACTTCATCCCCAGTCCCGCGAACTACTCGCCGGACTGTCCAAGGCTGGCCTGACGCATTCCGTGCTCTCGGCTTATGAGCTCAGCCTACTGCTCACGACCCTACGCGACTACGAGCTAGCGCACCACTTCATCAAGACCTGCGGCGGCAGTGATATCCATGCTGGCAGCAAAGCCGAGCGGGCACGTATTCACCTGCATGATTTGGGCCTCGACCCCGAACACGTCGTCTACGTCGGCGACACGGCCCATGATGCTGAAGCCGCCCACGCCATGGGCGTGGATTGCGTCCTCGTCGCACACGGCCATCAACACCGCGACCGACTGCAAGGGCTCGGCGTCCGCGTCGTTGACGACTTCGCCGACCTGCTGGCCGAACTCGGTTAAGCGGATTTGCAATATTTCGGGCTAAAGCGCGCTTTTCAGTCATCGTAGGTGCGTTTTGGTTGTCCTTTTGAGACCGCGGAACTCAAATGGACCACCCCCGCCCCGCCCATGGCTTCTCTCGCTGCCGCCTTCGATCCCAACTTCTACGACAGTTACCCACTGGTGCTTATTCTAGCCATCTTGGTAGCGTTCTCGATTTACCTCATCTTGCGCAAGCGTCGTAAAGCCCTGACCGAGGTGAATGAAGAAATCGCCGACGTCCAGCAGGCCGCCGCCGAAGGCTTCAGCGCCTCGGAGCAAGTCTTCCCACCGTCCGCAGATTTCGTCTCCAAGGCACGCGTCAAAGGCATGGATGGCTACAACAAGCTCTACCGTCGCTCCATCGATGACCCGGAAGGTTTCTGGGCGGATGAAGCCAAGGAGCTGACGTGGTTCGAACCTTGGACCAAAGTTCTCGACGAGTCGAAGAAGCCGTTCTTTAAATGGTTTGTCGGCGGTAAGACCAACATCGCCTATAACTGTCTCGACGCGCAAATCGAGAAAGGCCTCGGCGAGAAGGTCGCCATCGTCTTCGAAGGCGAGCCGACCAAAGATGGCCAAGCCACGGATATCCGCCGCCTCACCTACCGCGAGCTCCACGCCGAAGTCTGCCGCTTTGCCAACGTCCTCAAAGGCCTCGGGCTGGTTAAGGGTGACACCGTTGCCGTCTATATGCCAATGGTCCCCGAGCTCACCATCGCGGTGCTCGCGTGCGCACGTCTCGGGATTGTTCACTCCGTCGTCTTTGGTGGCTTCTCCGCTGAATCCATCCGCGACCGCGTCAATGACGCGAAGTCCAAGGCGGTCATCACGATGGACGGTGGCTACCGCCGCGGAAAGTTCTTAGCGCTCAAGCAGACGGTCGACGAAGCCGTGCAGGATTGCCCGAGCATCGAGAAGGTACTCGTCGTCCAGCGCCACCCTGGGCAACCCGACGCCGGCTGCAGCATGCAGGCTGGTCGCGACGTGTGGTATCACGAGGCCGCCGCCCAAGTCACGACGGACTGCCCCGCCGTTTGGCAGGAGTCCAATGACATGCTTTTCCTGCTCTACACTTCCGGTTCTACCGGCAAGCCCAAGGGCATCATCCACGGCACGGGCGGCTACATGCTGCAGGCCTACACGACCAATAAGTATGTCTTCGACCTCCGTAACGATGACCTCTTCTGGTGCACCGCGGACGTGGGTTGGGTCACTGGCCACACGTATGTTGTCTACGGCCCGCTACTCAATGGCGCCTCGATACTCATGTATGAAGGTGCGCCCGATGCGCCCGACTTCGGCCGTTTCTGGAAGATTGTCCAGGACCACAAGGTCACGGTCTTCTACACGGCCCCGACCGCCATCCGCGCCTTTATGAAGTGGGGCGATGAGTGGGTGCAGAAGTACGACCTCTCCACGCTCCGCTTACTCGGCTCCGTCGGAGAGCCCATCAATCCTGAGGCTTGGCTCTGGTATCACCGCAACATCGGCGCGGAACGCTGCCCGATTGTCGACACTTGGTGGCAGACTGAAACCGGCGGCCACATGATCACCCCGATGCCTGGCTGCACGCCGACCAAGCCGGGCTCCGCCACGTTACCCTTCTTTGGCGTCGACGCCGCAGTGCTCGACGAAAACGGCAACGAAACTGACACCGGTCTGCTCGCTATTCGCAAGCCTTGGCCAGGCATCACCCAGGGCATCTACGGCGATGAGAAGCGCTACATCGAGGCTTACTGGAGCCGCTGGAATGGCGCCTACTACTTCCCGGGCGACGGCGCCATCCGC
Organism: Akkermansia muciniphila; assembly: GCA_945878755.1. GTDB lineage: Bacteria > Verrucomicrobiota > Verrucomicrobiia > Opitutales > UBA953 > UBA953. The sequence goes on from CAMDWM010000029.1 coordinate 4,764, forward strand.
GATAAGGACGGCTACCTCTGGATCACCGGCCGCGTCGACGACGTCGTCAACGTCTCGGGTCACCGTATCGGCACCGCTGAACTCGAAGCTGTTTTCATCGAACACCCCGCCGTCGCCGAGTCCGCCGTCATTGGCGTGAAGCACGACCTCAAGGGCCAAGGGCTCATGGCCTTCGTCATTTTGAAGACCGCCGCCGCCCAGACCGTCAATGAGGCTGAACTAGCTAAGACGCTCAACGGCATGGTCGACGCCAAGATCGGTAAGTTCGCCCGCCCCGAGCGCATCGTCTTTGTTCCCGACCTCCCCAAGACCCGCTCGGGCAAGATTATGCGCCGCCTCCTCCGCGATGTCTCCGAAGGCCGCGAACTCGGCAATATCGCCACCCTGGCCGACCCAGCCGTGGTCGAGGCCATCCGGAATAAGTTTAACGCCCCCAAGGCCTAAGTTTAGTTTCCGACCGCCCGCGACCACAAGCCCCCTCTCCTCGCGAGTAGGGGGTTTTTTGTTATTAGTATTATCCGTACAAGCCTTTTCCGGGTTGAGCGACCGAGGGAAACAGTAAGGATGGTCCCATCATGCGCGCCTTCCTGCTGCTCCTGCTGACCGCCACCCTTTCCGCCGCTGAGCTCAAGGTCGGTGACGACGTCCCCGCCACCCGTCCGGCGACTCAAGTCCAAGGCCAAGCGGTCAAGGATTTCGAAAAGGGTAAAGTCTACGTCTTCGAGTGCTGGGCCACTTGGTGCGGCCCGTGCATCACCGCCATCCCCCACCTCAACGAACTGCACAAGAAACTCGGCCCCAAGGGTGTCGTCTTCACTGGTGTCAATGTCTGGGATGGCGAGAAGGACGCCAAGTCCGCCGAGAAGGTGAAAGCGTTCGTCCAACAACAGGGCGAGAAGATGGCCTACGCCGTCGCCATCGGCGGCGATGCCTTCATCAAAGATTGGCTCGAAGCCGCGCGCGTGAATGGCATCCCCCACGCCTTCGTGGTCAGCGAGGGCAAGCTCGTCTGGGCCGGCCACCCGATGGAGATGAATGAAGAGATGCTCGGTGATATTTTGACGGGGACGTTCGACCCAAAGAAGAGCGGCAAAAAAGTCGCCGCCGGTCCCGCGGTCGACCCCGAAGCCGAAAAGGCCCAGGCGAAACTGAATAAGCTCGGCGAAGCCATGGCCCGCAAGGATTGGAAGGCCGCCGAAGCCGCGTTGGCTGACGCCGCCGGCGTCCTGCCGCCCGAAGAACGCCAAGACCTCATCGACTCCGTCGGGGCGACCATCGCGATGGCCAACGGTGATCCTTCCAAACTCTACAAGATGCTCGAGAAGGTAGCGGAAGCCGAGTCCGACGACGCCGAGTCGCTCAACGAATTGGCCTGGGACCTCGTAACCAACCCGCAATACGAGAAGCAGCTCAACCTAAAGCTCGCCGACCTGTGTGCCACCCGGGCGGTTGAACTGACCAAGGGCGAAGAAGCCGACAAACTGGATACCCTGGCCCGCGTCCGCTGGCTCCAAGGTAAGCGCGAGGAAGCAGTCAAGTTGCAGCAGAAGGCCGTCGCCAAGAGCGCCGACGCCGAGATGCGGGCAGCCACACAGAAGACCCTCGACGCACTGCTCAAGGGCGTCCTACCCAAGGCCGACCTGCCGGAAGAGCGCTAAGGTTTCGCCGTTACCGAGCCGTCACGGAGTCCTCGCTTCCCTTCCGCACTGAAGGGGGTAAGGTACCGCCTTCCCCCGATGGTCTCCCGCTCCGCCCTAGAACGCGCCCGCTCCGCGCTCCACCTCCGCCTCCTCGCCGCCCAACGCAGGCTGGTGTCCACTGGCCGCGGAGCGATTATCCTGCTCGGTGGCAACGACCGCCTCGGCGCCTCGGCGCTGGCCAACCAGCTCACGGAGTGGTTCGACTCACGGCGCGTCCGGATCTGCGCGCCGGATGGCGCCGCCGCCGAACTCCTCGGCCGCCCCTTCCTCTGGCCCTACTGGCAAATGATGCCGGCCAAAGGCACCATCACGGTCGTCGTCGGGGATTGGGTGACACGCACGGCGTTGGCCGTGGCCAAAGACGAACTTTCTGGCGAGAAACTTCGCCAACGCGTCCGGGCGCTCAAGCAGTTCGAAGAGATGCTCGCCGCCGATGGTAATTCCGTGGTGAAAGTCTGGATCGAGACGCCCGAAAAAACCCTCCGCAAGCGGTTACGCGAAGTCGAAGAAACCGACGCCCAAGATTGGGTCGTCTCCGTCGATGACTGGTTGCTGACCAAAAACGGCGGGCACACGTTGGCACGCAATCTCCGCTCGACCGCAGCCGGCCGCAACCTTCCTTGGAAGGTAATCATCGGCGGTGAAACTAAGGCCCGCGATCTCCAAGCGGGCTTAGAAATCGTCCGCCAACTTTCCTTGGCCAGCCGCCGCCGCGCGGCGGTGAAGCACAAGAAGCCGAGCGGACGCCCGCGTGGCCTCCTCGAAAGTGTCGCCGCCCACCCGACGCTAGACCGGAAAGACTACTCCGCGCAAATTGCCAAGCTGCAGGCCCGTCTCGGTCGACTCACCCGCCTCGCCGCCGCCAAGGGCCTGAGCACCGTTGTCGCCCTCGAGGGCCCCGACGCCGCGGGCAAGGGAGGCGCCATCCGCCGTCTCTGCGGGCTGATGGATGTAGCGCACTATCAGGTCTACCCAATACCCGCCCCGACGCCCGAAGAAAAAGCCCGCCACTACCTGTGGCGCTTCTGGAACAAGACGCCCGCCCCAGGGCACCTTGCGATTTTCGACCGCTCCTGGTATGGGCGCGTAATGGTGGAACGGGTCGAGGGCTTTGCCACCGACGCCGAATGGGCCCGGGCTTATTCCGAAATCAACGACTACGAGGCCCGCCTCGCCGAAACCGGCATGATTGTGCTCAAGGTCTGGATTAATATTTCCAAGGAAGAGCAGATGCGCCGCTTCCACGCCCGTGAGGACTCGCCGCATAAGCGCCATAAGATGACGTCCGAAGACTACCGGAACCGGAAGAAGTGGGATGCCAACCTGCGCGCCGCGGAAGATATGATCGCGCGCACGGACACGCCCCACGCCCCGTGGCACGTGATTCTCGGCGACGACAAACGCCATGCCCGCGTGGCAGTCCTTAAGGCCGTTTGCCGCGCGCTGGTCGATCGCTTGGACTAAGCCATTCGCGGACCCAGCGGAGGTGCGGACCCGTCAAGGCCGCGGTGTCTAACTCTGTCACGGCAACCCACTCCAGTTCGGCGTCTCGGGACCACGCACGAATCAACGCTGTCGTGGCGACGACTTCCAGTAAGGTCTCCTCGTAGGTGACGCTGCCGATGGTGCGGCGGCGAACCAACGCCAGCTCACTAGCCACCACGTTGCGCAAGGTCGCCACCTCCGGTAACTCCGCCATGCCCGCCAAGCGACGGGCCGCCCGCGGATTACGCCGTACGAGGATTTTACCGCGGTACTGCACCAAGGCGCGCGTGACCGCCGCCGTCTTCCGCACCTTGGGCTCGAAGCGTGGTAACGTCGCGGCTTCCTTGCGCCCACCGACCGCGCACCAGCGTGCAACGGGACAATGCGCGCAATCAGGTGAAGCCTTGCGACAGACGGTCGCCCCCAGCTCCATCATGGCCTGATTATGGTCACCTGGTCGCTTGGGGTCGACGAGGGCGTTCGCTAACTGCGTAAACGACTTCGCGGCCGTCGTGGTGTCCTTGAACTTTTCCTTCACGCCGCCGATGCGCGCGAGCACGCGGACGACATTTCCATCAACGACCGCCACGGGTTCGCGAAAAGCGATGCTAGCGATGGCCGCAGCGGTGTAGGGACCAACGCCCTTGAAGGCCAGCCACGCAGCAGCCGTGCGCGGCTCTGGACGACCAGCGACTTGCTGGGCGAGAGCGAGGAGGTTGCGCGCCCGCGTATAATACCCGAGGCCCGCCCAAGCGGCGAGGACGTCGGCTTCCTTGGCCCGAGCCAGGGACTGAAAGTCAGGCCAACGCGCCACCCAGCGCTCGAAGTAAGGGAGAGCCGTCGCAATCTGCGTCTGTTGGCACATGAGCTCCGAAACGACCGTCCGGTAGGCTGATACCTCGGTTCGCCACGGCAAGGGCCGCTGGTGGCGAGCAAACCACGCCAACAAGGCCTTCCGGAACGCCGCGGCGGCTGGAATCAGCTTTTGTTCGTGGGGCGTCATGGGATGGGGCTGGATTTGAGGGCCAACTCGGCTAAACCTTGGTCCCCATGGCAAGAAAGGCAAAGCAGGACTCCGACGACGCGCCCAAGAAGGTGGCCATGCACACCCTCAAGCTCGATGCAGGCCAGGCCGAGAAGTTGCGCCAAATCATTGTCGGCAAGGGCTGGGTCTCTTTTCCCGTCGACCATTCGGCTTTCGCCTTCAAGGGCCCCGACGTCAACGTGGTCCATTACAAGTCCGGTAAGTGCGTGATCTCTGGCCGCGGTACTGAGGAATTTGTGAAATTTAGCGTGGAGCCCGATGTCACCGGCCAGGCGACCTTGGGCTATGAGGAGGAACTGAACCCCGATTGGTTCGAGGAACACGCGGGGCTCGACGAATCGGGCAAGGGCGACCTTTTCGGTCCCGTGGTGTCGGCCTGCGTTATCGCGACTGGGGAGATGACGCGCGAATGGATCAGCCTCGGGATTAAAGATTCCAAGAAGCTAACCGACACGAAAATTGCCGAGCTCGACCGTGTCATCCGCGCGACGCCCGGGGTGTCCGTGAAGACGACCTTCGCACGCATGGCGAAGTATAACGAGCTCCACTCCCGCTTCGGCAAAAACCTCAATCGCCTGCTCGGCTGGATGCACGCGACGTCGTGCGAAGATGCCCTTAAGGACTTTGAGCTCCAGCACCAGCGCCGCCCCAAGTGGGGCCTGCTCGACCAATTCTCGGAAGAACCGTTGGTGCAGAAAGAGCTCGCGCGTAAGGGCGTCGAATTTGACCTCCGCATGCGGACTAAGGCGGAATCCGACCCCGTCGTCGCCGCCGCTTCCATCGTCGCCCGTGCCTGTTTTGTGCGTGAGCTCGACCGCCTGTCGCAAGACTGCGGCGTGACACTCCCCAAGGGCTCGGGCCGCGAAGCCAAGGAAGCGGGTATCGAACTCGTCGGCCGCCTCGGCCCGGCGATTCTTGTGAATTTCGCGAAGCTCCACTTCCGCACGGCCTATGAGGTCCGGGGGCTCCCGCCGCCAGAAGCCAAACCGTTCATCCGCCGTAAGAAGGCGGAGTAGTCCGATGGCGTCGCTGGCATCCTTCGACCGTAAGCGCGGCGCCGGCCGTCCGGGCATCGCAGGAGTCGATGAAGCCGGCCGTGGACCGCTCTGCGGGCCCGTCGTGGCGGGGGCGGTCTTGCTCGACGCGGGGTTCTACGGTGAAGTGGCTTGGATCCGGAAACTGTCTGGCGCCAATGACTCCAAGAAACTCTCGCCGGAAAAGCGGGCGGAACTCCGCACGCGCATCGCAGAGATGCACGCCGAAGGCAAACTGCGCGCGGTCTGGGCAGAGGCCTCGGTGCTGGAGATTTCAGCGCACAATATCCTCGGAGCGACGCGGATGGCGATGGCCCGCTGCATCGCCCAGCTAGCCCAAGGATCGCTGGCGACACTCTTCCCGGCCGCGGGTACGGAAGGCGAACTTTTTGGCCGCACCGAGGAGCGCAATATGCTCGTCCTCGTGGACGGCCTACCGTTACGACCGTTCGCCTGGGCGCATGAATCCATCAAAGGCGGCGATGGTAAGAGCCTGGCCATCGCACTGGCCTCCATCGTCGCCAAGGTCGAACGCGATCGCATGCTCGTCGAACTGGACGCCCGCTATCCGGAATACGGGTTCGCGCGGCATAAGGGCTACGGCACGCCGGATCACATCGAAGCGCTACGACGACTGGGCCCCTGCCCTGAGCACCGCGAACTCTTTGTCCGCGGCATCCTCGCCGGCGACGACCCGCCCCCGGAGTCTCTGGATAGTGAGTTTAGTTTTGAGTAGAGTCTGGGGTGGCCCTGTCTCGAGGTAGGGTTAGCACTGTATCGAGGTAGGGTTGGCACTGCGTGCCAACCTAGCCTGCCTCTGTTTTGATTCGATGCTGCTAGGTCAGCACGCAGTGCTGACCCTACCTGTTTTGGTATTTACCTTTGCACAGGCCGTAGGCCGATTTGCACTTTTGCACCTTTCCACCTTTTCCTTCCCCCGAGCCAACCATACTCTTTTCCACCAGTCCCCTCGCGAGCTTCGCTCGCGCTCACTTCTTCGCGGGGGCGGGTGGGCGGAGTTCGTCGGCGGACCAAGCAACATGCGCGCCGTATTGCTCGCGGAGGGCTTTGACGAACTTAGTATCAACCGGCGCAGCCGTGTGCTCCCATTCGCGGCGAACATAGGTCACCACGGCGGCGAGGTCCTCATCGTTGAGCTGCGCCATCGGCGGCATACTCAGGTCCCACGTCCGGCCGCTCACCTTCACCGGGCCGCCGAGTCCGTTCATGATAATGAGCGCCACGATGTCGGGCTTGCCGAGGACCCACTCACTGTCAACGAGCGGCGGTGCCAAGCCATCCAGGCCATAACCATGCGGCTGGTGGCACCCCGCACACAGGCCGTTATAAATCGTCCGGCCACGCTCAAAGGAAGCCGCTTGAGCTGAAGTTAAAGGCGCGACCACGGGAGGCTTCGGCGCGCCGGGCTTACCCGCCCACATCACCCGTTCGTTCAAGCCCTTGAGAGCGGCGGCGCCAGCCTTGTCCGTCAGAGCAGCCGTGAGCTTCGCCATCGCTGGCGGCGCGGCGGGCAACCAAAGCAACTTAGTGACCTTGCTCGCGGCGGTGCCTTTGGTCGGCTTAGCTTTCGAATCGCGCCCCCCGCGATCAAGGCCACGGACCACCGCCAAGCGCATGGCCGGATTGTCCACCGCGGCAGCGAGGTTCAACATGTCCTCCAACGGGCCGACCTTGCCGGACTGCGATACCAGCGTGGCGAGGGCTTCCACGATGTAGCTAGCCCCAGCGGCGTTCACCTTCGTCGCCTGGGCGGCAACGAGCTTAGCAATGACGGTTTCCTTGCCACGCATGCCGGTGAGGGCGCCTTCGCGGACCAGCGTATTCTGGCCATGAGCCACGAGTAACTTAGCCAAAGCCACATCCGCTTCGGGCGAAGCAACGGCGCCCAGCCGAATGGCGAGGTGCGCCTGCACGATGACTTCCTGCTCGCCCGTCAGGGCAATCAGGTCCGGCAAGAGATCCGGCGTCGCAAGCCGCACCCCCGCGGCGCGGACCTGGGAATCGGCATCCTTGATCGCTGTGCGTAAGCTGTCGGCGTCGAGCGCGTTCAAGCCCTCCAGCGTCCAGAGCGCATGGAGCCGAGCCAAAGCCTGCGCGGGACCAGGCGTCTTCAGTACTTGGCGTAAGGCAGGGACCGCGGCGGTATCGCCCGACTCGACCAGCAGGCGCTGCGCGGTATCGCGTACCCAACCCGAAGGATGACGGAGTAGCTCCACGCGCGCAGCCGTGCCCGCGGGCACTTTCACCGCAGCGACCTGGGTGGCCTTCTCTGGGACAATGCGCCAGATCCGGCCGTGGTTTACAGGCTGCTCGAGTTTACGGTCCTTGATGTTCGCGATGAGGTAGTGCGTCAGGAAGCCCTGGTGCTGGATGATCCCGCGATACATATCGACGATATAGATCGCCCCATCGGGCCCGTTGACGACCTGGACGGGGCGGAAGCGTTCATCGGTTGAAGCGAGGAATTCCTGACCGGGTACGGCCGCCTCACCCGTCACGACGCCGTCCTTCTCCGTGAGCACGATACGCTTCACAACGTTGGCAGCGGGCTCAGGGATGAAGGCATTACCGCGGAAAGCCGGTCCAAAGAGATCGCCCCGATAAACGAGCGCGCCGCACGTCGCGGTGGCCTTCGCCAGCGTCCCGTCTGGGCGCAAGGTACTGGCATCGTAGCCCCGGTTCACACCAGGAGTCGGATGGATTGGAAAGACCGCCTGATTGGTGACGACGCGGCTATTGATACTCGTCACATCGCGCAGGAGTGGATTGCGCGCAAACGCGCCAGCTGGGAGGAGATCCGTGCGGAGGAGGTCGGAATTGTAATTGTAATACAGCCGACCCACATCGTCCTGGCAGAGGCCATACTGCCCACGGCCCAAGCCAGCCCCGCGTTGCCAAGTGCCGGCGTTGAGGCGGAAGCTGGTACCGTAGCCAGCACTCCAAATACGGTTGTCCATCGCCCAGGTCGGCGTGTTGGCCATATGCTCCGGCTGGCCACCGCGGGTCCCGTAGTCGGTCGCAACGACCGTCCGCACATCGGCGACGCCGGTGCCCTTGGTGTCCTTATAGAAAAATAAGTTGGGGGATTCGCCAATGAGAGCGCCCCCGTTCACCGCGAGGACGGAACGAGGCATGACGAGCCCGTCGACGAAAGCCGTGGCCTTATCCATGCGACCCGTGCCCTTCGTGTCTTCCAACAGCGAGACGCGGCCCGAGGGGTCTTTCTCGCCGGCGCCGTTCACATCATTCATGTAACCACGCATCTCGACGACGAACATCCGGCCCTGATCGTCGAAGCTAATGGCGATGGGCGATTGAATCATCGGCTCACACGCGACGAGCTCGATGCGAAAACCCTTTTCGATTTTAAAGGTCTTTAAGGCCTCTTCGGGCGAGAGCACCGGAGCCGGGGGTAGCTTGAATTTTATCGTGACCTCCTCCGGTCCGGCGTTGCCCTTGTTGAGGGCGAACGCGGGCTGGGCTACAAGCAAGCAGCCAGCGGTGAACCAAAGGGAAAGAGGGGCCTTCATCGGGGTACGGGGTCTAATAGAACCTGTCCCCGACTAGGGGCAAATGTTCCCGTTACTTACTTATCCTGCTGCTTCCTATTGCCGGTTTTCTTGACCAAAACCACGGGGCCGTCGTTGGCCAGGGCGGGGCCGGGGGTACTGCGGCCGCGGTCCACCATCGCCTGTAAAGCGGCCTTCATGGCCACGACCCGTTCGGGGTGCTGGGCCGCGAGGTTCGTCTTCTCCCCTAGGTCGGTCGCCAGGTCGTAGAGTTGGAATTCCGGCAGGCCCTTCTCTTCCTTCGAGCCAGGTTTAGGGACGCTCCAGCCGCCCGAGCCCGCGCAGAGCGCCAACTTCCACTGACCATCACGGATCGCAAAACTGCCGTTGATGGATTGGCTCACGATGGACTGACGAAGGGGGCCCTCGCGGCCGAGCAAAGCCGGCAGGAAAGATACGCTGTCTTCGCCGGCCCCCGCAGGCACGGGCACGCCGAGCGCCTCGGCGAACGTGGCCAGGAAATCAATCTGGCCGATGAGTTGCGGGTTCACGCTCCCGGGCTTCACCTGGGCGGGCCAACGGACGATGAAGGGGACGCGGTGGCCGCCCTCAAAGATATCGGCTTTATGTCCGCGGTAGAGATAGCTGGGCTCATGACCCTTCGCTTGGAGCTCATCGATCTTGGCCGCGGGGGAACAACCGTTATCTGCCGTGAAGACGATCAGCGTATTCTCACGTAAACCCAACTGCTCGAGTTTCGCCACGAGCCGACCGACGTCCGCGTCGACCTGCCGCACGAAGTCAGCGTACGGGTTAAGGCCGCTGGAACCCTTGAATTCATTGGTCGGAACGATGGGCGTGTGCGGGGCGGCCAGCGGCAGGTAGATAAAGAAGGGCTTCTGCGGTTCGGCCTGCTTCTGGGCCGTGACGTAAGCCATGGCTTGATCAATCAAGCCCGGCTGCACGTCGACGGCTTCGAACTTCGGGCCGGCTGGACCCGAACGCAGCCAGGTCTTGGTGGCAGACGGAATCTCCGTCGTGCGCCGATCCTTAATCCAAACGAACGGCGGCATATCGAGCGAAGCGCTGATGCCATAGAATTGGTCGAAGCCGTGGTCGAGCGGGCCGTCCTTAATGTCGGCGGCGTAGTTGACCTCCTGGCCGACCTTAGCGCCCGCGCCATCAAAGACTCCCTTGTCGTCGGCGACACCACCGGCCTTAAGTGCGAAGGACATCCCGAGGTGCCACTTGCCGAAGCAAGCCGTGCCGTAGCCTTGCTGCTTAAGGAACCCTGCGACAGTCAGGCGATCTTTAGCAATCAGCGGAGCGGAATAGCCACCCAGCACGCCACTCTGCAGGCGGGTACGCCAGTGGTACCGTCCGGTTAACAAGCTATAGCGCGAAGGCGTACAGACCCCCGAGGTTGTATGCCCATCGGTAAAACGCATCCCTTCAGCGGCTAAGCGGTCGAGATGGGGGGTCGGGATTTTGCCCTTCGGGTTATAGGCCGAGACATCGCCGAGCCCTTGGTCATCGGCTAAAATAACGATGATATTAGGGCGCTCCGCGGCCATGAGGGCCAAGGTCGCGAAAAGGGCAAGCAGCGTGGGGAGGCGCATGGGCCGAAGTAAAACGACGCGATGGAAAGATGCAAGGGTCGGCCTGTATCGAGGCTAGGTTGGCACTCTGTATCGGGTAGGGTTGGCACTCTGTATCGGGTAGGGTTGGCACTGCGTGCCAACCTAGCCTGTGTTCCGATTTAATCCCCCTATGTATCTGGTAGGGTTGGCACTGCGTGCCAACCTAGCCTGCCTTTTGTTTCAGTCCCCTAGGTCAGCACGCAGTGCTGACCCTACCTCGAGGCAGGCGGCGTAGCCACGCCCCTACCTGTTTTGGTATTTACCTTTGCACAGGCCGTAGGCCGATTTGCACCTTTTCACTTTTCCACCCCTGCCCTCCGTCCTCCGTACTCTTCCTATTGCCTCCCCTCTCTCGCCCGATTACTCCTCACCCTCTCCTCTCGCCCGTCGCCATGTCCCCCCTAGAGCTTAAGAAAGTCCTGTCCTCCGGCCTCCTGTCTTTCCCGATTACCGACTTCTCGGCGAACGGCGATTTTGACCCCGCTGGCTATGCCAAGCGCCTGCAATGGCTCGCCCCTTACGGCGCCACGGCTCTCTTTGCCGCTGGCGGCACGGGCGAGTTCTTCTCCCTCGAGCCCAAAGAATACTCATCGATTATCAAAACCGCCGTCGATACGTGCGATGGGCTCGTCCCGATTCTCGCCGGCGCCGGCGGTCCCACCCGTGTGGCCATCCAATACGCCCAGGAGGCCGAACGCCTCGGCGCCAAGGGCATCCTCCTCCTCCCCCACTACCTCACCGAGACCAATCAGGACGGGGTCGCCGTGCACGTCGACCAGGTCTGCAAGTCCGTTAAAATCGGCGTCGTCGTCTACAACCGCAACGTCTGCCGCCTGCAGCCGCACCACCTCGAGAAGCTCGCCGCCGCCAATCCAAACCTTATTGGCTACAAAGACGGCTTCGGTGACATCGAGCTCATGGTTTCGATTCGCCGACGGATGGGCGACCGCTTCAGCTACCTCGGTGGCCTGCCGACCGCCGAGGTCTACGCCGCCGCCTACAAGGCCATGGGCGTCCCCGTCTACTCTTCCGCGGTCTTTAACTTTATTCCCCAAGCAGCGATGGACTTCTACCACGCCATCGCGGCGGATGATGTCGCCACGCAGAACCGCCTGCTCGATACCTTCTTCCTGCCCTACTTGGAGATCCGTACTAAGCACGCCGGTTATGCGGTGAGCATCATCAAGGCTGGGGCGACCATTGTCGGCCATAGTGCCGGCCCCGTCCGCGCGCCCTTGACCGATCTCAAACCCGCTGAAGTCGAGCAACTCGCCGCCCTCATCGCCCAAGCCGGCGTCAAGTAAACCGTTATGGCTGAGTTTGTCGAAGGCCCGTCGCTCCACTT
>CAMDWM010000030.1:0-16504 GCA_945878755.1 Akkermansia muciniphila
CATCGTTCAGGAATTCACGCAGGTAGTTGCGCACATCGGGCACGGAGGTGCTCTTCGGCGAACCAAGATTCAGCAGCAGGATACCTTTACGGGACATGGGAGCAAAAGAGGCGGGACGGGCGAAGATGTCAAACGCCAGAGGCAACCACTTCATCCACGACCGCCTGGAAGGTCTCAATACGCGCATCGGGGGTGATGCCGTGACCGAGGTTGAAGATGTGGCCCGGGTCACCGGCATTATCGTGCAGGATGGCACGGACGGCCGCCGCGGCCGCCGCAGGCTCACCCGGCATGTACGTCGGGTCCAAGTTCCCCTGGAGGCAAATCGGACGGCCCGCGAGGGCCCGGACCTGCGAAAGCGGGATGGTCCAGTCGACGCCAAGGCAAGGCACGCCTGTGCGAGCCAAGGCCTCAGCCTGTGGGGACTTACCCTTGGCGTAAAGGATCACGGGGGCGGACTTTGGGAGGCGCTCCAAGACGGTCCGAATGTAGCGCAGCGAGAACTCCTCGTAGTCGGCCCCGTCCAAGGCACCGGCCCAACTGTCGAAAATCTGAATGGCGTCGGCGCCGGCGGCGAACTGACGCGTGAGGTATTCGGCGACCGCCGTGGCCAGCGTCTCGAGGAGACGGTGCATCATGCGGGGGTTCGACTTCACCAAGGCCCTAGTCTTCGGGAAGTCTTCCGAGCCGCCGCCTTCGACGAGGTAACACGCCAGCGTCCAAGGTGAACCGGCAAAACCAAGGAGAGCCTTGTTCATGCCCAGTTCCTTGCGGAGGAGGCGCAGGGCTTCGTAGACGTAATTGAGACGCTCCGCAGCACCGTGGACGTCGAGCGTGGCGAGGTCGGCTTCCGTCGAGAGCGAACGCTCCATGGCGATACCGCCTTCGTCGCGGAAACGGTAACCAACGCCGAGGGCTTCGGGGATGACGAGGATGTCGCTGAAGAGGATCGCCGCGTCGAGCTGTGCGAAACGACGGAGCGGCTGCAGCGTCACCTCGACCGCGAGGTCGGGCGTACGCACCATGGTCAGGAAGTCGGACTTCGCCTTCAGCGCACGGTACTCGGGCAGGTAACGGCCAGCCTGACGCATGATCCAGACCGGCGGGCGGCCATGGGGCTGGCGTTGGAGGGCGGCGAGGAAGCGATCGCGGGGGTTCATCAAGACGCCTTCACCCAATCCTGTGGTTTCAGATAATGCGAGATTAGTTCTGCCTCCGGGGTCCCGGGGACGGGCTGGTGGCAGTAACGCCACTGCACGCGGGGCGGCAGGGACATCAAAATGGACTCGGTCCGGCCGCCAGACTGCAGGCCAAAGATGGTCCCACGGTCAAAGACGAGGTTGAATTCGACATAGCGTCCGCGGCGGATCTCCTGCCACTCGGTTTCCCGGGCCCCGTAGGGGGTCTGGGCGCGACGGCGGAGGATTTCGGCGTAAGCGGGGCCGTAGGCATCGCCGACCTTCTGCATGAGCGCAAAGGCCTGTTCGAAGCCACCCTCGGTGAAGTCATCGTAGAAGATGCCGCCGATACCGCGCGACTCGCCGCGGTGCTTAAGCAGGAAGTACTCGTCGCACCAGGACTTAAACTTATCGTAGTTCGCGCCCGTGGCCGTCTTCGCGGCTTGGTGCCAGGAACGGGCGTCTTCTTCGAAGCCGTAATAAGGCGTCAGGTCGAAACCTCCGCCCATCCACCAGACGGGATCGGGTCCGTCGGTGCAGAAGAAGCGCACGTTCATGTGCGACGTCGGGGCGTACGGGTTGAGCGGGTGGTGCACGACGGAGACGCCCATGGCGCGGAAACCGCGGCCCGCGAGTTCCGGTCGGCTATGCGTGGCGGACGGCGGGAGCTTGCTGCCACGGACATCCGAAAAGGCTACCCCGCCCTTTTCCATAACCGTGCCGCCGGAGATCACGCGCGTGCGCCCACCGCCGCCTTCGGCCCGGGTCCATTCATCGGTGATGTACTTGGCCTTGCCGTCGACTTCCTCGATGAGACCGCAGATGCGATCCTGCAGGCCAACCAGGTAGCTCCTGACGAGTTCGGGATTCATGAGGAGGTCATTAGACGACACCCCTACCACGGGTCAACGCCCCTCGGCCAGCGGGCCTGATTCACCACGGCTTCTAATCGGCCTTATGCGAAAAGGGCCAAGGTCCGTCCTTGAAGGAACCTTCGTAAAAGCACAGCGTTTGGGTCGATGGCCCCCGAAACCAAGATCCTGCTGCTCGTCTGCTTCTTCGGGGTGCTGGCCTTGGCCGCACCGTGGATTGCCTGGAAGCGGCTCAAGGGCCTCGAGGCTAAGTTCGGCCGCGTCCTGCTGGTCCGAGGTATCAACGGCGAACAAGCCGCCAAGATCATCCTCCTGCGCGGCGAGATCCCGCAGGTCGACGTGGACGAATCGCACATCCTCTTCGCGGATAACTATTCACCAGGCGAACCCGCCATCAAACTCTCCAGCAAAATCTACCACGGAAAGCGCCTCTTCGACATCGCCCGCGCGGGGCGGCTCGCTGGGCACGCGTTGCAACACCGCGACCGCAAGCTCGGCAGTCTGGCTTCATGGGATGCCTTCATGGTCCTCTGGGGTAACGCCTGGCCGCTCTTGCTCGTCGCCTTGCTCGTGAGTCACGGCCGTCCACTCATCACCATGAGCGTCTTCACGCTCGTCGCCGGGACCTTCACCCTCGTGCACTTCCTCAAGCACGCGCAGGTCCGCGACGCCGCCCGCCGGGCGCACCGCGCGCTCGCCGAAGCCAAGCTCCTCGACGGACATCCCGCAGAAGAAATCGAAGCCGCCTTCCTCGTCACCCGCCTCGACCACCTCGCCCTCCCCTTCACGAAAACGTGGATGGGCGTGATGTTCAGGTGAGGACAGGGGGAAGAACGATAGAGACAGTGCAAACGTGCAAATAATAATAAGGGGGACCGGGGACCGGGAAGCTAGCAGCGGCCGAAGGCCGCAACACAAACCCGTGAACCCATGCCCCCGTGTCCACGCGATGGCCTCTTCATGTCTTTACCTGTGCACGTCTGCACCGTTGCACCTTTGCACTGCCTCTTCCTGCACCCTTGCCCTCCCTTGCGACGACCTCACTTCACCGCATCACTCGTCCGCACGCCATTCACCAAACGGGATAGGCCCAGCGGGTTGACGTTCTGGAGTTCGGCGGGCAAAGCGGCGTCAGGATGGTTCTGGTAGCAGACAAGGCGGGTGAAGCGATAAATCGCGTTCGAGCCAACCGAGGTGCTGCGACCATCCGAGAGCGAAGGATACGGGCCGCCGTGCACGATGGCATGCGAGACTTCCACGCCGGTCGGGAAACCGTTGATGACCACACGACCCGCAAGCGCTTCGAGCTGCGCGCGGAGGGCGACATGGGCGATGACTTCCTCATCGGTGCCATGCAAGGTGGCGGTGAGGTTGCCTTCGAGCGACTCGAGGACTTTGCTGAGCTGAGCGAGGTCGTCGCACCAGACGATGAGCGAGCTCGGACCAAAGAGCTCGGCCTGCAGCTTGCGATCCGAGAGGAAGGTCTTGGCACCAACAGCGAGCAGGGTCGGCAACGCACGGCCTGGCTTACCACTGCCCTTACCATGCGAGAAGGATTGAATACCACCACGGGTCTCGCGCGCAGCGAGCACGGTGACATACGCCTTCTGAATCGCCGGCGTGAGCATGACGCCTTCCGGGGCGTTGCGGAAATGCGCGGCGAGTTGGCCGACGAAGGCTTCGGCGGCCGGAGTCTTCACCATTAGGAGCAAGCCCGGCTGCGTGCAGAACTGGCCGACGCCCAAGGTGCAGGAAGCGGCCAAGCCCGTGGCGATGGCTTCGCCACGCGACACAAGGGCGCCTTCAAGGAGAACCACCGGATTGAGGCTACTCATCTCCGCGTAGACCGGGATAGGAACTTCCCGCTCGGCGGTGATATCCATGAGGGCGCGACCGCCCGTGCGGGAACCGGTAAAACCGATGGCGCGTAAGGCGGGGTGCTGGGCCAAGAGCTGGCCGACGTCCTTACCGTCGCCCATGAGCATCGAGAAGGTGCCTTCCGGCAGACCCGCAGCGCGCACGGCGTCGACGATGAGGCCACCCATGATTTCGGCCGTGCCCGGATGGGCGTGGTGCGCCATCACGACGACGGGATTACCCGCGGCGAGCGCGGAGGCGGTGTCGCCACCGGCAACGGAATAGGCGAAGGGGAAATTGCTGGCACAGAAAACCGCGACCGGGCCGAGCGGACGGCACATCGAGCGATGGTCGGGCTTGGGCAAGGGCTTGCGGTCGGGGTTGGCGAGCTCAAGACGCGCGTCGAGCCAATCGCCCTTCTCCACGAGGTCCGCAAAGAGACGGAGCTGACCCATCGTGCGGCCGATCTCACCGAGGCAACGCGCCTCGGGCAACGAGGTCTCTTGCTGCGCACGTGCGGCGAGAGCCGGCGTCGCCGCTTCGATGCGGATCGCAAGGTCGCGTAAGAACGCGGCTTTGGCTTTGCCGGACAACGCAGCGAGTACGGGCGTCGCCTGCGCGGCGAGCTTCATCGCCGTGGCGACGTCAGCCGCCGTGGCCGAATGGAAGACCTCGGGGATGTCGTTCCACAGCGCGCTGTCGAAGGCTTTCCACGTGCGGCCGCCAACGCGACCACGCGAGAAACCCAGGTAGGAGAGGCCAGTAAGGGCGGACATCTTAGCGGATCTTCGGGCGGTTCTTAAGGGCCTTCTTCAGGGTCGAAGCAGCCAAGGCGAGGTCAGCGCCAGCCAAGGCCAGACGCGGGCCGCGGACGGCGGGATTACCACCGCGGACTTCCGCTTGGATCCACTTGATGTGCTGGACGAACTTAGGAACGGTATCCAGGCGCAACAGCGGTAGGAACCAGGCGTAGAGTTCATCGGCGCGCTCTTGGTCGCCGAACATGGCGGCTTCATAGAGTTCGACGGATTCTTCGGGGAAGGCATTGACGAGACCTGCAATCCAACCGCGGGCGCCGGCGGCGACGCCTTCGACGATGCAGTCGTCCATGCCGACGAGGACGGTCAGGCGATTGCCGAGGAGGTTCTTCAGTGCGGTGATGCGACGGGCGTCGCCCGAGGATTCCTTGATGGCCTCGAGGTTCTTGTGCGCAGCGGCGAGCTCAGCGACCTGCTCAGGAAGGAAGTCCGTCTTATAAGCCGGCGGGTTGTTGTAGAGCATGCACGGCAGGTCGGTCGCGCCGATCACCGCGGAGACGTGGGCCTTCATCTCGCGCCAATCGGTGCTGTAGACGTAGGGCGGGAGGACCATCAGGCCGCCGCAACCGAGTTGCTTGGAGGCGATGGCGAGGGCGACAGCTTCGTCGGTCGAAAGTGAAGCGATGCCGGGGATGATGGGCAGGCCAGGGACCGCGGAGACGCAGGTCGCGATGAGGCGGACCTTCTCGTCAAAGGTCAGCGTGGCGCCTTCGCCGAGGGAACCGCAGGGCACGATGCCGATGCTACCCGACTCGGCCATCCAGCGGCAGTGACGCGTGATCTCCTTAAGGTCGAGTTCGCCGTCCTTACGGAAAGGGGTCGTGATCGCTGGGATCACGCCTTCCCATTGAGCGCGGACTTTAAGTTTAGCGGAGGATTTCTTCTTCATGGTATGGATAATAGGAGGTGAAAGTTTAGGCGTGGCGATCAGGGTCAACCTCAGACAGTGCGACCGAGGTAGCTTCGCCGCAGACGAGCTGGGCGACGATTTCGCCGGTGACCGGGCCGAGGCTGAGGCCCATCATGGAGTGACCGGTGGCGACGACGAGGTTTTCCGCCGCCCGCGTGCGGCCGAGGTACGGCATACCGTCCGGCGGACAGGGCCGCAGGCCCGACCAGACGGGCAATTCAGTGAAATCGGACTCCTTGAAAGCGGGGTAATATTTAACGAAGGCCTTGCGGATACCGCGCACGCGGGCCGGGTTCACGGAAAGGTCGTTGCCGGTGATCTCCATGGTGCCACCGACGGTCAGGGCGTCGCCCATCGGGGTGACGGCCACGCGGGCTTCCATTAGGAGCGAGCAATACTTAGGACGCTGCACCGGATGCGGCAGGCGCATGCTGTAGCCCTTCCCAGCCTGCATCGGAATCCGCAGACCCAAGGCTTCCGCGGCGGCCGGCGACCAAGCCCCCGCGGCGAGCACGAAGGTCTCACCGACGAATTCGCCCGCGGTTGTGACGGCAGCCTTGAGGCGGGTGCCTTCCTTGCGCCAATCGGTGACTTCGGCGTTCCAGACAATGCGGCCGCCGAGGCGTTGAATTTCGGACGTAAGTAATTTGACCAACTCTCGCGGGTCGAGGTGCGCGTCCTTGGTGAACATCACTGCGCCCGCGATGGCGTAGTCGATGCCCGGGTCGCGCCGACGGACCTCATCGGCGGACAAGACTTCGGTCGGGACGCCGACGGCGTTGGACTTCGCGGCGAAGACGGCTTCGTGGTCGAGGGTCTCTTGCGTGCGGCAGAGCGCAAGTAGTCCAACAGTCTCGAGGGCGAACGAGCCCGGGAGTTCTTGGCGGTGACGCAGGAAGATCTCGCGGCTACGCAGGTTGAGGTCACGCAGGACCGGCGTGCAGCGGTCGACGTGACGCTGGGTGGAGGAACGCCAGAACTTCCAGCCCCAGCGGGCGAGGTCGAGGTCGAGCCGCGGGCGCACTGAGAAGGGGCTTTCGCCGTCGAACATCCACTTCAGGCCGAGCATCACCATGCCCGGTGCGGCCAGCGGCACGAAGTGGCTCGGGACAATCATGCCGGCGTTACCGAGCGAACACGAATCGTGGTCAGGCGCACCCTTCTCAAGCAGCACCACCGAACGACCGCGACGCAGCAACTCATAGGCGGCGCTCAAGCCGACGATACCACCTCCGACGATGACGACCGGCGCGGACACGTTGTTTAGCGGATACCCCAAGCAAAAGGGTCTTGCGGATGGAAATGGAAGACTGCCTCGGACTGCACGTACGCAGTGCCAGTGATGGACGGACAAATCTTACCGTCGGTGAGAATTTCATACGAACCGACAAAGGTGCTGCCGATAACGCTCTCCTGCCGCCAGAGGGCGCCAGGCGCGAGTTTACCGTCGGCCGCGAGGCAGGCGAGTTTGGCGCTCGTGCCCGTGCCACAGGGCGAGCGGTCGTAGGCCTTACCAGGACAAAGCACGAAGTTCCGGCTATCGGCCGTGGGCGTAGGGGCAAAGAGTTCGATATGGTCGATCTCCCCACCATCGGCACCCGTCACACCGGTCTGAGTCAAAGCTTGGCGAACCTTCCACGCGTAATCAGTCAGCGCTTCGATGTTCGCCAAGGAAACCTCCAACCCATGCGACTCGATAAGGAAGAACCAATTACCGCCCCACGCGATATCGCCACGGACCATTCCGAGACCAGGCACGTCGACCGCGACGGCCTTGGCGTGACGGTAAGACGGTACATTCGCAATGGTTACGGCACCATCGGTATGCAGCGTCGCGGTGACCGGACCAACCGCCGTATCGATGCGGACCTCACCCGGTTGGATGAGACCCAGATGGGCAAGCGTCACTACCAATCCGATAGTGCCGTGGCCGCACATCCAGAGCGTCCCGACATTGTTGAAGAAAATTACCCCAAACCGACACGACGGGTCGTGCGGCGGGACCAACAAGGCGCCCACGACGACATCCGAACCCCGCGGCTCGCTCACCACCGCCGAACGGAACCGGTCATGGTCGCGACGAAACACCTGCAGACGCTCCGACAGCGGCCCGGCACCGAGGTCCGGTCCGCCCGAAACCACCACCCGGGTCGGCTCGCCCCCCGTATGGGAGTCGATGACGCGGAGCGCGGTGGGAGCGGTGGAACTAGACATGCCGCATTGCCTCTCAAAACCACTTGAAAGTCGAGGGGGAAGCCCGTCCACCGAGGCCCAAACGCAGAAAACGCTGGAACTTCCCCCTTCCCTGCGGAGTTTATTAAGGTAACCTTCCTCCCATGAATAAGAAAGCCTTCCTCTTCCTAACCCTCTTCATCGGCGTCGCCGGTGGGGTGGTCATCGCTAACTACTCTAATAGCACAAATAGCACTTCGGAGCTCCCGGCCAACACGACCAAGTCCTCCGACGAAGTCACCACCACCACGACCCGTCCCACTGCGCCTGGTCGCAGCGTCAAAGGGCTCCAACTCGACAAGTCGACCAACGTCCAGCCCGAGCTCGTGGCCGCCGACCAAGCCGTCGATAGCGGCGCCCGTGAACAGCTCGAACAGCGCTTCCGCAGCTTCCGCGAGGACGGCCGCAAGCAGTTTGAAGACCTCGTCGGCGGTGACCGCGAAAAGATGGGCCGCCTCTTCCGGAGCTCCTTCGCCAATCCGGAATTCCAGCAAATCTTCCAGAGTTCCCGGGAAATCTCGGAGAAGTGGCGCACCGCGAGTGACGGCGAAAAGCCAGCGCTGATGGATCAATTGTCCGCGCTGCGCAACAAGGGCCTCGGCATCGCCAAGCAGGAACTCGTCAAGATGGATGCCCCGCCCGCCGCCCCCGTCCAGCCGACCGTGACCGTCGACGGCGCGACCATCGTCCCCGCCGGCACCAAGCCAGCCGGCGAACAGCCCGCCGCCCCGGCTCCCGTCATCATCATGTAACGGCCGCTGGCGCGTTGAGCGCTGGCCCTCATGAATCGGTCTGGACTCATCGTCGGCATTGCCACCGTCTTCACGGTGGCGGTGATTGCGTGGTTCTGGACGCCGACGCCCATTGCGAAGTCCGTCCCGATCGTCGCAAAGCCCACCGCTCCTGGGGCTAAGCCCCGCCCCATCCTCGCGGCCGCACCGCGGTCCGCCGCAGGACTCAAGCTCGACCCAGCCCGGAACGTCTTCCCCGATTCCTTCCCGCCAGCGGAACGTCAGAAGTTCGCCTGGGCCCGCGTCGTCCGCGAGGTGCAGGAGATGAACGAGGTCGACCGCGAACGCTTCGCTGCCGCCCTGCGCTCTTGGGTCGAAGTGCCCGCCAACAAGGAAGTCCTCGAGAGGATTCAACAAATCAATAAGGACTTCCCCACTTTAGCCCCAGAGTCACAGGAAGCCCGGTTACCCTTAGCGGAAGCCCTCTACGAAGAAGGCATGCGTACGCTGCGCCTGAAGTATGCGGAAACCCCGACTGGCCTTACGTTGGCGAAGTAATCAAGCCCCGGCATAGTTGGCCAAGACGGCCCGGAAGCCGCTGAGTAAGGTTTGGATTCGAGTGAAGCCCATGTTTTTCGCGCCCGTCGCTTCATCCATGTAGAGGTCACGCCGCACCTCGACCATTAAGGAATGCACGCGTGGTTCCTGCCGCCAGAAACATGTCGGCACGAAGGTGCCATTGAATGGCTCGTCCACGCCTACCTCGAGCCCATGGTCGGCAAAATATTTCTGAGCCAGTTCGCGTAAAGCCGGCGGGGTGTGGAAGGTATCCGTCCCGAGCCCAATCTCGGGCTGCGGCGCATCGGGCGGCTGCGTCGGCAACGGACCCGTCGGATAACTATGCGCGTCGAGCACCACGCAGCGAGCCCAGGTAGCCAAGGCTTGGGCCGTCGCTTCCTCGCAGGCCCGATGGTGCGGGTCGTAATAGGTTTTCAACAACACCTCACGGCGGTCGGGGTCGGGCCGGCGCAAGGCTTGCCCGCGGGTCCCGCGCACGTAGACCGCCCCCATGCCGATCGCCGCACAGGCCTCTTGGTCGTCGGACCGAAACCGCTCCACGTCGACCACCAGCCGAGAGACGGGGGCTATCCAAGCTTGGGCGGCCGGCCAACCCGACCCAAAGAGCACATCGGTGAATCGATCCTCTAAGCGCAGCTGCTCGCTCGCCAGTTCCTCCACCCCAATCAGGAAATCCTCCCGACAACCCTCCGGAATCACGGACGAAGCATGTGGCAGATGGAGGAAAAGCGGGGGGCTCATTTAGACAGCCTACCCAAGTTAAGACTTAAGTCATTGCTGCACAGTGTCATAAAACTAATAAATAACTGAAACAACCCTCGGCTCCGGGGGTTTCATAGACGTACCCAATATACACCTATGAAACTCAAATTCCCCCTCCTCCTCGCCCTCATCGCCGCCGCTGGCCTCGTGGCCGCCGACGCCCCTGCCGGCGACGCCAAGAAGCCTGATGCCCCGAAGGGCGAAGCCAAGAAAGGCGAAGGCCGCCCCCAGGGTGGCTACAGCATCCCTGGCGTCTCCGCCGAGGACATGAAGAAGCTCGGTGAAGCCCGCAAGGCCGCCATGGAATCCCCTGAAGTGAAGAAGGCTATCGAAGCTGCCGCCGCTGTCCGCGAAAAGGCTGCCAAGGCTGAAGACAAGGAAGCCGCCCGCGCCGAAATGCAGAAGGCATCGCAGGCCGTCCGCGAAGCCACCAACGCCGCAATCCTGAAGTCCAATCCCGAGCTCGCTGACCTGCTCAAGAAGGCCGACGAAGCCATGAAGAACCGCAAGGGCGGCGAAGGTAAGGGCAAGGGCGGGCCCGGTAAGGGCGAAAAGCCTGCCGACGCTCCGGCCGCCAAGTAATCTTCGGATTACCCGGCTCCAATCAGACCCCGGTTCGCCGGGGTCTTTTTTTGCGTCCATCTCCAGAATCATTGAACTTCCCGCCACTTTCGGTGTATAAAGACTATGCCCATGCCCCGCCCTTTACTTGCCTTTTTCCTCGCCGCCACCGCGCTGACCGCCGCGGATGCCCCAGCCCCGACGACGCCGTCGACGGCCAAGCCCGCCACCACCGCCAGCGTGCCCGGCATGCCGGAAGTCGAAGGGGTCTCCCGCGAAGACCTCCTGAAGTTCCGTCGCGCCGCCGGCCAGACCGCCGCTGACCCGGAGATCCAGGCCGCCCGTGACAAGATTCAGGAAATTCGCAAGCAGGCCGAATTCGCTAGCGATGACGAAAAGAAGTCCATGCGCAGTGAACTCGAAGCCATCGTCGACAAACTCGTCCAACTCACCCGGGCAGCCATAGCTAAGGAGGACCCATCCCTCTCCAAGGAGACCATCAGCAAGGTCAGCGATGCCTTCGAGAAGCAGCAACGCAGCCGCTTCCAAGACGCCAACAAGAAGGCCCAGACTGCTAATGGAAAAGCCTTCCCCGGCAGCACGGACGCCAAGCCAGCGGTACGCGATCCGCAGGCCGACAAGAAGACTCTACCAACACCTGCCACTCGCGGTGCGGTGCAGGTCCCATCAGTCGACGGCGTGAGCCCCGAAGATACCGCCAAATTTAAAGCCGCCCTGGGCCGCGCCTACCAAGACAAGGACTGGCAAGCCGCGCGCACCAAGATGCAGGAGCTGGCCGCCAAGACGCAGTTCCTCACTGGCAGCGAGCGCGCGGACATGCAGCCCGAATTCGAAAAAGCGGCAGCGGAAATGCGCACCGCCATGCGTGCTGCCGTCGCCAAGGTCGCCCCTTCGCTCTCCACCGAAACCATCGCTAAGATCAGCGAATCCATGGAACAAGGCATGCGTAACGGCCGCGGCAAATAAGCCCATCACCTACCCCCTATCCCCTATCTTCCATGAAACCCTTCCTCTTCCTCCTCTTCGCCGCTAGCCTCGCTTTCGCCGCCGACGCCGCCAAGCCCGCCGCCACGACTCCAACGGAGCCTGCGGCGAAAGCGACGAAGCGCGCCGCCGCTGCGGGCGTCGCCCAACGTCAGGCTGTCCTACCCGATGAAGTTGACGGAGTCTCCAAAGAAGAGCTCGCGAAGATCAAGGTCGCCGCACTCAAAGCCTTCCAGGATGAATCCGTGAAGGCCGCTCGCGAACGCATGGCTGATACCCGTGGCCGCATGGAATTCGCCTCTGGTGCTGAGAAGAAGAGTATCGTTGCCGACGCCCGTCGCGCCGTGGACGAGGTCCGTAGCGCCCTCATGACTGCGATTAGCACGAACGACCCCAGCATCAAGATGATGTCGCTCGAGAAAGTGATGGACGCAATGGACACCCAGCGCACCAAGGTGATAGACAACTCCAAGAAGAAGAAGGCTGCCGAAAAGGCGCCCGCCGCGGAAGATGCCGCGAAGAAGAAGACTACTTAACGGCCGTTAGGGCCTGCTGAAGTTCCTCGTCCGTGAGCGGCCGATTCCAAAGCAGGAAGCGGCGGATGGAGCCATCAAAGGACTCGAAGCCTGGGTGATTAATCGCGTCGCGTTCCTGCCCGATGCAAAGTTTCGAAGCGTCCGCCTTAGGGTTCACGGGGAACTTAGCCGTCGCCACGGCTTTCGGCTGATCAATGAAGAGTTCAGCGCTGACCTCTCCCGTGCCCGCACCCAGACGACCCGCCACAACCACCCATTTACCGGCGGTGAGCTTGGGGCCTGCGACCTTGGGATTATTCACGTCGAAGCGGCCAAAGGTCAGCCCATTGCGGGCGCCCCACCAGACCGTGTTATCGTCATCGAGACAGCCCCACAGACCTTCATATTTTGCGCCGTTACGAAGATTGCCGAAAAAAGAATTCACGTCCTTGAGGCCCCCCTTGGCTTGGACGGCGGGACGCAGCACTGCAATCCACGTGCAGCCATCGCCGCGCACCACGCCATCCAAGGACTTCTCGTCATGGCAGACGAGTTCCTGAGCTGCAAAGCCCACACCCTCCGTGGCATCCTTCGGGGCAGTCGGCAGGCCGGAGCCAGGAACCTTGCGACCTTGGTCCTGCCCCACAAAATCACGCGCCTCGGCGGGGCCGGCTTGGTTGACCCATTTGGTCACACGGCCTTGCGCATCCACCGTCAGGCCCACCCGGGCATCGAGGTCAACGAGTAATTTCTCACGGGGCAGGTCGGCGGCGACGGCCAAAACAGCGGAGGCGAGGAGCAAGACGGGGCGAAGCATGCGGGTAAAGTATCCCTAATCCCGAGGATGGCATCCTCTAAATGCCATGAAATGGCAGCCGTCCTATGGATAATACTATTGGAAGCCGCCCGCCTTCTCCTTTTCCTCGCTCCATGCTCCCTCGCACACTCCGCCTCCTCGGCCTAGCCTGCATCACCTCCCTCACGGCTTCCGCCCAGACCGTCTTCATCGAAGCCGAGTCACTCACCTCCCATGGTGGCTGGAAACTGGATACCGCCTTCACGAACATCGTCGGCTCGCCCTACCTGCTGGCTCACGGCCTCGGCAAGCCCGTCGCTGACGCCCAGGGCAACGCGAAGATTCCGAGCGCCGGCGAATACCGCGTTTGGGTCCGCACCAAGGATTGGGTTGGCCACTGGAACGCCCCTGGCTCCCCCGGCCGCTTCCAACTCATCGTCAACGGCCAGCCGCTCGCCACCGAATTTGGGGCCAAGGGTGCGGAATGGCATTGGCAAGACGGCGGTAAAGTCACGCTCGCGGCGGGCGAAGCCAAAATCGCGCTCCATGACCTCACCGGCTTTGACGGCCGTTGCGATGCCATCATCCTGACCAAGGACGCAGGCGCACCACCCGATGCCGCCCAGGGCCTCGCCGCCTATCGTAATAACTTCAATAACCCGAACGGCCCCGAAGATGTCGGCGAGTATGACCTCGTCGTCGTCGGCGGTGGCTACGGCGGCCTCGGGGCCGCGCTCTCGGGTGCCCGTCAGTCACTCAAGGTCGCCTTCATCCAAGACCGCTTTGTCCTCGGGGGTAACGGTAGTTCCGAAATCGGCGTCTGGGCGATGGGCGGCACCACGCGTGGCAAATACCCGCACCTCGGCGAGATCATCGAAGAAATCGCGGACCGCTCGCCGGACAGCCCGGGCCGCATCGATAGCTTCGGCGACGAACTTAAGGAGAAGGTCGTCCGTGCTGAAAAGAATATCAGCCTCTTCCTCGGCCACTTCGCCACCGGCGTCGTCATGGACGGCAACCGCATCGCTGCCGTCAAGGCCATCGACGTCAAGACCGGTCGCGAGCGCATCTTCCGTGCGAAGTTTATCGCCGACACCACCGGCCACGGCTGGGTCGGTGCCTATGCAGGCGCCGAATACCGCACCGAGCCGGATAAGCGTATGGGGATGTCGAACATGTGGTTCTACCAAGACGCCGCCGCCCCGGTCGCCTGGCCCGCCACGCCGTGGGCCCTGCCTCTCGCCCTCGGTGACTTCCCGCTGCTCCAAAAGTCGAGTTCCAAGCTCGACGACAAGCCCTTCATGAAGGCCGAGTGGTTCTGGGAGTCCGGCTTCGACAAGGACCCCATCAAGGACCTCGAAACCATCCGCGACTGGAATCTCCGCGCGATGTACGGCGCTTTTTCGGCGCTCAAGAACGGCGAGCAAAAAGACAAGTATGCCTTGGCTGACCTCAAGTGGGCCTCGCACGTCGGCGGCCCGCGTGAGTCCCGCCTGCTGACCGGTGACATCATCCTAAACAAGGATGACATCGTGGCCCGGAAGGACTTCGCCGATGGTTGCGTACCGACCACTTGGGATATCGACCTCCACTACGCCCGTGAGCAGTATGCTAAGAAGTTCCCAGACAACCCGTTCATCTCCCGCGCCGCCTTCGGCTACGTCAATGCGAGCGGCAAGCACGTCACTGCCGTCGACCGTCGCAACGGCTACCCACTCCCTTACCGCCTCTTCTACTCGAAGAACATCGATAACCTCTTCATGGCGGGCCGCCACATCTCCGTCACGCACGAGGCCCTTGGCACCGTTCGCGTCATGCGTACCATCGGCATGATGGGTGAAGTCGTCGGTAAGGCCGCCTACCTCGCGGTCCGCGAGAAGACCAACCCGCGTGGTGTCTACCAGGAACACCTCCCCGCCTTGATCAAACTCATGGAACAACCGGGCCGCATGCGCCGTACGTCGCTGGACGGTGAACTCTCGCTCGACACCTCCATCGCCGACTACAAGCAGCTCCCCGTTGGTCGCATGAACGCCGACCTCGGCAAGGCCGCCGGCGCGCCGACTAAACTATCCGCCGATGACATGGCGGAACTCGCCAGGCTCCCGGGCATCGTCGTCGACGACTCGCAAGCTAAGCTCACGGGGAAATGGAGCGCTGGCCACGGTATCCCGCACCTCGGTGCCGGCTACCACTACGCTCCCAGGGGCGATAACGAGGCCGCTTATACCTTCAAGGTTCCACAGGCTGGCCGCTATGAAGTCCGTCTTTACTGGGCTGGGCACGAAAATCGCGCGAGCAACACGACCGTTACCCTGAACCCGACGCGTAAGCAGGCTGTGACGCTCACCGCGAACCAGAAGACCGACCCCGAAGGCGGCTTCCACCTCCTCGGTACCTACGAATTCGCGACGGGCGAACACACCCTCACGATCGGCGGTAAGAACGCTAACGGTAACATCCACGCCGACGCGGTGCAGCTAGTGCCCGCCAAATAAGGCATGGGGCGACTGCAAGGCTGGGCGGTGCGGCTCTGGCGCCTCGCGGCGCTGGGCATCGCCGTGTGGCTGCTGCAGCTGACCACGCCGTCTCCTGACTCCGCCTTGACGCACCTCACGCTGGTGGATGCGCAGGCGTTCTTCCCCGAAGCGGTGGCCCTCAAGCCTGGCCCACAGTCCACCCTCATTGTCCGCGATAAATATCAGAACAAGATCGGCCTCCTGCTGACGACGCAGCCGGAGGCCGAGAAGGTCCTCGGTTACCAAGGCCCCAGTAATATTCTCGTCGCGCTCGATAACCATGACCGCGTCGTCGGCACGCGCATCCTGTCATCAGAGGATACGCCGGAGCACGTCAACCAGCTCCGTGATAACCCGAAGTTCGCGAAGTCTTTCCGCGATTGGCGACCGACCACAGAGCCGTCCCCAAAGCTCGAAGGCTACGCCGGCTCCACGCTCACCGCCCTGTCCGTCGTCCAATCTATCCAGCAACGCACCGCTGGCACCTACGCTTCGCTCCGCTTCCCCACCCCGCTCTCGCTCGACGAGGTTAAGAAGTTGGGCTTCCCTGCCGCCGCGGGTTTCGAGCGCAACGTCCCACGCCTCGGCTGGAACCTGGTGCGCGACGCCCAAGGCAAAGCCCTCGGCTACGCCGTGCGCTCCTCGCCGTCGTCCGACGAAATCAATGGCTACGCGGGCCCTTCGGAGACGCTCATCGCCGTCGACGTCGACCAGTTAACCATCCGCAAAATCGTCCTCCGTGAAACCTACGACACCACCCAATACGTTCAGCGGATCTATGACGACGAGGAATACCTGAAGTCGCTCACGAAGTGGAGTACCAAGGAATGGCCGAAGATAGACTTTACCAGCGCGCAACTAGAAGGTGTGGCAGGGGCGACCTTGACGAGTTATGCGATTGCCGAAGGCATCAAGCAGCGCTTCACGGATGACGCCAAGGGCGAGCTGGCTAAGCGCCGCGGCACGTGGGACCTCATCCAGCAGGCGGCCATCTGGTGCTTCTTAGTGGGTGCGCTCTTGATGACCTTCACCAGCCTGCATGGGAAGCCGTGGGTGCGGACAGCCTGGCAGCTACTCCTGGTGGCCGGCCTAGGGCTTTGGCTGGGCCAGATGGTCTCGCTCTCCCTCTTCGTCGGCTGGGCCCGCTACGGCCTGCCGGGAGGGCCGAC
>CAMDWM010000031.1:0-16243 GCA_945878755.1 Akkermansia muciniphila
TCGCTTTCGCCTTGGTGCCAAAGCACCGCTCGGAAGGAAGGCACGGATTGCATCCGCTTGACCAGCATCGCATAGGCCTTGCCGTCGGCTTCCCATTGGCCATCGGCGGTTTTCTTCACGCGACTCAGGATCGTCGGTGGGTTAGGGAAGGGGACGCCGGTGGGGAGCCATTCCCGGACGCTGGTAGCGCCGATACCACAGGGGATGAAGCCAATAGGCACGCCAAGGCGCTTCTGGAGTTCGTCGCCGAGGGCGGGTAGGATGCTGCCGCCGCCGCCGGAAGCTCCGGGTTGCGGGTCGGCGCAGGGTTGCCAATCGCCTTTCGGCGTGAGCGTGAACACTTGGTCGGAAGTGGCCTTCGTCTTCACCGCCCCGTGGTTCGCGGAGTTGGACTGACCTGTCACGACGAAGACCTCGCCGATGCCGAACTGGACCTTGGGCGTGCTGGCCAGCGGTTGCTTGTCGCGGACCGCGCGGGCTTCGAGCGTGTGCATGCCCTTGGGGAGCTCGAGGGTTTGGGAGAAGCTTTGGACGACGATAGTGCCAGGGTTTTCCATCGTCGGCACAGGCTTCCACTCGCCTCCATCGAGACGGATCTCCACGCTGACCGGTGTGTCCGACTGGACTTCACCCACCACCTGCACGCGGCCTGCGTTGGCGGTCTCCCGCTGCAGGACTGCCCGCGCCGTCGGGCTTTTAAGCGTCAACGTCGGTTCCGCCGCGATGAGGGCGCCCATGCTGAGGAGTAAGGCAAGGAAGGCGACAGGCTTAGGTGCAAGGTGCATGGCTGTTTGGGGGCAGACTTATTTTCCTACTTCCACCGAGGGTGCTTGCGGCGAGGTGACGGCATTCAGGCTGAAGTCAACGGGCTGGCCTTTGCGCTGGCGGGCCAGCCAGGCGAGTGCGGCGGACGGTTCGGAATCATGACCGCCTTCAAAGACCGTTACGCGGGCGTTGCCGGAGCTGCGCCGAAAGAGCACGGCTTTTTGGCGCTCAGGGTCGTTCTGTGTTTCGTGCGCAAGGGTGGCTGGTATCTTTTGTTCGCGAACCATGAAGGCGATGTCTTCAGTCGAGACCTGTTTATCCGCCGTCGCTAAGGCGTTGAACGCTAGGAGCGAATGGCTGACTGGTACGGAGCCGGTGTGTCCGTCATGGATGCCGGTATTAATATCGAGCGGTATGCCCTTGGCAGCCGCGAGGTGGAAGAGTGGTGAGCGATGCCGGTATTCTGAGGCCGTCGCGGGCCCGGGTATGCCACCGCAGCATTGCTCAATCATCTTGGCGTAAACGTTCTTGCGCACGCTGCTTTCGGCGTGCCACGCAGTTAGGTCGGAAATAGGGACCCAAGCACTCACCGCCGCCCAGAGCTCGGGAGTGCGGGTGGCCATGACGAGTGACATGTGGCCACCGCCCGAACCGCCGACGAGGTAGATGCGATCTGGGTCAATACGGGCATGGTTCTTGGCGTAATCCACGGCGTCGACGACGTCTTGAGAGGCGAGGTTTGAGGCGCAGGCCTCGGGGTGGTTGTTAACGCCTCGGAAATCTGGGGCGACCATCACCCAGCCGCGTTGCTTGGCCAAGCCCATGAGCATGGGGCCTTGTTCGATGCTGCCCGACCAAGTGTGCAGGAAGACCAGCAGCGGCACGGCGGGACCAGTCAGATTCTTAGCCGCGGACTCTGGCTGGTAGTAGACGACTTTCTGCGGTGTGCCATCCTTGGTGCTGATCACGTCGACGGCCATTTTGAGCGCCAGTGCTTTCATCTCCTCGGCGGTCGGTCTTTTTGTAGGTTCAGCCGCGACGAGCGTCACGCAGGAAAGCAGGGTAGCGATAGTTTTCATTTGGAAGAGGGCAGGAGGTGCGCCTTGACGTAATCGCTGTCCGTGGCGTGGACCACGTTCGGGGCACCGGGGTAGACGAGTTCGCACGGGGCCTTGATTACGTCGCAGTGTTCTTTGAGCTTCACGCCGAAGTTGGCAGTATGGGTAGGGTCCTTCTCGTCTTTGCCGAGGTTAGGCGGGGTGCTGTAGAAGAGGCCGACGGGTGGGTCGTCGCGGGAGACGAGTTCGTAGGGCGAGTACTCCTTGATCCAGGGGAGGATGCGTTCGCGCTCGGCGTAGAACATGTCGAAGGACGAAAGTTTCTGCTTCGCGTCCCAGACGATGCCGAAGGCGTGGGAACCGTATTTGCTATTGGGCGTCCACTCACGCATCTGCTTCGGGTCGAGCGTGGTCTGGGCGCCGGAGACCGCGGCGCAGGTCACGCGGGTGGATTCGCGGGCGATGGGGTCAGCACTGTTCGGATCGGCGAGGTCATCGTGGAAGGCGATCCAAAGGCTGGTGCATGCGCCGGCCGAGCCGCCCGCCAGGGCGACCTTGGTCTTGTCGAGGTTCCATTCCTTGGCCTTGCTGCGCGTGAACTGCAGGGCTCGGGCGCAATCGACCATCGGTCCTTTCACGGGTGGCACGAGGCCGTCGTTCATCGAGTCCCGGATGTTGCGGTATTCCACCGAAACCACCGAGATGCCGGCGTCGAGAGCGGGCTTGAGCATGCTGCGTACGACCGATCGGTCGCCGCCGGTCCAACCGCCGCCGTGGATATAGAAGAGGAGGGGCGTAGGCTTATCTGACTTCGCGCGCCAGAAGTAGATCCGCTGCATCCGGTGCGATCCGTAGGAGACGTTCTCGTCGGGTTCGAGCGGCAGTGGGTATTTACGAAACTCCGGGTCGATGACCTTGGTCGGCGCAGCGGTGGGTGCCTTGGCGGGAGCCTTGGCTGGCGCGTCGGCCGCAAGCAGGGAGGTGACGCCTAGGGTAAGGGCGACGACGAAAGCGAGCGGGGGGTTCATGGGAGAATAGGGGATAGGGGGTAGGGGATAGGGGATGGGGGAGGATTACTTTTGGGTCGGCGGGGCGAGCAGCGGCTTCAGGCGTTGAGCGTAGGCTTCGTAGCCAGCGAGGGAAAGGTGGATTTTGTCCGGCAGGTAGAGTTCGGGGCGAATCGTGCCATCGGCCTTCAGGAAGTCCTTGGTCAGGTCGAGTACCTTGATCTTGGGGTCTTGGTCCAAGGCCAGCTTTTCCAGTTCGGCGTTGGTCGCTGCGATGTCTTGATAGAAGCGGTCCTTGGGCGAGTGGCAGGGCAGGATCTTAGCGAGGACAAGCGTAGCGGCAGGGAATTTTTCGCGGAGGTTTACGGCGCAGGTCTTGATGCCTTGGGCGGCGGCGGGTACGCCGGTTTCGGGCGTGAAGAACATGTTGTTATTGCCGATCATTAGCACGATGACGGCGGGCTGGAGACCGGCCACGCCACCGTGGTCCAGGCGCCAGAGTACGTTCTGGGTCTTGTCGCCGCCGATGCCGAGGTTGATGGTCTTGAGTTTGCCGAAGTGCTTGAGCCAAGCGGCGTTGGGCCCGGTCTTATCCAGCGGGCCGCCCCATTGCTGCGTAATGGAGTCTCCGATCAAGAGAACGTCGCAGCTGCCAGCGTTCTTCTGCACATGGGCGACGAGCGTGCTGTGTACGTCGAGCCAAGTGGTCCCGCTCCAATAGCCGGCGGCGGGCACGCTCGGCCAGAACTGCGGGAGGTGTTTGTTGACCTCTTTTCCCGGACGGCGTTCGTATTCAGGTTTTTCGGTTACGTAAGCACGTTCCGCCGCGGTGAGCGGCCAGCCGGTCGGTTGCGGATCGGCTGGCGGGTGCGGGTACTCGAGGGCCAGCGCCGAAACGGCGCCAAGGCAAAGGGCGACGAAGGAGGGATGCATGCGGGGTACAGAGACTTCTAGTAACTTGTCCCTGCCCGCCAATCCCCAATCCCCTGTCAGGTCTTACTTAGCCGGGGTCGCTGGTGGAATCTTGCAGGACTGCCAGGCGAGGAATTTCCACTGACCCTGTTCGAGCCGCCAAACGGCGAGGTAACTGATGCCGGTGGTCATGCTGACGCCGTCCACGACGGCTTGGACTTCCAGTCGGCCGGCCATCAGTGCGACGTCTGGGGCGGGAAATTTGAAGGACCGCTCGCTGTACTTGTAGCTCACGTACTTGGCTTCGCCGCCGAGCAATGAGGCGGTCAGCGAGGCCTTGGTGTCGACCTTGCCATTGGAATGGGCGTACCTGAGGTCGTCGGAGAGGACGGTGTCGAGGGCCGCCTTACTCGGCTTCAGCATCGCCGCCACCCGGGCGTCATCGACTGCCGTAAGCGCGGTGACTTTCGGGTCGTCGGCGGCGGCCGCGAACGGAAGAAAGCAGGCGAGGAGGAGGGGGAGGAGCGTCTTCATGGAAGTAATAGGGTTTTTATTGAGCGCCCTTTTTGCCGGCCTTCTTCTTTGGGGCTTCGGTGCCAGCGGGCGCGGCTTGGTCGGCGAAGGTGGGTATCTTGAAGTCGATGGCTTTGGCCTGTTTGTCGTACTCCGCTTCCAGTTTTCGGCGGAGATCCGCGGCGGCCGGGTCGGTGGCCAGATTTCTGGTTTCGTAGGGGTCGGCCTTGAGGTCGAAGACTTCGGTCCACTCGTCGTGGCCAGGGTACTTAATCAGTTTTGCGTCAGCCATGCGGACTGCAGTGGTCAGCGGAGCGTTGAAGTTCCTTTCGTAAAAATAGCAGTAGAAGAAACTGTCGCGCCAGGTGACCTCGGACTTTCCTCCCATGAGCGGCTTCCAACTTTGTCCGTGCATCTCGGCCGGAACGGGTTGGCCAGCGAGGTCTAAGAAGGTCGCGGCCGGGTCGATGTTCAGTACCAAGCGGTCTTCACGGCGGCCGGCTTGCACCATGCGCGGGTAGCGGAGTAGCATTGGGATGCGCATGGATTCCTCGTAGGCGGTACGCTTGTCGCCTAGGTTATGTTCACCGAGGTAGTAGCCGTTGTCGCTCGAGAAGACGAAGACGGTATCGTCCGCCAGTTTCAGGTCATCCAAGAGCTGGAGGAGTTTGCCGACGTTATCATCCACGGAGTTAATCCCGCGGAACATGCCGAGGTTTGTACTCACTTCCTTGGCATCGGTAGCCTTACCCTTGGCGCCGTTCGGACCGGCCTTGGCGTAGATGGCCGGAATGCCGTAATTGGGCACCGAACGAGCCAGGGCACCTTCGTAGTCCTTGGCGTTACGGGGCGGCGGTGTGAAGGGTCCGTGACAAGTCTTGAGGCCCAGGATCATTAGGAACGGCTTGTCCTTGTTGGCCTTGATGAAGTTCGCCGCATACTCGGTGGTGACGTCGTCGACGAAACCCTTGCTTGCGGTCTTGACGCCGTCGACCTCGATCGGGCAATCGAAGTAGACGCCTTGGCCAA
Organism: Akkermansia muciniphila; assembly: GCA_945878755.1. Taxonomy (GTDB): domain Bacteria; phylum Verrucomicrobiota; class Verrucomicrobiia; order Opitutales; family UBA953; genus UBA953. The sequence continues at coordinate 5,285 of CAMDWM010000031.1, forward strand.
CGAAGCTCGCGGAGGTGTCGAAGCCTGGGCGTTTGCCGGATTGGTTGCCGTGGTGCCACTTACCGAAGTAGCCCGAGACGTAGCCGGCTGGACGAAGCAAGGTAGCGACCGAGAGATTACCTTCGGGGTGGGGCGTGTGGTTGTTGGTGACGCCGTTGATGTGCCCGTACTGTCCCGTGACGAGCGAGGCGCGCGACGGGGCGCAGAGGGAATTCACCACGAAGGCATTGCGGAAGCGAATTCCCTCGGCGGCGATTCGATCCAGGTTCGGCGTCTTGAGCCACGGGAAGCGGCCTTTCTCGCCCTGTTCGCGTTGCACCGCGCCGAGGGCGTCCCAGCGTTGGTCATCGGTGAACACGTACACGAAGTTCGGTTTGCGGGGGCCGTCGACCGCATAAGCGATGTTAGTGAACGCGGCGACGGTCAGGGCGAGGAAGAGAAGGTGCGGGAGGCGCATTGGGGATGAAGGTCAGGGGGTGATGGGGACGGCGCAGAAGGTCAGGGCGGCGAGTCCGTTCGTGCCGCGCAGCAAGGTCTTCTGACTCCAATTTTTACTGTCGAGGTAGGTTAAGGTGCGGCCACCTGGCGTCTTGAGGCTTAGCGTGAGGACGTTCCCCGCAGCTTTACCGCCCGTGACGACGCCGGTGATGCCGTCGACGCTGAACTGACCGCAGAGGGTATCGTCCCACTCAATCGGCTGGTCGAAGGTCAACGTCAGTGTGTCCTGGGCTGCATTACTTTTGAGGGTGCGCAGGTTGGCTGCCGTCACGGGCCCGGCTGGCTGGAAGCCGTAGTGCTCGCGGGCCACGACTGGGTAGAGTTGGCGGGCCATCTCGGCGTAGCCGGCCGGCGGAAAGTGGCAACCCCCGGGCGGATCGATGCCCAGTGTCGATTGAATCGTCATGCGGGCGAAATCTTCTGGCAGGCGACGTTGTACTTCGCGGAGGAAGTTGTCGGAACCATTGACGCCCATCGAGCAGGATTTCGGCCAAATCTGGAACAAGTGGTAGACCTGCACGTTAGGGTAGTCTGACTTCCAATTCCCCGCCATCCGGTGGAAGAACTCCCGGTAAAGCTCGTAGCCATAACCACCGGTGGGGCCGTCCGCACCTTGGTCGTTCTCACCCTGGTGCCAGAAGATGCCGCGAATGCCGTGGGTCAGTTTAGCCTCGCGGACTCGCCAGAGCAGGCGGCCGTAGATCGTAGTCATGTCGGTCGGGTTGACGGTGTTCCGCTGGTGTTGGTCGATGCGGGTACCGCCGACTGCACCGTTGATGAAGCAGACAGGGATCTTCTGCTCCTCGATGATGCGCTGGCCGAGTTCCATGCCCCAGTAGCCAATCGTCAACTTACCACCCTGGTGGTCGCGATGCACCGCTGGTCCCCAGAGACGCAGGCCTTGCGGGCTGCCCGACATGCTGCCGAAGGACCGGAGCCACTCGCTTTGGTAAGTGCCTTCTCCTTTGCCCCAGTCAGTCGAGACCGCGTTCGACTGGCCGATGATGATGAAGGCATCTCCGCAGACCAAGTCGTCCGCCGTGTGTAAAATCGCCTTCTGCCCATCGAGTTCGGAGGTCAGGACGGCACGGTAACGCACGAGGCCGGATTTCAAACTGACCGCGCTGGTGTAGCGATCGCCGACGAGGGTGGGTGTCGTCTGTGCGTAGGGCTTACCGTCGACGGTCACGGTGAGGGTGAGCTTTGCACCCGGGCGATCGAGCTGGCCATTACAGTGTAAGGTGCCTTCGCCGCGGTCGTCCCGGGCGTAGAATTGGTGGTCGGCTGGTTTCTCGTCGGGGTCGGCGGCGCGGGTCGTCCACGCCTCCTTCGTTGGCTCTCGGACATCGATCGTCGCGCTGGCCGTCGTTGGGATGCCGCCGTTGTCGACGGTGGCCGTGACCGTCAGGAGGCCGCTCCGTTGCGCCCGCTTCAGGTGCAAGGTCGCACCACGGGCTTCTTGGGTCACCGCAAAACTATCGGCCTGCCAGCGGACGGTGAGCGCACCGGCGCCGGCTTTGGTTAAGGCGGCTTGGTTATCGGCAATCACCGTGATATCCAGCGGGCTTCGGCCATCCCAGCCCGTGGGCGCTTGCAGGTGGACCTTGGGCTCGGGAATGGCCTCGCGGATGGAGGCCGTGGCGATGCGGTCGACTGTGCCGTCCGCCGTGACCACGCGGGCAATCACCTTAACGGTGGCATCGCCTTGCGTCCGGCCGGCGACTAATTCGAAGCGGAACCGGTCCATGGCGATGACTTGCTCACGGCCATCGCGGACGACGAGCCAGGTTACCTTCTGGGCCCCGGGCGCGACCAAGGTGAAGGGTAGGCGTCCATCTTCGGCGATTTCGGCCGTGGCGGGCGTCAGCGTGACCTCACCCTTACCAGGGGCGACGAGGAGGCCGTGTAGGCTCTGGCGGGTTCCTTGGTTGGCGTAGCTGAGTTTGACCCACGCAGCGGACCGCGCGACGCGCGAGAGGCGCACCTCGTCGATAGCGCCGACGAAGTTGTAGTTGTGGTACCAGCCGCCAATCCAGAAGCGGGCAGGGGTGCGGATGTTTAGTGGGGTCGAGCGCCCCTTGGCGGCGTTAGCCAGCTCGCCATTGATGTAGACCTTGGAGTCGCCAAGCGTGTAGGTGTGAACGACGTGCACCCACTCCCCCGCTGGGAACGGCGTGCTTTGGACGTCGGCATCAGAGAAGTAGCCTTCCATCTTCACGTGCGAGGGGCTGCGGTAGTGCATGACCACCTTGCCCTGCCCCTGCTCATTGCCCCAGGCCAAGACGTTGCCGTTGGCCTGTTCGGGGCGGAACCATGCCTCGGTCGTGTGTGGCTGCGAGCCCGTAGGAAGGCCGGTGATCTTGTCGCCGGCGAACAGGCCAGCCTTGCCGGGGAAGTGGCGAGCGCCGCCGATCATACCCACCACCGCAGAGGTGCCAGTATCCTTCGCCGTGAGGCGCCCCGTTGCATCCAGCGGGGTCTCGCCAAGGTGCCAGACGGTCAGGTAGTCGTTGCTTTCGTTGAAGACCTTGGCCCCGTCGGAAACGTCGGGGGCGTCGGCTTTGCCCCAGTGAACGTGTAAGGGTTGGCGCTGTTGCCCGGTGATTTTTGGGATGCGTACCCAGATGGCCGCCGTGCCACCAACGGGATCCCATGCTTCGATTTGATGCGGCAACACCTGGCCTTGGTCGTCGGTGAAGCGGAGGTCTTCCCCGTTCGGTTTGGCTTGGGCAAATGGGAACCAATCGCCCTGTAGGCGGACGAGGAGGGGGAAGTCGGTCACGCTTTCCGTGGCGGGCAGGTCGACTCCGGTGCGATCCGTCAGGAGGAAGATTGTGCCATGGTTCGGCCAGTTTGGCAGGGTGGCATCAGCAGCGGCGAGGATGCTGGCCAGCAGGATGAGGAGGGAGGTGCTGAGGGTGCGCATAGGGGTCAAAAGTTTTTTAGCCGGTCGAGGAATATGCCAGGCTCGGTGATTATGGTGCTCAGGCGGGAGCACACCCTGGCGGATGATTCTTAAGCCGACGTTAGGAAGGGTTTCAACGGATAGTCAGGTCCACCAAGGTTCCGCGGAAGGGTTCGGGTTGAGCGTATTTCGCGGCCGGGTTGGTGGCGTCATGCCCGACGCAGAAATCTTCGGCTGGTTGCTTGCTGATGAGGCCAGTGCCTTGAACCACAACTTCTGGTTGGTCGTCCAATTGGAGGTGGAGTTTGCCGTCCTTAGTCAGGCTCGCACGGACGCGGTGGGCCTGACCATCGGTTGGTGCGGGGAGGGTGACTTCGCTGTCGTCGTCGGCAGCGCGGCGAATCGATAAGGTCAACTTCCCGTCACGGATATGCAGCGCATAGCCGAGCTGCACGCCGCCGTGGGAGAGCAGGATGGTGTTGGCCTGGCTGGTGGCGAAGGTGCAGGTAATTACGAAGGCCCGTTCGCCGACTTGGGGGGCCGCTGCTGCTTTCAGCACTGCGCCGGGCTTGAGATTGGTCAACGCAGTGAGGTTCTTCGCCGGGGCCTCCACCGCGGGTGCATCTTTGCCGTCACCGAGTTTGCCGATGGGGCGTTTGTTGGCCTCAATCTCCGCTAGGCGTTCGGCAGCTTCTTTTTTCAGGCGCGCCACGATGTCGGGGTGTTGGGCGGCGACGTTATTTAGTTCGGCTAAGTCCTTCGACAAATCATACAACGCGTGGGCCGTGCGGACTGGTTCAGTTTTGCGTTTAGTGGGGTCCAGGAGGAAGAGTTTCCACTGCCCTTGGCGGATGGCCTCTAATTTTTGACCAGCGTTAAAATATAAGTGCGTGTCACGCACGGGTGCGGCGTTAGAGTTTGCCAGCAACGATCCGAGATCCCGTCCGTCGAGGATACGATCTTTGGGCAGTTCCGCGCCGAAGACCTTGGCTAAAGTCGGTAGCACGTCGATATTGCCCGCGATGCGATCGCACGTGGTGCCGGCGGGGATACGTCCCGGCCAACGCATGAGGCAAGGCTCGCGGACGCCCCCTTCGAGGTTGGTTCCCTTATTGCCAGAGAACGGTGGGGCGGGGCGGCCGGATGGGCCGTTGTCGGAGGTGAAAATCACCAGGGTGTTTTCGTCCAAGTGCTGCTCGCGGAGTGCGGCCATGATTTGGCCGACCGACCAATCAATCTCTTCGATGGCATCTCCGATGGCACCTTGGGCACTCTTGCCCTTGAAGCCTTCCGACGACGCCAACGGGTCGTGGATCATCGTGTAGGGTAGGTACAGGAAGAAAGGCTTTTCGCGTTTGGTACGCAGGAACTGGACGGCCTCCTCAGTGTAGCGACGGGTCAGTTGCGACTGGTCTGGTTCGGTCTCGACGACTTTCTCGTCGCGGTAGAGCGGCAGAGGCGGAAAGCCCGCCCGACTTTGCTTCATGTCGTTGCTGTAGGGGAGCCCGAAGTAGTGGTCGAAGCCTTGCCGGGTCGGCAGAAATTCAGGGAAGTGCCCGAGGTGCCATTTACCAATCATCATCGTCTCATAGCCGCGGGACTTCGCCACCTCGGCGACCGTGACCTCGTCCGGGTGGAGTCCGATTCGGTTCGGAGGAAAGAGTACGCCGGGCATACTGATACGAGCGTTATAGCATCCGGTCAGCAGGCTGGCGCGGGACATTGAGCAGACCGGCGTGGCGTAGAAGCTAGTGAAGCGCATGCCTTCTTTGGCGAAGCGGTCGAGGTGAGGCGTGCGCAGGGTCTTGTTACCGAAGGGGCCGATGTCGGCGTAGCCCATATCATCCACAAAGAGGACGATGGTATTGGTGGGCTTAAGCGCGTCTGCCGCCGACGTGCTGAGGGCGGCCAAGCAGAAGGTCCAAAGAAAGATAAGACGGGTCATGATGGGTGCGGTAAATTACTGTTGGGCGGCCAGCTCGATGGCTTCGAGTAGGTAGCGCCCGTGGATGAAGGTGCCCATGTTCAAGGGATGCTTGATGGTGGTCGAACTGGTCTGGGTCGTGACCTTCTCGTCGTGGTTCATGCGTTGGAAGCACATCCCGATAATGAGTGGCTTGCCACCTGGGCCTTCAATGACGCCGGGGCCGCCGCTGTCTCCCGCCGTGGCGGGGAAGTCGGCTTGGAAGGTCGGATAGGCTGTCGAGGAGAGCAAAGGTGGCTGGGCGAAGACCGCTTGGCGGGCGACCGGGAAGCCTTGGCGGATGGACTCGACCCCGTGCGGGAAGGTGAAGAGCAAGAGCGGAGACCCAACGGAGGGCCGGGCCGCTTTGAGTCGCTCGTCATTGGCAATCGCTTCGATCGGCAGGGCTGAGAACGTACCGGTGGGTGCTGTGGCAATGCGCAGAACGGCGAGGTCGAATTTCGGATGCTTCACCCAGGTCGGTTTGCCGTCGACACGCGTCACGACCTTGAAGTCGTTGCGCTTAAAGGAGCCATCGGCCTGCGGTTCGCGCAGGACGAGTTGGCAGAAGTCGCCCTTGGAGCCTTCTAACTGGTGCTGAGTCGTCACCAGGTAGAGCGCCGTGTCGGGCGCAGGGCGTCGGTACAGGGAGCAGGTACCGTTCAAGGCCGAGTTGTGGAGTTTGTACGTGGCCGCGTAGGCCTCATCGGCATAGTTGGCGTGGACGCCCGTGGCGGCGAGGAGGAGAGCGAGGAGGAATCGGAACATGGCGTTAGAGGTTCTGGAGCCAAGCGATGAAGGAGTTCTCTTCGGCAACCAGAATGTGGAGCAAGTCGCTACGTTCGTCGGTCCAAGGGCCGATGCCAGCGGCGGGTGGCTTTGGGACGGTACCATGCTTGGCGAGGCTGGTCTGGCGGAGGGTCGCCGGGTCGTCGGAGAGCAAAATCCAATCGGAAGAGTAGGCGTCTTCGGCGTCCGCGTCCTCGGGCACTTCCCCAGAGTTATTGAAGTAGAGGGCGCTCAGTTTGCCCTGTTCTGCCGCTCGCATCACCACCGGTTCGAGGTTGAGGTAGCGGTTGGAGATATGGACCGCAATGACGCCTCCGGGACGCAGCTGTTTACGGTAGGTGGCGAAGGCCTCGAGTGTGAGCAGGTGCACCGGGATGGCGTCGCTGCTAAAGGCGTCGAGGATGATCACATCGTAGTTCTGCGGCGGCAATTTCTCGAGTGTTAGGCGGGCATCGCCCATACGGAGGTCGATTTCGGCCTGGCTATCGCGCAGGTAGTGGAACGTGTCTTGGGCGATGCGCACAACGTTATCGTTGATCTCGTAGAAGTGGAATTCATCGCCCTTGCGGCCCCAAGCGGCGAGCGTTCCGGTGCCGAGGCCAACGGCGGCGACCTTACGTCCATGGAGTGGGCTGGGTGTGGCGAGGATGCGACCGACGCCGCTGCCCGAGGTGTAATAGGTCGTTGGGGCGATGCGTGGCTTCGGTGCGAGGTACTGCATGCCGTGGATGGTGCCGCCGTGGAGGAGGGTGATCTTATGACGTTGCGGGTCGCCCGCCTCGTCTTCCGTAACCTTAAGCACGCCGTAGAAGTCACGGACCGTCAGCTTCGTATTACTCAACGAGGCCGCGGCCGTTTGGAAAAGTCCGATTCCGTAGGCTCCCAAGACGAGGAGTAACGGCACCCACATCCAGCGATTGGCTCTACGACGGAGGAGGTTCGTCGTCTCGCTGGCCAAAACGGCTAGCACGAGTGCGACGATGAGAAACAGTCCGACGTGCAGTTCGAAGTAATGCGGGAAGATCATCGGCGCGAGCAGCGCTACGAAGATGCCACCGGCGGCGCCACCGGCCGAAAGCGCGAGGTAGTAGCCCGTGAGGCGATTGGCTTCTGGACGCAGGCGGTAAACTTCGCCGTGGCAGACCATGCAGCCGACGAAGAGTGTGCCGAGGTAAACGGCGCCCTCGCCGGCCATGCTGGGGAAGGTGGCCGCTTCATGGAGTTTCCACAGAACCGTGCCCAGTAAGGCCGCCAAAGCCGGCCACCAGAGCCAGCGTTGATACCAGCGGGGGCTGTCGAAACTGATGATGAATGACACTAGGTAGAGTCCCAGCGGGAGTACCCAAAGGAAGGGGACGACCGCGATGTCTTGGCAGAGTTTATTGGTGATCGAGAGGAGCAGCACAACCCCACATGCGGGCAGGGCTAGCCAGAGCAAGCGATGACTCCAAGAGGTCGGTGCCACGGGTTTTGTTTGAGTGGTGGCTTCGGTGTCGGTGGCCGAATCGCCGCGTTGCCAGACCGCTAGGCCGCACCAAGCGGCGAGGGCAGCGTAGCCCGCGAGACCGACCGACCAGCCGAGCGACTGGGCTTGGCGCGTGAGATTCGGTTCGATGCCGAAGGGGTAAGCGAAAAGTGCGAGGAGTGAGCCAACGTTGGAAAGAGCGTAGAGGCGGTAAGGGGAGACGCCTGGATGACTGCGGCTGAACCATGCCTGCAGGAGTGGGCCGGTGGCAGAGAGTACGAGGTAGGGCAGGCCAATGCAGGCCAGCAGAAGCCAGAGGATGTGGCCGGTCGGCTGGGCGTTGCCCACGGGCTTCCACTGTTCACCGGGAGCGATCGGTAGGAAGCAGACCGCGAGGGCCAGTAGAGCCAAATGGAGGAGCACCTGCTGCCGTGGACGGAGCCACGTGATGCTGCAGTGGGCGTAGGCGTAGCCCGCGAGGAGCATCACCTGAAAGAAGAGCATGCAAGCCGTCCAGACGGCGGGTCCGCCACCGAACCAAGGCAAAATGAACCGCGCGATGAGCGGCTGGACGAGGAAGAGCAGGAACGCGCCCCAGAAGATGGTAAGGCCGAAGGCAAGCATGGGTGAGGCGGGAAAGGGTGGGGTAGGATTAATCAAGCCAAAGCGGGGCCAAGGGCGAGGCAAATGCCCTCACCCTTGAACCCCCGTGGGCCCCGGAAGGTTACGTTATGACGGCCCTTACAGCGTATACCCTTCGCGGTACTGCCGGTGGACGAAGGCATTGGCGGCCTTGTCGTTCGTAACCTGCATCTTTTCGCCATCCCAGAGGAGTTTACGGTCGGGGAAGCGGATGGCTAGGTTGCCCATGAGTACCATCTCGGATAGCGGGCCAGAATAGTCGAAGTTCGAGCAGGCCGCGACGCCGCCCTTACAGGCGCGGATCCAGTCCTTCTCGTGGCCGGAGTTATTGCCGGGGATACGCGGGATCGTCTTGGCCAAGGTCTTCACGAAGTTGCGTTGGTCGGCGTCGAGCAGGCGGGGCTTGGAGCCGTAGCAACCGCAGATAATCTTTCCCTTGGTGCCCACGAAGAGGCAGCCACCATCGTTGTCGCCGAAGGGCATGTCGTCCTCGAGCTCGACCGGACGTGAAGGCATCAGACCGCCATCCCACCACGTGAGTTCCACGGGCGGCAGCGCGCCGCGGGCGGGAAAACGGAAGCGGGCAATGGTGGACCGCGGGAAGCACTCGTTCTTCGGTACGCTCTTCTTGCCGAACTCCTCGAAGGTCGTGGAGACGTTGCCCTCAACGCTCGTTGGATAAAGCAGCTTCAGTGCCTGGAAGACTGGGTCGATGATGTGGCAACCCATGTCCCCGAGCGCGCCAGTACCAAAGTCACACCACGCGCGCCACTTGCCGGGGTGATAGACGGCGTTGAATGGACGCAGCGGAGCAGGGCCGCACCAGCGGTCCCAATCCATGCCTTCGGGCGGAGAGGCGTCACCCTTCGGGCGATCCATGTCAGAGCTCTGCGGCCAGATGGGGCGATTAGTCCAGGCATGTGCCTCGCGAACTTCGCCGATGATGCCGGCGTCAATCCATTCGCAGATTTGGCGGATGCCTTCGCCGGAGTGGCCTTGGTTACCCATCTGGGAGACGACCTTGAATTCGCGGGCGCCTTCGGTGAGCCGACGGGCTTCGAAGACGGAGTGCGCGATAGGCTTCTGGATATAGACGTGCTTGCCTTCGCGCATGCAGGCCATGCCGATGAAGGCATGCGAGTGGTCGGGCGTCGCGATGATCACGCCGTCAATATCCTTACGCTTCTCGAGCATCTTACGGAAGTCGGTGAAGAGTTCGGCCTGCGGGAACTTCTTAATCGTCCCCGCGCAGCGCTTGAGGTCGAGGTCGCACATCGCGACGACGTTCTCATCGGCACAGTTACTGATATTGCTGCCGCCGACGCCCCCGAAGCCGATGACCGCGACGTTAAGTTTCTCGTTGGGCGAGACGGTCCGCGCGGAGGCACGGGCGAGCGGGCGAAGGGCGGCCACGCCTGCGGCGAGGAGGCCGGCGTTCTTGAGGAAGGTGCGACGGGGGAGCATGATGGGGGAGGGGTCCCTTTTAAACAGCCCCCGAGCCCAACAGTTCCTTCCCCCTGACGTTTAAAAGGCCTTAGGCGATCTCTTCCCCCGCGGCCTTGCCCGCCCAGAGCAGGACGAAGCAGCCGATAATTGCATAGGCGATGGCTGCCGCCAGGAGGGCGGGCCGAATCTGAATCCAGTCCGCAAGTGCGGCCATAATCATACCTGCAAAGGGAAGCAGCCCAAAGAAGCTCAGGCCGGCAATCGCCGAAACCCGGCCGCGAATCTCGGCCGGGGCACGTTCTTGGACGACTGTATTAGAAAGCCCGACCAGCGTAGAGACCCCGAGGGCCAAGGAAGTCAGCGAGCCGGCGGCCCAGAGGAAGCAGTCCGCATAGCTGAGGCTCGTGAGGGCGACGCAAATCAGGGCGACGGCCGTAGCCAAGACCCAGGGGCGTTGTTCACGGCGGACTTTTAGGATTAATAATGATCCCGTGAGTGAGCCGATGCCGGAACTGAACATGAGCCAGCCCATGTCCTGAGAGTCTAATTTAAGGACAAGGCGGGAGTAGAGTGGCAGAAGGACGATCATCACTGGAAACACGAAGATCGTATTGGTGGCCATGAGCAGAATCATCGCGAGGCTGGGGCGATCCTTGAGGATGTGCTTGGCGCCTTCTCCCATGCCGCCCTTGCGTTTTTCTTCCTGTTCGGCCGAGCCGACTGGTCGGGGTGGTATGGTCAGTAAAGTCACCATCAAGGCGAGGAACGTCAGGGCGTTCAGGTAATACGCCGACGATTCGCCAAACTGTGCAACCAAGTAGCCCGCAGCGGCTGGGCCGATGAGGCGTGTGCCGTGGAACACTGCCCGGTCGATGGCCACGGCTCGCGCAACGTGTTCCTTGGCCACGAGCTCAGGGACCAAGGCGGAAGCCGCGGGCATTTCGAAGGCGTTCGAAACCCCGAGCAGGAAGGCGGCTAAGAAGATATGCCACATCTCGATGGAGTTCTGCCCAATCAGGTAGCCTAGGGTGAGTGACAGAACGATTTGGACGACTTGGCAGACCTGGAGGATGAGGCGCTTATCAAACTTGTCGGCAAATAGGCCGCCCGTCATGGTCAGCGCGATCATCGGCAGCCCACCCATCAGGTTGACGAGTCCGAGCATCGTGGCACTCGTCGTCAGGCCAGCCATAACCCAACCACCGGCCATGGCCTGCATCCAAGTTCCGGTCATCGAGATGCCTTCGCCGA
>CAMDWM010000032.1:0-16228 GCA_945878755.1 Akkermansia muciniphila
GCGGCGGGGGTGAGGCTAAACTGTTTCCAGGTCGTCCACGTGCCCGTGCCTTGCTGGTCGATCTCCACCGTGTAGCGCGTGTCCGCCGTGCCATCGTGGCTGAGCCAGAGCGTTCGTTCCGTGAACCCATCGAGTAGGAAAGAGTCCGAAGGCACACCGGCCTTAACGGGTTCATCGACCCAGACGCCGCCGCGGCCGATTGCCGGGCCGAGTTTCGTGGTGGTGTCGAGGGGGGTGAACCAGAGGTTTGACTGCGATTGACCAGGGCCAGCGAGCGTGCCCTTCGCAGGGCGCTTGTTCAGGAACTCGGACTTCGCGGTGTCGTCGCAACCAAATACCAGGCGATCCTGCCAGCGGGTGAAGTCGCCGATGACCTTGAGGTAGTTAGAGCGCGGTGCGATGCCCGCGGAGTTTTTGGCGGAGAAGCTCGCCGGGAAGGTCCAGAAAGAACCGTGCATCGTCATGAGGCGTTGGCCGGGTTCGCCGATGTCGCGGATGCGCGGCCATTCCGTGTTCCAGCCGTGCGCACCATCATAGGAGTGGCTCGACTTCGGTAGACGGAAACTCGTCCACTTACCGTCTTCCATGACCATCAGAATCAAGGAGCGAAAATCCCAACCGATTGTCCAGATAGGATCCTTCTCAGGTTGGGCGTTGCCGGTGAGTCCACCCGGTCCGGTGACTTCCGTGAATTGATTGCGGCGGATAAGCGACCAATTGCCGGAGCCGTTGAAGGAGCCAAGGCCGCCACTGACGATGGTCGGGTCGATGGTGGCCTTTCCGCCACGTTCGCCATTGTTCGCAAGGATGACCAGCCCTTGGCCCGAGTAGAGGCCTTTGCCGTGATAGCCAGACAGCGTCGAAGTGATGGTCGCTGGGCTGACCTCCTCGGTTTGCCCAGGCTTAGGCGTGTTCATGATTTCCTTGATGAGGCCTTTCACCGCGAGCGTGTGGACGTCGACCTCATACAGACCATCTTCCATCGTGGCGAAGTAGACCTTATTTACCGGGTCAGTCAGGTGGCGGGCGTTGCCCGTGTGCCGACCCGGCATGAGTTTCGGCGGAATGACCCGCACCTTGCGGTCTGCATCGATGAAGTAGGGCCCAATGATGAGCTGTTTCGACTCCACGTGAATCATCCGGTTGGCAGGCGTGCCGCCGACGCTTTCCGGGCGGATGACTTGCTTTAGGTCTGGCGTGATTTCATAGAGCTTGTCACTCGAACCATAAGGCAGGTGCGGGCCATAGGTGATCACCCAGAGACGGTCAGCCCAGGGGACGACCGCGCCGGTGCCGCATTCGCCTTCGTTATTGAAATAGGCGAGGTTCGGGTAGATGCCGCTCCATTGCGGCGGCGCTTCGGCGGCGAGTAAAGCCAGCGGGAGGCCGAGGAGCGAGGCGAGGGCGGGCAACAGGCGCATGGCGGGACATTTGGCTGACGATAAGCCAAGGCAAGCCTCTCATTCTCGCTCAGTAGACGAATAGAACGATCCATAGCGCCACTAGGATAGCGGGTACGCCGAGCAGTCGCAGGGCGCTTTTAGTTTCCGCTTGGGCGAGGAAGCACGCCACGAGTAAAGCGGCACAGGCCGGTCCGGCGGCCGCAGGCTGGACGGTGCCCGTGAGAACTAAGTTTGGAATCTGCGCGAAGGCCTGCGTAAACCAACTCATGGCATCCAACACCAGGGCCGCGCCGCCATTGATCCACGCCGCGAGCGGCCGCATACTCGGCCAGGGGCAGAAGAGTAGCGAGGCCATGCCCAAGACGAGGGGGATTTCCGAAAGCGGGACGAGTACAAGGTTGGCGAAGATGCCGCCCCAGCTGCTGCTTTGGAAATAAGTCAGCGTGAGCGGTGCGCCGGCGATGGTCGCCGCGAGTGAAACGCAGAGACCGCCGAGAGTCGCGCGGCGTAGTCGCCAGCCCCAGCGTCGCCAAGTTTGCACCGCATGCTTCGGCGTCAGGCGTTCCGCCAAAGTGGGTGCAGCGATTTGCTCGGCCGCCGGCACTCCGACGAGTAGAATCGCCAGTACCGCGAGGTAACTGAGTTGAAAGCCAGGGTCGCTACTCGCCTCGGGGCTCCAGAGTAACGTGGCGGCCGCAGCGAGGGCGAGCGACTGTAAGGCCGGCGTGGCGCGTTCGCCCGTTTGTCCGGCCCAAATGAAGACAGCCATGATCCAAGCACGGAGCGAGGACGGCGAGGCGCCCGTGACTTCGACGTAGAGCCAGAGCAGTGCGAGGATGGCGATGCCGGTGGGTTTCTCGGGTAGGCGGAGTCGCCGCGCGGCCCAAATCAACGCGGCGGCCATCCCTGCGATATGCAGTCCGCTAATGGCGAAGAGGTGTAGTGTGCCGGTCGCGGCAAAGGCGCCCTTTGCTTCTTCGGGTAGCAAGGCCGTCCGCCCGAGCATCGTCGCCGCAAGCAGCGCGCCGCCGTCAGGGTCATTCCAAGGCAACGTCCGCAACCATTGTTCGAGGTAGTCTTGACTGAGTTGGCACCAGACCGCGAAGGCCGTGGGCGCTTCGAGCACGCCCAAAGTTTTGCCACCCCGAAGTGTGAGTGTCGCCCCTTGGGAGGCGAGCCACGCATCGTAGCCTGTGGGCTTGGCTGGTAAGGCCGTGAGGTGGCCGGAGATTTTAAGTTCGGCGCCCCGGGCAGGCGTCGGGCCTTTGACCGAGAGTGCGAGCCGTCGACGAAACAACGGGCCCTTGTCGGTGACGATGCCCAGTCCATTCCACCCTTCGCCCGCGCGTCGCGGGTTGGCGCTCTCAACCTGCACGGAGAGTTCGGCGTAACTGCGGACGGAGGTCAGCGGAGTCTGCGGGGGGAGTTTTGCTTGATGCCAGGCAGCCCCCCAGCAAATCCCCGCGCAGATTAAAAGTAGTCGACTGAAGTTTTCGTGGCGGGCGCAAAACCAGAGCGCTGCGGTGCTGAGGCTCCCCAGCCAGAGAAGCGCCACGATGTCCGGCCGGGCGTAATCATCCCAGGCGCAACCAGCCAACAAGGGGAGCGCTAGCCAGAGCGCGGGGGCGTGACCGAAGCGGTCGTGCTTCAGTGGGTGGGTTTGATCCAGGGGGTCGGTCCTTGCCATGGGCGCAGGCCAGACCCATCGACAGGCAAGGAGGCGACCTTAGCTCGAAGCCAATCCCACGTGACGTCCTTAGCGAGGGCGGGGGCTTGAAGCAGATGCCTCAGGGGGAAAACGACAAACCCGCGTTCCGACCAGCGGGGGTGGGGGAGGGTGAGGTTGGGGAGCTCGACCACCCCTCCTTCATAGAAAAGCACATCGATATCGATCGTGCGGGGCCCATCTTTGATCGTCCGAACACGGCCTAGCTTCGCCTCAATGGAGAGACAGGCGGCCAGCAATTCCTCGGGGTTAAAGTCACAAGTTACTGCTAGACAGATATTTAAAAAATTATCCTGCGCCTTAAAGCCCATCGGATCGGAATCAAAGGCCTCAGAAATAGCCAAGATTTGAGTTTCAGGCAGGGCGGCCATGGCCAGCACCGCTTGCTCTATATAATAAGCCCTGTTTCCCAGGTTGCTGCCGAGCCCAAGTAGGTATTGGCGCAGGCCCGCTTTCACACCCGTTCCCGGCGAATTTTAACTGAAATAGCCTCAAAATCCGCAGCCACTGGGGCGAACGGCTTGTTGACCTCGACCGTCACCGCTTTGACCACAGGGAAAGACCCGAGGATGCGGGCGGCGATTTGTTGGGCGAGGGTTTCGATTAGGTAGACCGGCTTGCCCGTCAACTGGCCTTCGACCGTGCGGATCACATCCGCGTAATTTACAGTCAGCTTGAGGTCGTCCGCCGCGGCCGCGGGGCGGGTGTCTACTTCTAGGTCGACGGAAACCGTGAAACGCTGGCCGAGCCGCTTCTCCTCGGGGAGGGCGCCGTGATGGCCGAACGACCGAATTCCGCTGATCCTAATGATGTCCACGCCCCGATGAATGCCGTCTCCGTCGGTCCCTGCAAGCGCCTTCCCGCAAATGTGTGCAGTCCCCTCTTGACCACCCTTCCAAGGGTCGCTGACAGTCCGCGGAACACTATGCCTAAGAGGACCGATATCCGTACCATCCTCATCATCGGCTCGGGTCCGATCATCATCGGCCAAGCCTGTGAGTTCGATTATTCCGGCACCCAAGCGTGTAAGGCCCTCCGCGAGGAAGGCTACCGTGTGGTCTTGGTGAATTCGAATCCCGCCACCATCATGACGGACCCCGAGACCGCGGACGTCACTTATGTGGAGCCGCTCACGGTTGAATCCGTGGAACGCATCATCGCCAAGGAAAAGCCCGATGCACTCCTCCCGACGCTCGGCGGCCAGACGGCCCTGAATCTTTCCCTCAAACTCGCCCGCACGGGCATCCTCGCCAAGTATGGCGTTGAGCTCATCGGTGCGAAAGAAGATGCCATCGAGCGCGGTGAAGACCGTGAAAAGTTCAAGAAGCTGATGCTGGAGATCGGCCTCGATGTCCCGCGCTCACGCGTGGTCAAGAACCTCGAGGAAGCCCGCGAGACCATCGCGCTCATTGGCGGCGAATTCCCCGTCATCATCCGTCCGTCCTACACCTTGGGTGGTACGGGCGGCGGCATCGCCTATAACCGCGAAGAGTATGATCGCATGGCCCAGGCTGGCCTCGACGCTTCGCCGGTGCATGAGGTCCTCGTCGAGGAATGCCTGCTCGGCTGGAAGGAATACGAGATGGAAGTGATGCGCGACCACAAGGATCAGTGCGTCATCATCTGCTCGATCGAAAACTTTGACCCGATGGGCGTCCACACGGGCGACTCCATCACCGTCGCTCCGGCGCTCACGCTGACCGACAAGGAATACCAGCTGATGCGCGATGCTTCCTTCGCCGTCATCCGCGCCGTCGGCGTGGAGACGGGTGGCTCGAACATCCAGTTCTCCGTCAATCCGACTAACGGCCGCATGATTGTCATCGAGATGAACCCGCGCGTCTCGCGTTCGTCGGCCCTCGCCTCCAAGGCCACGGGCTTCCCGATCGCTAAGATCGCCGCCAAGCTTGCCGTTGGCTACTCGCTCGATGAGCTGCAGAACGATATTACGAAGTCGACCCCGGCCTGCTTCGAGCCGACCATCGACTACATCGTCACGAAGATCCCGCGCTTCACTTTCGAGAAGTTCGTCGGCGCCGATACCACGCTCACGTCCGCTATGAAGTCCGTCGGCGAAGCGATGGCCATCGGGCGTACCTTCAAGGAGTCCTTCCAAAAGGCCCTCCGTTCGCTTGAAATCGGCGCTTGGGGCTTCGGTTGTGGTGGTAAGCACGGCGACGATTCCTGCGCTGACCTTACCGAGATTCGCGCCCGCCTCGCTCGCCCGAATCCGGAGCGGCCGTTCTTCCTGCGCTATGCGCTGCTCGCTGGTCTTACCGAGAAGGAGATTTTCGACCTGTCCAAGATTGACCCTTGGTTCCTCCGTCAGCTCCGTGGCATCGTCGACATCGAGCTTGCGCTCAAAGCGGCTGGTAAGTCCGTCAGCGTCGACCTGCTTCGTCAGGCCAAGGAAGCCGGTTTCGCGGATCGCCAAATTGCGCACGCCACGGGCATCGCCCCGGCCCAAGTCTACGCCCAGCGCAATGCTGCCGGGATTAAGACCGTCTTCCGCCTCGTCGATACCTGCGCGGCCGAGTTCGAATCGTTCACGCCGTATTTCTATTCGACTTACGGCGACGAATCCGAGGTCCGGCCTTCCGATAAGAAGAAGGTCATGATCCTCGGCGGGGGCCCGAACCGTATCGGCCAAGGCATCGAGTTCGACTACTGCTGCGTCCACGCCTCCTACGCGCTCCGCGCGGCGGGCTACGAAACCGTGATGGTGAACTCCAATCCAGAGACCGTCTCGACGGACTACGATACTTCCGACCGTCTGTATTTTGAGCCGCTGACGCTCGAGGATATCCTAGAAATCTACCGCACGGAAAAGTGCATCGGCGCTATTGTACAGTTCGGCGGCCAGACGCCGCTTAACCTCGCCGCTGACCTCGAAGCCAATGGCGTCACCGTTGTTGGCACGTCGCCCGCCAGCATCGCCCTCGCCGAAGACCGCCAGCTCTTTAAGGATATCCTCATCGAACTGGATATCCGCCAGCCAGTGAACAAGACGGCGCTTTCCGCTGAAGAAGCTTACCAAGCCGCCGAAGAGATTGGCTTCCCAGTCTTGCTCCGACCGTCCTTCGTCTTGGGTGGTCGTGGCATGTTCATCGTCTACGGTATGGATGAACTGAAGTCCGTCGTCCGCGAAGCCTTCGATGTCGCCCCAGGCAAGCCGGTCCTGCTCGATAAGTTCCTCGAAGATGCAATCGAGCTTGATGTCGACGCCATCTCCGACGGCGAGACCACCGTCATCGGTGGCATGCTCGAGCACGTCGAACACGCGGGCGTGCACTCCGGTGATGCCGGCATGGTGCTTCCTCCGCACACCCTTTCGCCGGCCATCATCGACGAAGTCCGCCGCATCACGCATGCGCTCGCCAAGCGCCTCCGGGTCATCGGCCTCATGAACATCCAGTTCGCCATCAAGGACAGCACCGTGTTCATGTTGGAGGTCAACCCGCGTGCCTCGCGCACCATCCCGTTCGTCTCGAAGGCGATTGGGGTGCCCCTCGCTAAGCTCGCTTCGCTCTGCATGCTCGGCGCCAAGCTAAAGGACTTGAAGTTCACCAAGGAAATCCGCCCACCCTATTGGTCCGTCAAGGAATCCGTCTTCCCGTTCAATCGTTTCCCCGGTGCGCCTGTCGCGCTGTCGCCGGAAATGCGTTCGACCGGCGAAGTCATGGGCGTCGACGACGACCTCGGCATGGCTTACGCCAAGGCGCAGATGGCGGCTCAGCCCGCTTTGCCCACCGCCGGTAGCGTGTTCCTCTCCGTTAAAGACCGCGATAAGGACGGCGCTGTCGACGTAGCCCGTGAGCTGGCGACGCTCGGTTTCAGCGTCTATTCCACCAGCGGTACAGCCTCCGCCATCGAAGCCGCTGGCGTCAAGGTCACCAAGCTCGGAAAAATCTCCGAAGGCTCTCGCCCTAACGTGCTCGACCTCCTCAAGAACGGCCAACTCCAGATGATTGTGAATACGGCGGCCGGTATGCTGCCCCGCAAGGACGAGAATGCGATGCGCGCCGAAGCTGTCCTCCGTGGCGTCTATATGGCCTCGACCATGAACGCTGCCCGCGCGGCGGTCTTGGGCATCAAGTCCTTAAGGGTACGCCCCTTGACCGTTAATTCCCTCCAAGAACACGCAAAGGTGCTTCCCCCACAGGCATAATTCGGATACCAACCCTTCCCCATGAAACTCCCCGCCCTCGCCGCGTTGGCCTTTGCCGCCGCGTCCCTCCACGCCGCCGACGAAGCCAAGCCCGCCATCGCGACCGCTGCTCCGGCTGCCGCTCCTGCCCTCACCCCTCCACCCGCACCCATCGTGAAAGACCTCACCCCCGAACAACAGAAACAGGCCTTCTTCCTCCAGGGATTCTTCCTGGTCCGTCAGGCTCAATGGGCGTCCATCGCCACGGAGCTCGATCTTTCCGATGAGGAAGTGACCGCTCTGCTCGACGGCATGCGCGCCGCCCTCAAGAACGAGACACCGAAGTTCAAGGCCGAGGATATCATCCCTGGTGCCGAGAAGATGATCGGCGAACGCGTCGCCGGTAAGGCCAAGCGCTGGGGCGCCCAGAATGAGGCTTTCCTCGCCAAGATTGACGCCGATAAGGAATTCAAGAAGACCGCTTCTGGTCTCCGCTATAAGATCATCACCCCCGGCACCGACCCTAAGCCCACCGCTGCGAGCACCGTCAAGTGCCTCTACACGGGCAAGACCGTCGATGGTAAGGTTTTCGACTCCACTGCGACCCGTGGCAACGCCCCGGCCGAGTTCCCTCTGAATGGTGTCATCCCGGCTTGGACCGAAGCTGTTCCCATGATTGGCAAGGGCGGGAAGATCCTCCTCGTTGCTCCCGCTAACATCGCTTACGGCGAGAATGGCCAGGGTCCGATTCCGCCCAACTCCGTCCTCGAATTCGAGGTGGAATTGGTTGAAATCGTCAAATAAGACAAAACGCCTTAATTAGTGAGGTTTCGCGACGCACCGGTTGGTGCGTCGCTTGCTTTTATAGCGGGAACAAACTACACCTACATAGGTACTTACCCCTTCAATGCGCGCCTTTCTCCCCGCGAGTTTTCTCGTCGCTGCTTCCTTGTTGGGAGCAGACGGCGGCGTCACGCTGGCTCCGGCGAATCGAGCGGTCACTACCGTCCCGCAGACGGTCACCCTGGCGGCGGCCATTGACCAAGCTTTGGCCCGTAACCTCGGCCTCGTCATTACCCGTCTCGAGACGGCCCGCTCCTTGGATTTCGTGGAGCAGGCGGAGGCCACCTTTGATCCGGTCTTCGGTTGGAGCAACCGCCTGAGCGGGGCGCAGTCGTCGTTCGATCGTCAGCTTGGCAACCCCTCCGCGCGGGATTTTAGTTCGGATATCAGCCTCTCCCGCAAATTCAGCTGGGGCGGCACGTTGACCCTGGGTACGGGCATGTCGCGCTTATGGTCCGATGGCGGTAGTCTCAACTCGACGGCGTCAAATTTCGACCTTGGGACTAGCCTAAGCTATACGCAGCCCTTGTTGGCCGGTGCCGGTCGGGCCGTAAACCTCTCCGCGTTAATCGCCGCCAAGGAAGGCGCCACGCGCACTCGGCTCGCACTGCGGGCCTCGGCGCTGGATCTCATCCGCGACACGGAAGTTGCCTATTGGAGTCTCGCCGGGGCGCGCACGTTGGTGGCGTTACGCGAAACTAGTCTTCGCTCGGCGGAGTCTTTATTGGAGCAGGTCCAAGCGAAACGTCGGCTCGGCGATGCCACGGCCTTAGAAGAATTGCAGGCCGCCGCCGAGGTGGCCAACCAGAAGGTCGCCGTCTTAAACGCCCAGCAGTCTGTCGATGGAGCAGAGATGCGCTTGCGCCGAACGCTCGGACGGGGCGACGCTGCCGAAATCGAACAGGCGGTTCTCGTGGAAGCGATCCCAGCGGTCGCGGTCGCCGCCCCGGAGCCGTTTACACAGTGGATTCGCCAGGCGGCTAACTTTGATTTCGACACCGCTATTCAGCTCTCCGCATTGGCCCAAGCCAACTCGGCCTTAGAGGCCGCTCGGCAGAACGATGCCCCTCAGCTCGATCTCACGCTCTCGGGTGCTAACTTGGGGCCTTCGGTCGCCGGGCTGAATCAGGCATACAATGGCCTCCGCGATTCCTCCGGGTGGAGCAATAGCATCAGCTTAACTTACCGCTTGCCGCTCGGCTCCCGCGAATCCGCGGCCACTTTGCGTTCCGCCTCGCGGGCTCGCCAGCAGGCTGAATTCCGCTTGGCGGATGTCCGCCAGAACCTGGTCTTCAATGCCCGCGCTACTTGGCGGGACCTCGAAGCTGCCCGCGCCCGCGTCGATTCCGCTACCTCGGCGTTGGCTTTACAGCGCCAGTCCTATGAAGGCGAACGAGCCCGCTACGCTGCTGGCCAATCCGATATCTTGCGCGTCCTGCAGGCGCAGGCAGCCTTGGATGCCTCGCAGCTGAATTGGATTCAGTCCTTACTGGACGCCCGCTCTGCCTCCGCCCGCGTCGCCCGTCTAGACGGCTCATTGCTCGCGCGTCACGGCTTCTCTCTGGAAACAGCTGAAGCGAAGGTCGGGGCCGAGCTGCCGCTGGACGAACCTTTACCCCCTTTGCCTGCCACCCCATGAGCCTTAAGAAGAACCTGATTATTCTCACCGCCGTTGCCCTCGTGGCCGCGGCTGCCGTGTATTGGTGGCCAGACGATGCCAAGAAGGGCGGTCCCCGCGCCGGTGGCGCGAAGGGCGGGGCCCCGCTCAATCCAATCGAATCCATCGTGGCCATCCGCGACATCGAGGAAACCGTCGATGCGGCCGGCTATGTCCGCCCCGTCATCTTCAGCGACGTGAAGGCCGAAGTGAGCGGCAAGATTCAGAAGATTCACGTCAAGGACGGCCAGGTCGTCAAAAAAGGCGCTATCCTTATCGAGCTTGACCCCTTGTTGGTGAAGGCCGACCAAGACGAAGCCCGTCGTAACGTTCAACTGCAAGCGCTCAACCTCGAGAAGACCACGCGCGACCTCAAGCGGGCCGAGGCCCTGCGCGAGAAGGGCTTCGTTTCGGATCGCGAACTGCAAGACGCCCGCACCGCTTATGAAGTGACGAAACTACAATGTGACGTCGCCCAATCGCGTTTCGAGAAGGCCGAAGAGAATGTCCGTAAAACCGTCCTCGTGGCGCCGCACGAGGGCACGGTGTCGGACTCGAATAACCTCGTCGAAGGCCAAGTCGTCATCGGTGCACAGTCGATCAATAGCGGGACGCTCTTGCTGCGCGTCTCCGACGTTTCGGTCCTCCGTGTGGATGTGAACCTCAACGAGTTTGCCGCGACGCGCCTGTCCCTCGGCCGCGAGGCGACCATCACGTTCGACTCGATTCCCGGCCTGACCAAGAAAGGCCAAGTCACCTTCCTCGCCCCGTTCGGGACGCCCGATGTGAAGACCCCCGACCTCCGCGTGTTTCCGTGTCAGGTTTCCTTCGCCGCCGGTGAGGGCGCCCGGCCGGGTATCAGCGCCAACCTTTCCGTGCTCGTGGCCCGGGAGGCTGGCTGCCTCTCGCTTCCGGTGTCAGCAATCTTCGTCGAGGGCAAGGACCGCATTATTTATGTCAAGGGAGAGACGGGCCAGTGGGAGCGCCGCTCGGTGAAGCTCGGCCTGAGTGATGCGGGTTACACGCAGGTAAAGTCGGGCGTTCAAGTCGGAGAAACCGTCAGCCTCGTCCGGCAGACCGTCCAGCGCTGAGCATGGGTTCCCTGGCGACCATCCGCGGCCTGCATAAGGCCTACGTCATGGGCGACGAGACCGTGCATGCCTTGGACGGCGTCGACCTCAATTTCGACCGGGGCGAATACATCGCCATCCTCGGGCCATCGGGTTCGGGCAAGTCGACCTTGATGCACATCTTAGGCTTCATGGACACGCCGACGAAGGGCAGTATCCTCTTCGAGGGCGAGGAAGTCTCGGTCCTTAGCCCGGACCGCCGTGCTTGGTACCGCTCGAACCGCGTCGGCTTCGTCTTCCAGTCCTTCAACCTCTTGCCGCGCCTGAGCGTGTTGGAGAACGTCGCCCTGCCGCTCCTTTACCGCGAGGATTACACCGAGGATGCCCGCGAGGAGGCCGCGAAGATCGCCTTAGAGCGCGTGGGGATGTCGCATCGCCTCACGCACCGGCCGACCCAGCTCTCCGGCGGCGAACGTCAGCGCGTCGCCATCGCCCGCGCCATCGTGGCCCGCCCGGCCATCGTTTTCGCCGATGAACCCACGGGCAATCTCGATGTCAAGAACGTCGACCGTATCCTCGACCTACTCGGGTCGCTTTTAGCCGAAGGCATCACCGTCGTGGTGGTGACGCATGACCTTTCCGTGGCCGCCAAGGCCAAACGGATTATTTCCATGCGGGCCGGCAAAGTGCAGGAGGATCGCCTGCAATGAAACTCCTCATTCGCATCCGCGCTGCGGTCATCAATGGCCTCCGCGAACTCCAGGCGAACAAGGTGCGCTCCTTGCTCTCCATGTCGGGCATCATCCTCGGCGTCGCCTCGCTCGTGGCGATGGTCACCGTCGTCCAAGGTATGGTTGGCAACTTTCGGCAGTTTGTGGATGCCATGGGCGGTATCGAGAAGATCACCGTCGACAAGCAGTCCTTGCCGAAGGAACAGGAGCACCTCGCCGAACTTTCTGAAGGACTGACCATGCGCGACGTCGAGCAGATCAAGGCGACCATCCCAATTGTCCGTTATGTTTCGCCCGAAGCCCGCGTCGGCTACGAGAAAATCGTTTGGGAAGGCCGCGAGGTAAATACCATGATAAACGGCGTGACGCCCGATTGGCTGCCGGTCGCGAAGCGTTGGGTAAATCCCAGCGAAGGCCGCTTCATCAGCGACCTCGATATCTTGCATAAGACGGATGTGTGTGTGCTGGGCTCCTCCATCGTGGCGGAACTCTTTCCGCCGAATATCGACCCACTCGGCAAGGTCATTCGCGTTAAAGGTAAGCGCTTCATCATCATTGGCCTGCTCAATAACATTGAAGCCCAGGGGATGGAAATTCGGTCGGCCTCCGGTAAGGGTAAGGGGAGTGGGGGCATGTGGCGCTGGCGTAATAGCGGCGTCTACATTCCAATCTCGACCGCGATGTCGAAGTTTAACGGCAATGACCGACTCAGCGGACTCGGCCTTCAGGTGGCGACGGGCGATGACCTCAACTACGCGGTTGAGCAGGTGGAACGCACCTTGTTGCAGACGCATAATGGGCTGAGGGACTTCACGCTTACCACGAATGAGCAGACTCTCGAGGACTTCCGTAAGACGGAGGTGGCCTTTAAGCTTTCGCTGGGAGGCGTGGCGGGTATCTCGCTCTTCATCGGCGGGATTGGTATCATGAATGTGATGTTAGCCTCCATCAATGAGCGTATCCGTGAGATTGGCGTCCGCAAGGCCGTGGGCGCGCGCGGGTCCGATCTCTTCCTGCAATTCCTTTCCGAGGCGGCGGTGATTTCCGTGCTCGGCGGGCTCATCGGTCTCGTCGTCTCGGTAGGTATCGTTTCGATTATGAACTACGTCTTGATGCAGGCCGTGCCGACCGGGGTGGTCTCCAAGTTTGATTGGATCATCATGCTCCAAGGCCTTTCCTTCTCGGTGGTCGTGGGTCTCATCGCTGGCGTCTACCCAGCGATTCGCGCGGCTAGTCTCGACCCCATCGAAGCCCTTCGACACGAATGAAAACCCTACGCCTCGCCGGTCTTTTCCTCCCCGCGCTCCTGTTGGCCGAGCCCTCTGCACCAGTCCCCGTCTGGGATGGGGCGCCCCCGGCCGAAACGCTTAAGGCCAAGCCCGGCCAAGACCCGAAAGGTATTCTTAACAAAAACGGTCACCGCACCGACGTGATGATTCCGGAGTTCATCGTCTGGCCAGCGGCTAAGCCGAACGCACCGTTCATCATCGTCTGCCCCGGTGGCGGGTACGGCATCCTGGCCGAAGAGCATGAAGGCGCCGAGGTCGCGCGTCGCCTCAATGCCCAAGGGGTCGGTGCCGCCGTCCTGCGTTACCGCGTGCCCCGTCGGGATAACGATAAGCCTTGGATCGTCCCGGTGTTGGACGCACGCAAGGCCATCGAGCTGGTTCGTGCCCGTGCCGTTGAATGGAATGCTGATCCCAAAAAGATTGGGATCCTCGGTTTCTCCGCAGGCGGTAATTTAGCCGCCCGCGTGGCCTACTCGCCAGCCGAAGCGGGTGCGGCCCGTCCTGACTTTGCGGTCATGGTCTACCCCGCGTATCTTTTCGAGAAGGACAAGCCGGACAGTGTTCTCCGCGAAGGACCCGACGGCGTCGTTCCCCCGAAGGGCTCGAAGCCCGTGCCGGCTTTCTTCGCGCACAGCGCGGATGACCCCTATCCGGCCGAAGGCTCGATGGCCTTGGCTGCTAAACTCAAGTCTCTCGGCGGCAGTGCCGAAGTCCACGTGTGGGCCAAGGGTGGCCATGGTTGGGGTGCCTCGGACCGCTGCCTCGCCGCGAAGGAGTGGACTAACTCCTTAGGCGCTTGGCTGAAGGACCGCGGTATTTTGACACCCTGAGCCTGCTTATTAAGCCAATAAAAAAGGCCGCCCACTGGGCGGCCTTTTCGTTGGGCTAAGCGACGCTTAGAACTTCAAGCGCAGGCTCACGGACTGGGACCAGTCGGTGATCGTGTGCTTGGCGCCGCCCGTGTACTTGACGCCGCTGAACTGGGCGTTCTTCACCGTGAAGGCGATGTCGAGGTTCTCGGAGAGGGCAAAGCGCACACCAGCGAACACGTCGGTTGCGAGGACGGACTTCGAAGTCACGCCCGTGCCGGAGAGCCAGGAGTAGCCGACGCCAGCGCCAACGAACGGACGAATGCCGCCACGGGCGTTCAGGTCGTAGGTGAGTTCAGCGAAGGCGGTACGAGCATCCAGGTCGATGGCCGGGTTGCCGCCGACGAGGCCGCGGGAGTTCAGGTTCAGGCCGAGGCTGAAGTTTTCGTTAACCTGGGTGGCAATCGTTAGTCCGACGACGTTGCTGTCTTGGTGGCCGGTCGGGTGGCTCTTACCGAGTTCCAGTTCGAGGGTGTAGGCCTGAGCGGCAACAGCAGCCAAGGGCAGGAGGAGGAGGGGGCGTAGGGATTTCATGGGGAAACGCTAGGTTGGTGGCGGTCGTTATTGTGTAAAGGATGAAGGGAGCGGCTTACTTCTTCTTCTCTTCGGACTTCTTCTCGGGCTTCTTTTCTCCAACTACTTCTACGCTAGTGACTTCCACGCGTTCGGTTGGGCTGGAGCGCTCGGGGCCAACGCAGGCGATGGCGGCGATCTTATCCAGGACTTTCTCACCGTCGACGAGCTTGCCAAAGGCGGTGTACTTATTGTTTAAGAAGGAAGCATCGC
Organism: Akkermansia muciniphila; assembly: GCA_945878755.1. GTDB lineage: Bacteria > Verrucomicrobiota > Verrucomicrobiia > Opitutales > UBA953 > UBA953. The sequence goes on from CAMDWM010000032.1 coordinate 14,522, forward strand.
CATGGCAGACGAAGAACTGGCTACCAGCGCTATCCGGGTCGGAGGAGCGGGCCATCGAGAGCACACCCTTAGTGTGGGAGCGATTATTAAACTCGGCCTTGATCTGATAGCCCGGGCTACCGGTGCCGGGCTGGCCCTTGGCACCGAGCTTCGAGTTGGGGCAGCCGCCCTGAATCATGAAGCCCTTGAGAATGCGGTGAAAGCAGGTGCCGTCGTAGAAACCTTCGCGGGCTAGCTTGAGGAAATTTTCGACCGTGCGGGGGGCGACGTCGGGCCAGAACTCGACGGTCATGTCACCGTAGGTGGTGTGGATGATGGCGCGCGGTGCGGCCTTAGGATCGGAGGTTTCTTTCATATTGGTGGAAGGGGTTTCGGCGGCGTGGGCGAGGGCGAGGCCCAAGAGGCACGACGCGAGCAGGCGGAGGGATTTCATGCCCACCAGCGAAAGCGGGTCGGGCGTTGCCGCAACCCCAAACCTCCGCTTGCCAGCCCGCCCCAAGGGGGTCACGTTCGGCCCCACAGGTATGCGTGTAATCGTCAACGATGAGCCCCGGGAAACCGCCGCCGGGACCCTCGCCGCCCTGCTCGAGGAGCTGGGCTGCGCCCAGGAGGCCGCCGTGGCCGCCGCCGTTGATGGGCAGGTCGTTCCGCGGAGCCGCTGGTCGGCCCAAATCCTCGTCGCCGGTGCCCAAATCCTCGTCATTCGCGCCGCTCAAGGCGGTTAATTCATGCTTAAGTTCATCCAAGGTCTTTTTAAATCCGAACCTGAGGCGCCCGCCCCGGCTAACCTCGTGTTGTTTACGCCCACGCGTTCGCCCTGGGACGCCAAGACGGTCGTTAAGCTTTTCGACGCCGGCCTCGGCCGCTTGCACGTCCAGTCGGTTCGCGATTGGAATGTGCGGCAATACGAGGCCTTCCTACAACAGGTCCCCGAGGTTTTCTGGAATCGGATCGTCCTCGAAGAGCAGCCCGACCTGGTACTCTCCCGTAATCTGGCTGGTTTCCAGATGATACCCGGCGATCGCATCCCGCCGCGCTGGCCCAAGACGGCCGCGCTCAGTCTGAAGTGTCATTCTTACGATGAGATGCGCAGCACGCCCAAAGGTTGCCACTACCTCTTCCTGAGCCCGATTTTCCCGTCCGTCTCGAAGCGTGATTATGTGCCGCAACGCACGCACCGTGAATTTCAGGTCATCGTGGAACGCTGGCGCGCGGAAGGCGGCTGCCCGGTCTACGGTCTCGGCGGCATCACGCCAGAGAATGCCGGCCATGTGCGCGAGTTGGGGTTCGATGGGATGGCGTTTATCGGGTCCGTCTGGGAAAGCGCTAAGCCTGTGCAGGCTTTCCTTGAACTCGAACGCGCTTGGTCTGGGAAGGACGCCCGCAAGCTGAAGCGTAAGCACTGATGGCTGGCCTGCCTCGCCTGCAGTTCCTCACGCTCGACGCATCGCCGCTCGGCCATCGCGACCAAGCGCTCGCGGCCTTGCAGGGCGGGGTGCGCTGGATTCAATTCCGCACGAAGACTTTACCGGAAGCGGCCGCCATCGAGGAAGCGGCGCGCATCGCCGAACTCTGCCGCGATTACGGTGCAACTTTCATCGTCAACGATTCGCCCCGCATCGCCTTGGCCGCCGAAGCCGATGGTGTGCACCTCGGGCCAGACGATCCTTCGCCGGCGGAAGCCCGTCAGCTGCTGGGTGCTTATGC
>CAMDWM010000033.1:0-15740 GCA_945878755.1 Akkermansia muciniphila
CTCGTCGGCGGACTTTACGCCCGCGGCGACGCCCGCCGCGATGCCGGCTTCTCGCTTTTCTACATGGGCATCAACATCGGTGCCTTCGCCGCGCCGCTGGTGACCGGCTACCTCGCGCAAGACGCTCGCTTCAAAGAAATCCTGACGGGCTGGGGCTTTGATCCCGCCCACTCTTGGCATTGGGGCTTTGCGGCGGCAGGGGTCGGCATGACGCTCGGCATGTGGGTCTATGTCCGCCGACTCAACTGGGTCAGCCATGTCGGCGACGCTCCAGACGCACACCTCCGGCGCCCGTGGGAACGCCTCGCGCTCGTCACCCTCGGCACCATCGCCCTGCTTTATTTGATGATAAAGTCGGACGAACACGTCTGGCTCGCTTACACCATCTACTCTCTACCGATCCTCGTTGTGTTGTATTTCGGGGTCATCCGGAAGGACGACGATAGCAAACGCATCGCGGCCATCGGCGTGTTCTTCATCGCGGCCGTCCTATTCTGGGCGGTCTTCGAACAAGCGGGGACGACCCTGACGTTATTCGCGGATGAACTCACGCGCACCGAGATTCTCGGTCAGCATTTCCCTTCCTCGTGGTTCCAATCCGTCAACGCGCTCTTCGTCATCGCCCTCGCCCCGATCTTCGCATGGCTGTGGGTCGCGCTCGGGACGCGCCAGCCCTCGGTTGCCCTGAAGTTCGTCTTTGGGCTCATCTTCCTAGGGCTGTCTTTCGCACTCATGGTGCCGGCCGCGCAAGGCATCGTCGCGGGCAAGGTTAGCCCCTGGTGGCTGGTCGGCGTCTACTTCCTGCAGACGCTCGGCGAAATGTGCCTCAGCCCGGTCGGCTTGAGCACGATGAGTAAACTAGCGCCTGCGCGACTCACTGGCCTCGTCCTGGGCGTCTGGTTCTTGGCGACGGCGCTCGGCAATAAACTTTCGGGCACGCTATCGGCCGGCTTCTCTTCGAAGGACCCGGCCGCACTGGCGAGTTTCTTTAGTAATCAGGCTATCGTCGTGGGCATCGTGGCAGTCGTGTTACTCGCCTTGGTGCCATGGGTGCGCCACTTGATGGGCAAGGAACACCACTAAGGCGTGCAGCCCGAACCGTTCATCGAAGGTCCCCCGCCGGAAGAGAAGCCCACGCTACTCCGGCTTTGGTTGTCGGTGGCACTCCTCACCGCCGGGGTGGCAATGATCATCGCGGTCGCGGCCTACTGCTGGCCGATGGTCGGCGAAGGCTTCTTCGTCCATGAACCAGCGAAGGCAACGGTCCAAGGACGAGACGTGCGCATCCTTCATGACCGAGACGGCAAGCGGACGGAGACCTACTACCTCGTCACCTGGACTGATGACCGCGGTCGAGCGCAGAAGGGCAAGCTCCAGACTGTCTGGCGGTCGTTTGCACCCGGAGCCGAGCTAAACGTACGGTATGCGCTGAAGCCGAATGGTGAGGCAGCTGAAGTGTGGCCGGCCGATCCAGACCTCATCTGGATTGGGCCACTGGTGTTCTTCCTCTCGGCCGCGGTGACGACCATCCTCTTGTTTGCGCAGCGACTAAGCGAGGCACTCAGAGCGTCGCGTCCACCTGCACCGAGACCGGACAGTGATCCGACCCCGTGACCTGATCGTGAATCTCGGGCTGCGTGAATTTTAGGCCATCCGAAGTCAGGCAGTAATCTAAGCGCCACCCGATATTGCGGGCGCGGATACCTGGCCGATAGCTCCACCAGCTGTAGCGTTGGGCGAGTTTCGGAAACTGCGCACGGAAGGTGTCGGTGAAGCCATGATCATTAAGTAACGTCCCGAAGGATTCGCGCTCCTCGTCCGTGAAGCCAGCGTTCCGGCGGTTCGTGGATGGATTCGCCAAGTCGATTTCGGCGTGGGCGACGTTGAGGTCACCACAGACGACGACGGGCTTCTTCTTGGCTAGCTTCGCCAGGTACTTACGGAAATCCGCATCCCACTGCAGGCGATAGTCGAGGCGTTCCAGTTCGCGCTGCGAATTAGGGACGTAAGCGCTGAGGACATAGCAGCCGGCAAATTCGGCGGTGACCACGCGGCCTTCGCGTGGGTGGTCGCCGGGGAAGTCGGTTGTGACGGACAACGGCGCGGTCTTAGACAAGATGGCCGTTCCGGAGTAGCCCTTCTTCTCGGCTTCATGCCAAAACTGATGGGGAAAAGCCAGGCCCAGCGTGCTCGCCGTAACCGTCTCGCACTTCGTCTCCTGCAGGCAAAGGACGTCGGGCGCTGTTTTCGCGATAAAATCCGCCAAGCCCTTACCGAGGGCTGAACGGACGCCGTTGACGTTCCACGAAAAGATTTTGGCTGAACTCACTTGGCAGGCTTCTTCTTGGCGGCTTCAGCCGATTCCTCGGGGGTCAACTTGCGGCCGAAGAGGGAGTTCATCTTATCGTCCAAGGTGTCCTTAGAGCGCGTCAGCGGCTTAGTCGTTGGAGCGGGCTTCGGCTTCTCGGTCACGGACGGCGTAGGCTTCTCGACTGGAGCTGGGGCGGTGGGCAGCGGAGCGATGGGCGGGACGTAAGGGCGGTCGGTCTTGTAGGGCGCGGGAATCGTGCTGCCCTTATCGGCGAGTTCGGCGATCTTGCGGCGGACGCCGGCTTCGAAGTCTGTGAGCTTCTGGTCGATTTCAAACTTGAGGCCTTGAGCGCGCACTTCGAGCGTACCGTCACCGAGCACTTTAGAGATTTGCAGAACGTCCGCTTCAGCCAAGGGAATGTCGGCGACCTTCTTGCCCTGTTCCATCAGAGCCGAACTGGTCGCGGTCGTCACGAGGACCGAGGATGGCCAGAAAATGGGTCGAGCATTGAGCGCGGTATAGTCCAGCTTTTGGCCAGAGTCGGCTTTCGGCTTTGGCTCCACCTTAGCCACGGGGTCGGCCGGCTTACCAGGCTCCTCGACCATCGGCTTACCAGGCTCGGCCGGCTTGGCGGGCTCCTCGACCTTGGCCACGGGCTCGGCCGGCTTGGCTGGCTCTTCAACCTTGGCCACCGGCTCTGTGGGTTTGGTGGGCTCTTCGACCTTGGCTACGGGCTCGGCTGGCTTGGCTGGTTCCTCAACCTTGGCCACGGGCTCGGCTGGCTTGGCGGGCTCTTCGACCTTCGCCACAGCCCCCATAGATGTATTCGTAAAGGTCGCGGAAAAGGTCGGGAGGAAGAATAAAATGGCCACGGCCCCGACGAGTGCGCCGAGCAGGAAGACCATGAGGTGCCGAAAGAAAGCGAGCATGAGGATGTTAGTGTATTAGGAACCGGCCTTAATTTCAATCACGTCGTGCGGGGCCGCCTCACGTTGACCGGCCGGGGTCACCCTAATGTAACGGGCGTTGGCCCGATGTTCCGTTAAATTACGGGCGCCGAGGTAGCCGAGGCCGCTCTGGACCCCGCCAGCGAGGGTGCCGAGCACCTGGTCGACCGAACCAGAGACCTCCTTAAGGGCCTCGATCCCTTCGGCGGCGACCTTATTGAACTTACCGGCGGCGGAATGGCCGTAACGGGAAGCGGAACCCTTGCGCATGGCTTCGTGGGAACCCATGCCGCGGTATTCTTTATAAGTTTTACCGTTAATCTCCATCAACTTGCCCGGAGCTTCGCGGCAACCGGCGAGGAGGCCGCCGAGGATGACGACATCAGCCAGCGTCAGCGCCTTGACGATATCACCGCTCTTGGTGATGCCGCCGTCCGCGATGATGCGGACGCCCTTGCGCTTGGCCGCCTGCGCGGCGACGTACAAAGCCGTGAGTTGCGGGATGCCAACCCCCGCGACGATGCGAGTCGTGCAAATAGAACCTGGGCCTTGGCCAATCTTGATGGCATCGACGCCGGCAGCGGCGAGGAAGGCGACGCCGTCGCCGCTGGTGACATTACCAGCAATGAGAGTGATGCCCTTGTGCTGCTTGCGGAGTAGGCGAATCGCGTCGCCCACGCCCTTAGTATGGCCATGGGCGGTGGAAATAGCGAGGGCGTCGGCGCCTTCGGCAACCAAAGCGGCGGCATGAGCCAGGAAACGGTCGCGGTCGATTTCTCCCTCGGGGGTCCGTGGGACCGAAACCGCGACGCCCACGCGGAGGCGGAAGTCGGCGTCACGAGTCGGGCGGACGTGTGCGCGGGATTCTTCGGAGATGCGTTCGATATCACTCAGCGTGAACAGGCCGCGCAGGCGGTTCTTGGCGTCGACGACGAGGAGCTTGTTCTGGCCGACGTGTTCGGAGAACAGGCGATCGGCCTTGGCGATGGGATCCTTCCCGAGGTCCTTCTCGAAGACGGAGAAGACTTTGTCGCGCGGAATCATGACCTCAGCGACCTTGCGCTGGCCATGACGTTCCTTGACGGCGCTACCGGGCAGGAGACCGAGGAGCGTGTTGTCGCGACCGACGACCGGGAAAGTACTGAACGCCAGGCCATCGGCCTCAATGCGCAGCAGGACCTCGGCGATGGTGTGCTCGGGGGAAACCACGGCGGGGTCACCGATCATCCCGTGAATGTGGTTCTTCACGCGACGGACCTCGGCGACCTGCTCTTCCTGCTTCATGTTATAGTGCAGGAGCCCAAGTCCACCGTTCAGGGCCATCGCGATGGCCATGCGATGCTCCGTGACCGTATCCATATCCGAGGATAGGATGGGCAAAGAAAGCGCGAGGGCATCGGACAGGGAGGAATCCAAGCGCGTCATCCGCGGCAGGACCTCGGAGTAGCGGGTGGCGAGCGAGACGTCGTCGTAGGTCAGGCCCAACCCCGCGTTGGCCAAGAAGAACTTGTCCGCGGAGAGGTAAAAGCGTTCGTCGAGGGAAACGCGGCCCTTGTTTTTAGAGGAGGCCATAGCAGGTCGGTTTCCCCAAAGGGTGTTAGGGAGACCCCAGCGCGCTGGCAATTTGTTTTTGCGGCGGAGGGTTATTTAAGGAACTATCGGCCTATGAAGGACGGCAAATTCGGGTTCAAGCGGGTCAGGCGGCGCTTTCGGCGTCCCTTGCGGACGGGCATGGGCCCGGTCGAAGCCGTCGAGCGCATCCTGATTCAGACCCAATCCGAGCTAGGTATAGGCTACGGGGAGGTTGCCCCTTGGCCGGGGTTCCCGACGGAAACGACCGAGACAGCCATCGAAGTCCTCCACTCCGCGCAAGGGAGCTTGTCCCATCTCACGGCCGTCGTCGGAGCCTCGCCACAACTACCATGTCTCGCGGCTGCGCTGAGTTCTTGTCGCCACTGGGATACCATCGCCGCTTTCGGAGGTAGCCTACCCTGCGCCGGCTTGGTGACGGATGACCCCCAGGACTTCGCCAAGAAAAACGCTGCCGGCTTCCGCACGTTAAAAGTTAAAATCCTGCCTGAAACTACAATCAACGACATCCGCAGCGCACTCGCGAGCTTCGATGGTGCGTTACGACTGGATGCCAACGCTGCACTGGACCTCGCCACGGCACGCGCGTGGCTAGAGTTCGTCCGCAGCGAACCGCGTATCCAATTCCTGGAACAGCCGCTGCCAGTTGGCCATGCTGGTTATGCTTCACTGGGCACGGCGAAAGTCGCCCTCGACGAATCCTTTCTCACGCCCGCCGGGCTGGAGTGGGACGGCCCAGTCATCGTCAAGCCGCTCTTGGTCGGGGACTGGGATCACTTCCTCGCCTGGCGAAAGGCGGACACCACCCGCGCCGTGACTTATTCATCCTGCTTCGAAACCGCCATTGGCCGACAAGGGGCTTTGTGGTTAGCCGCGCAAGACCTCGCAACGACTGCCGTGGGCTTCGATACACTCGGTCGCTTTGAAATGGATGGCCGCGACCGTCACGTCGGCGGACCCGAAGCGCGCGGCGCGCTCGATATCAGCTGGGACCAGTTCTGGCGCGACCTCACATGAACGCCGTCGCCATCTTTCACCGCGACCACACGGACTACCTGTCTGAAGTCGCCGCGGCTTGGGGGGCCGAACTGCCGGTATTCTTAGGGAACCCTCAATGGGGGGCCGAAGAAATGGCTGCGGCCGCTCGCCTCATTCCTGCCGGCACGCGCGTCATCGGCGCGGAACTCACGCCCACGGGCCCGGGCCCAGCCGATTGGCCAGCAAGCAGCCGTGGGCGGACGATGATTCCGACGGGCGGCACGGGTGGCACGGTGAAATTCGCGGTCCATGATCCCGCATCACTCGCCGCCGCGGTCCGATCCCTGAGTGATTTTCTCAGCGCACGCGGCCTCGCACCCACGTTACACGGCGCGACGTTAACGCCCCCTTGGCATGTGAGTGGACTGATGCCCTTCGTGCGCGCCGCCGTCACGGGCGGACGCCACGTCGTGCTCGATGGACGCTTCTACGCTGACGCGCCGCTGCCAGCGGTCAAACTACCGACGGACGGCACGCGTATCGCCTCCTTGGTTCCAGCGCAGCTCCTGCGGGTGCTCGCACATCCCGATGGGGAGGCTTGGCTCAAGCGCTTTCACGTCGTGCTGCTGGGTGGCTCCTCCGTCCCGCCCGCTTGCCTGCGTGAAATCCGCGACCGTCGCCTCCCCGTCTTTCTAACTTACGGCATGACCGAAACCGCGGCGGCTTGTGCCGTGTGCCCGCCGGAAACCATTTGGAAGAACCAACCGCCCCGCGGCGTGCCGTTACCCGGCGTCCACCTCGGACTCGCAGACGATATCCTAACGGTCGCGACAGCCGCTCTCGCCCAAGCCATCTGGCCGAATGAAACCATTGCGACCGGCGGCTACCTCACGCAAGACCGCGCGGAGCTGGGCCCGGACGGCACCGTTCGCATCCTCGGGCGCACCGATCGGGTTATTGTCTCCGGCGGCGAAAAGGTCGACCCGAGCCGGGTGGAAAGCGTCTTAGCTGCCGCCGCCGAAACGCATGTGTTCGGGCGGCCTGACCCCCAATGGGGCGAACGGGTTGTCGCCTTGGTGGTAGGGAGGGCGGAACTCGAACCGGCGCTACGCCGCCTCGCCGAGCGCCTCGAGCCAGCGGCCCGGCCGAAACAGTATGTCTTCGTCGCTGAACTCCCCACGGATGCCCGTGGTAAATTAGACCGCGTCGCCGCCCAGCGGCTCTTCGACGCTTAAGCGCGAACGGCTTTCCAGACGCGGAGGCAGGATTCTACGAGCGCGGGGAAGTCAGCCAACGGTACCTGGGAAGGACCATCGGAGATCGCCTTCGCTGGATTCGGGTGCGTTTCCATAAAGAGACCGGCCGCCCCAGCCGCGAGGGCGGCCTTGGCGAGGACCGGCACGTATTCACGCTGGCCACCCGAAGAGCCACCTGCGGCACCAGGCAGCTGCACGGCATGCGTGGCGTCCATAATCGTGGGGTGGCCGAAGCCAGCCATGATGGGGAAAGACCGCATATCGACGACGAGGTTCTGGTAACCGAAAGTCGTGCCACGATCGGTCTGCCAAATCTCGGCGGCCTGGGCGCCCTCGAGTTTATCCACGACGAAGCGCATTTCAAAGGGGGAGAGGAACTGGCCCTTCTTCACGTTGACGACCTTGCCAGTCTTGGCGGCAGCTACGAGGAGATCAGTCTGACGGCACATGAAGGCCGGCACCTGCAGCACGTCGACGACTTTGCCGACCGCTTCGCATTGGTCGGGTCCATGGATGTCCGTGAGGACGTTGAAGCCGAAATCTTTTTTCACCATCGCGAGGAGCTCGAGTCCTGCCTGCATGCCGGGACCACGATCGCCTGAGAGCGAGGTACGGTTGGCCTTATCATAAGAGCCCTTGAAGATGATATTTAGCTCCGGGTACTTCGCGGCGAGAGCCTTCAACTCCGTGGCCACGGTCCGGCAGTTGGACTCGGATTCGAGGGAGCAAGGGCCCGCGATGAGGAGGAGGCGGCGTTTGTCGTGCAGCATGCCTCATTAATAGGAGAGCAGACCCCGATAGGGCGAGCCGTAACCCGCCGTTAGCGCCCCAGCCACTTCAAGACCTCAGCCAAGGAACGCGTATTCAGCACCTGCTCCTTGGTTAGCCAGCCCTTGCGGGCAATGCGCACGCCATGGGCGGCGAAAGCCAACTGTTCAATATCGTGGGCGTCGGGATTGATGGACGTCAGCACGCCCTTCTCCGCCGCCCGTCGCCACCAGCGCCAATCCATATCGAGGCGCCAAGGGTTCGAGTTCAGCTCAATGATGGTATCGTTGGCGGCCGCGGCGTCGATGACCTTGGCGACGTCGAGTTCGTACGGCTCCCGCTTGTTGAGTAAGCGACCAGTGAGGTGGCCGACCATATCCACGTGCTCATTCTCGATGGCCTTGATGATCCGGGCCGTCTGCGCGTCGCGGTCGAGCCCGAACCGGTTATGAACCGAGGCCACAACGAAGTCGAGTTGGGCGAGGATGTCGTTCGCGAAATCGAGTTCCCCTTCGCCGAGAATATCCACCTCGCTGCCGGTGAGGACGCGAACCTTGAAGCGACCCGAGGCATTGAGCTTCGCCACCGCTTCGAGCTGGCGACCGAGCCGCTCTTCATCGAGCCCGCGGGCTTGGAAGCTAGACTTCGAGTGATCGGAGATGCCGAGGTAATCCCACCCGAGTTTTTCGGCCGCCGCCGCCATCTGCTCTAGCGTATGATCGCCGTCAGATTCAGTCGTGTGATTATGAAAAACGCCACGGAGGTCGGTGAACTCGACAAGCGAGGGCAACTGCCCCTTCTCGCCCGCTTCGATCTCGCCGTTGCCTTCGCGGAGTTCAGGCGGAATCCACGACAAGCCAAGTGCAGCGAAGACCTCGGCCTCATCCTTCGCGCCCGGCGCGACCGCCGGACCGCCCTCGAGTGATTTGAAACCCCATTCGCTCATGCTTAGCCCACGAGATAAGGCCCGGTGGCGCATGGCGACATTATGCTCCTTGGAGCCCGTGAAGTGGTGGAGCGCGAAATAGAACTGCTCGAGCGGTACAACGCGTAAGTCGGCCTGGAGGCCGCTCTCGAAGCGGACGCTGGACTTGGTCTCGCCCTGGGCGGTGACCTCCTTCACGCCGGGATAAGCCACGAACCACGCCATGATCGTGGCCGGGTCGGATGAGGCCACGAGGAAGTCTAAGTCGCCGACTGTCTCGCGCGACCGGCGCAGCGAACCAGCCGATTCAGCGCGTTGCGTCTGCGGGAGTGCCCGCAAACCGGCCAAGATAGGTTCAGCGACCTCCGCGGCTTCATACCAGCGGTGGCGCTTGCCGTAGGCGACGCGGTTCTTGATGCCCTCGAGAATCTTCACCTGGGTTTTTTCGCCAAAGCCCTTCAGCTCAGCAACCGCGCCGCTGGTGCAAGCCGCCTCGAGCTTAGCGAGGTCGTCGATGTTCAGTTGCGTCCAGAGCGCCCGGACCTTCTTCGGCCCGAGGCCAGGAATTTGAATAACTTCCAGTAAGCCGGGCGGGATACTCGCTTTTAACTTCTGGTGAAAAGGCAGAGCCCCGTCGCGGTGGAGTGTGGTGATCTTATCGACCAGCGCTTCCCCCATACCGGGGATTTCTTCCAATTTGTTCGTGGCGATCAACTCGCCTAAATCGTCGGTGAGCGATTCCAGTGCTCGGGCTCCAGCGGAATACGCGCGAATCTTGAACGGGTTTTCGCCCATCAGTTCCAGGAGCGTCGCAATCTCGTCGAGGACGGCGGCGATTTCGGATTTAGCCATCATGGGTGCCGCACCTTTTCTCCTTGGTAGATACTATCGAGCGCGGTGAAGTCCGCCTCGCGGCTACCACTCTCGATGACGTGCTGGTACTCGCCAGCGTGACTGAGTTCCCATTCCGCCGCCTGAACGCGACGGTCAATCTCGTCGGCGGGGTCGGTGCCGCGGCCCGTCAGACGGCGGCGCAGCTCGACGGGGTCGAGGACGCGGACGAAAACCGTAACTAAGGCGGCGGCGAGGCGGGGGTTGGCGGCGGCCTGGGCGCGGATGGTCGCGGCGCCCTGGACGTCTACATTCAAGAGCGCATCAAAGCCCGCATCGAGGTGGATAGCGACATCCTTGGCGCGCGGGCCGTAGAGGTTGCCGTGAACCGTGGCGTGCTCGAGGAAAACGCCCGCGGCGATTTGCTTATCGAATTCGGCGTGGGCCAGGAAATGGTAATCCACGCCGTCGACTTCACCTGGGCGAGGTAGGCGCGTCGTACAAGTGATGACGCGCCGGATGGCCTGAGGGTAGGCATCAGTCAGGCGGCTACACAGGGTCGTCTTCCCGCTCCCGGCGGGACCCGAAACCACGATGAGCAAAGGACGACTCACGCGAGGCAGGTCGAGTTGTAGAGGCAAGCCAAACCAAGGATGAAGACCAGGCCGCCGACGAGCTGGCGGCGGATCGCCGAAGCCAGGACCCAGTCGCAGTGTTGGTTGAAGGCCACCGGCGACGAGGCCCACCAGAGACCGAAGAGCACTAAGATGCCGTAAGATACCGAGGCATCGAGGAGGCTATAGGGCAACTGACGGTAGCCGGCATCGAGCGTCAGGCGCGCCAAAAACAACATGAGCACTGCGAGGCAGCGGACGGACAGGAAGTCCGGCATGTAGATATAGGTCAGCAAGCTCGCTCCCACGAAGACGATCATCACGATATTACGGGGCAGCCCGGCGAGGTCAGGGTCCGGCATCGTGTAGAGCTGCCAAGCAAACCAACCCACCGCGAGGGCCAGCAACACGAGCGTCGCGGTGCGGTCGCGGCGGAACGAGACCAGCAGCGGAGAACCGCTGAAGATCAACCAGCCGCCTAGGCAAAGAAAGGCAGCGAGGGCGTAATAGGCTTGGGCGAGCGTCACGCCGTCAAATTAGGACAAGCGGACCGCCTGAAGCAACAAGGGAGGTTCACAGCCGAGCGACCAATTCACGCTCCGCCCAGGCGGCATGCTCGGCGACCATCGGATCGGTGTGGCCCAGTAAGGTACGGACCGCCGGCAAGTCCTCGCTGGTGCCGGTATTGCCGAGGACGGTGAGGGCATTGCGCTGCCAGCGACGGAGACCCAACCGCTTCACTGGCGTCCCGCGGAAGTGGTTGACGAATTGCTCGTCCGTCCAAGCCAAGGTCTCGCGCAATACGGGTAAGGCTCGCGGAGCAAAACGCGCCTCCTGCGTGGCTTTAGCCCAACGATTCCATGGGCAGACATCTAGGCATTCATCGCACCCATAGACGCGATCTCCGAGGGGCCGACGAAATTCTTCGGGAATCGGCCCGTCGTGTTCGATGGTCAGATAGGCCAAGCAGCGCCGTGCATCGAGTTGATAGGGCGCGACGATGGCCGCGGTCGGGCAAGCATCGATACAACGCGTGCAGGTGCCGCAGCGGTCCGGCTCTTTCGGGGAGGGCTCGAGCTCGAGTGTCGTCAGGATGACACCGAGAAAAAGCCACGTTCCAAACCCGCGCTGCAATAGGATAGTGCTCTTCCCTTGCCAACCCAAGCCGGCTTCCGCGGCGAGCGGCTTCTCCAAGACGGGCCCCGTATCGACGTAAGGTTTCTGGTCACCGCCGAGGGTACGCATCACTCCACATAACTTCTTCAACCGGCGGAGCATCACGTCGTGGTAATCGGCCCCCAAGGCATATTTCGCAATGCGGTAGGCCGCCGGCGGATGGGGTTGATAATAATTCAACCCGACCACGATGATACTCCGGGCCTCTGGGAGCACGCGCGTGGCGTCGGTCCGGCGGTCAGGGTTCTTCGCCAGCCAGTCCATGTCGCCGTGCATGCCGTCCGCGATCCACTGGCGAAAGTAATCGGCACGGACATCCGCATGGACGGGGGCGACGCCGAACACATCAAACCCCATCGCTAGAGCTTCGGCCCGCAGGTGTTCCCGCAGCGCGACCGCCTCCATGGCTTAGTCGAGGATGAGCAACACGCGGGCGACGATTTCGTCGACCGGCGCGAGCTTGCCAAAGCCCTCGTAGCCACAGGCCAACATGCCTTCCGCCGGGTCGACCACCGCATGGCCGCGGGAGCGCAAGGTCTGGAGGTTCGCCTGGGTAGCGGGGTGTTCGTACATCTTACCGTTCATGGCGGGACACAGCAGCACGGGCCCGCGGGTCGCTAGGTAAATCGAGGTCAACAAGTCCGGTGCCAAGCCATGGGCAAACTCGGCCATCGTGTTAGCCGTCAAAGGAGCGACCAATAAGAGATCCGAAGAATCCGCGATCTCGATGTGGCCGGGGATGGAGTTACGGCCCTCTTCCCACATATCGATGGCCACCGGGCGGCGGGACATAATCTGCAAGGTCATCGGGGTGATGAACTGGGCGGCGCTCTTAGTCATGACGATCTGGACCTCGGCCCCGTATTTGATGAGTTGGGAGGTAAGGTCGGCGGCCTTATAGGCGGCGATGGAGCCGGTGACCCCGAGCGTGATGCGTTTGCCGACGAGCTGTGACATGACCTCTTCTATAGAAGGAAGCCTCGGAGGGGTGGCGAGGGGAAAGGGCTTCCCCATCCCCCACTCCCTAAAAAGCCCTCGAAACCCCCGAAAACGCTCTTTCTGGTTTGCCTCCAAGGGCGGGGGGGGTTGCGATGCACCTCACTTATGCAATCCGACATTGGTCTCATTGGTCTGGCCGTCATGGGTCAAAACTTAGCCCTCAACATCGCCGACCACGGCTTTGCGATCTCGGTCTACAACCGCACGACCGCCAAGACCGACGAATTCATCAAGGAAAACCCGAAGACCCCGGGGCAGCTCTCGGGCTACCCGACCATCAAGGAATTCGCGGCTTCGCTGAAGAAGCCCCGCAAGGCCGTCATCCTCGTGAAGGCGGGTACCCCGACGGACGCGGTCATCAACGAACTCGCTGCCGTCTTTGAACCAGGCGACATCATCATCGACGGCGGCAACGCCCTTTGGACCGACACCATCCGTCGCGAAAAGGAACTGAAGGCCAAGGGCCTCCGCTTCATCGGCTCCGGCGTGTCCGGCGGTGAAGAAGGCGCGCGCTTTGGGCCATCCCTCATGCCTGGGGGCGACCCTGCTGCCTGGGCCGAACTCAAGCCCATCTGGGAAGCCGTCGCTTCTAAGGTCGATGCCGTCACTGGCGTCGAACTCACCGGCGGCAAGCCTGGCCAGCCCATCAAGGGCGGCGTGCCTTGCGTGACGCACATCGGCCCGGATGGTGCCGGCCACTACGTCAAGATGGTCCACAACGGCATCGAGTACGGCGACATGCAGATGATCTGCGAAGCCTACGACCTAATGCGCGGCCTCCTCGGCATGACCCCTGATGAGATCGGCACCACCTTCGAAGAATGGAACCAAGGTGACCTTAACTCCTTCCTCATCGAAATCACCGCCAAGGTGCTCAAGCAGAAGGACCCCGAGACGGGCGTCCCCCTTGTGGACGTCATCCTCGACACGGCTGGCCAGAAGGGCACGGGGAAGTGGACGAGCGCCAACGCCCTCGACATGGGTGTCGCCGCCCCGACCATCGCCGAAGCCGTCTTCGCTCGCTGCCTCTCCGCCGTGAAGGAAGAACGCGTCGCTGCCGCCAAGGCGCTCCGCGGTCCAAAGCGCGCCATGACCAAGCCCGACCGGGCTAAGATCATCGAACAGATTCGCGACGCCCTTTACTGCTCTAAGATTTGCTCCTATGCTCAGGGCTTCCAGCTCATGCGCGAAGCGCAGAACGAATATAAGTGGAAGCTGCACTTCGGCGAAATCGCTAAGATTTGGCGCGGCGGTTGCATCATCCGAGCCCGCTTCCTGCAGAAGATCACCGAGGCTTTCGAAAAGAAGCCCCGCCTCGCGAATCTCCTGCTCGACCCGTACTTCAAGAAGACCGTCAAGAAGGCCCAAAAGAACTGGCGCAAGGTCATCGCCCTTGCGGTGAAGCACGGGATCCCCGTGCCGACCCTCGGTTCGGCGCTCTCGTACTTCGACTCGTACCGCACGGAAAGCCTCCCGCAAAATCTCCTCCAGGGTCAGCGCGACTACTTCGGTGCGCACACCTACGAGCGCACGGACAAGCCTCGCGGCGAATTCTTCCACATCGACTGGCCGGATCCCAAGCGTCCGCAGATTAAGGCCTAAACAAAAGGGCTCCCGCGAGGGAGCCCTTCTTCTTGGCTACACGTATCGCGCTCAACCGCCGGTCGCCGCGGCGAGGCGCACGGCGGCTTGGCGACGTTCCCACACCACCATCGAAAGGGTCCGTCGGGCTAGGGCGTCGTCGCGCCGGGCAACAATGACTTCGGCTTCCGTCGCTACACCCGCGCGCTGGCGAGCTTCCGCATTCTTCAGGCGATCCAGCGCGGCGACTTGTACCTGGCTGGTGAGATCCTCCTGCAAGGCTAGTTCACGTAAATCGGCGAGGGCATCTTCCACTTCGCGGAAAGCGTTCAGAACGACCTTCTGCCACTCCGCGGCGGCGCCCGCTAAGCGGGCCCGCGTGATTTCGAGGTTAGCCTCGCGACGCGAGCCATCGAAGAGCGGCACGTCGACCATTGGAGCCAAGCCCCAAAAGGCGGAAGAGCCACGACCAATCCGCGAAGCTGGATCGGCCTGCCAACCGGTTTGGCCGTTCAGCGTAACGGAAGGATAGAAGTCGGCGAGGGCGGCACCTTCGCGGGCGACGGCGGCATCAAAGCGCAACGCAGCGGCGCGGACATCCGGGCGGTGTTGCAGTAATTCGGAAGGAAGGCCGGCGCCGAAGGTAGGCATGACAGCGCGCTGGGTTGCGGTGGGCAAAGCGGCACCGGGGGCAGCACCGATGAGTGCGCGTAGGGCGTTCTCGGCGGCCGCGAGGCGACGCCGACCCAAGCCTTCATCGACCTTCGCTTGAGCGGCGGCCAGCCGTGTAGACGACAACGGATCCGTCGGCAGGATACCTGCCTCTACGCTGCGTCGAACGATTTCCATCTCGCGATAGCGGGCCGCAAATTCGGCTTCCAAGCAAGCGACCTGCTCGCGAGCGCCACGCACGGCGAACCACACACGCGCGACTTCGGCCGTGAGTGCTAGGTCCGCTTGCGCGACCGCGGCGGCCGATGCCTTAGCGTCGCTCTCCGCGGCGGCGACAGTGGCAGCCTTGCGGCCCCAGAAGTCTAATTCCCAGGAAGCCTTAACGCCCAATCCCGTGACGTCCGTCCGTCGCGGGACGGCGGCAGCGAACGGGATGCGTCCGGTTTCTAAAGAGATACGCGAGGCATCAATCCCAGCTTGGGTCGAGAGCACGGGTTGGAGCGAGCCGCCCGCAGCGACTAAGACTGCTTCAGCCTCACGCTGACGGGCCCGGACAATCGCCAGGTCTGGACTACCGGTACGGGCCTGCGCGATGAGCACAGCCAAGGCGGGGTCTTGAAATTTTTCCACCCAACCAGCCGTGGCCGCGGAACCTGTGACGCTGAAAGCCGCTGGGGCAACCGGTGTCGCCGGGCGCGGTGCAGGCTCGTGCGCACACCCCGCGAGCAAGGCCGCGGCGAGGAGCAGGCTCTTACTTACGGGGCGCATTGCTCGTGGTATCGATATAAATGTCCATCTGCTGGCCCACGAAGATCGGGCGGTCGGAGGGACGGTCAAACTGGTAGATGACTTGCAACACGCGGGTGTCGACGCGCTCAGCACTACCTCCGGTCAAAGAAACCTTTGGGATGACGTACGGCTCGATGCGCACAAACTTCAGCGGAATCGCCCGGGATTCGCTACCCACACGACCGCTTTCGCCCTTGAGGTATCCCTTGGCGGAGAGGCCAGCGCTCATGCGCGGCGCCAATTGTTCGTCGAGGTCGCAGCGAATTTGGAGGCGGGAGATATCACCAAGCACGACGGGAGCCT
>CAMDWM010000034.1:0-15683 GCA_945878755.1 Akkermansia muciniphila
CGCGTCATCAGAGCCGTGACACCTGCCCGGGCGTCGAGGCCTTCGAATAGGATACGGTGCAGACAAAAAAGGATAGGCGCGTTGAGCTGGCTCGCCTTGGCCATGCGGGTCAAGGTGTCGGTTGCGCGATAGCCCTCCACGGAGTCGCGACGAGTCGCGAGAGCGGTGATGGCACCTACGGCGTCTTTCGCTACCTGTTCGCCAAAGGAGCGGTTGCGGCTCCAGCCGCCGTGTGCAGTGGCCATGAGGTCGCCGACGCCGCCGAGGCCGAGGAAGGTTTCGGGACGGCCGCCCACGGCGACGCCAACGCGCATCATTTCTTGCAAGGCGCGGGTGAGGAAGGCGGCCTTGGCATTAGAGCCGAGCCCAAGCCCATCGCAGAGGCCAGCGCCTACCGCATAGACGTTCTTTAAAGTGCCGCCGATCTCGACCCCGGGGAGGTCGGAGGAAGTGTAGGCTCGGAGTGTTGGACCGCTCAGCGCGGCTTGGACTTCGCGCAGCGTATCGTCGTCTTGATGGGCGGCGAGGACCATGGCGGTCGGCATACCGCGGGCGACCTCGTCGGCGTTACTCGGCCCGCTTAAGGTCGCGACTGGAATGGTACCGACTCCGAGTGCCATCACTTCGGTCGGGCGTCGCAGCGTGTTTTGGTCGAGGCCCTTGCAGAGCGAGACGACCATGCGGGTCGAGGAGGCACGCAGGGCCGGGCCGATTTGGTCCACGAGTTCGGAGAGTCCTTTGGACGGGCAGGCGAGGAAGACCACGTCGGCGTCCATCAGTGCAGGAATGGCTTCGAGGCCAATCTGGAGCGACGGCGAAAGTTTATGACCTTTCAAGTAGTCGGTGTTCTCGCGTTCAGCGGTGAGCTGGAGTGCTTGCTCTAAGCGACGCGGCACGAGGGTTACGGTGTGGCCTTGGCGGTCGAGGTGAATGGCCATCGCCGTACCCCAGGCGCCGGCACCGAAGACAACGCAGTTCATCGACGGACTCCTTTGCGTACCTGCCGGGCCCAGCGTTGGACTGCAGCGACAGCGTCTCGGTGGAGGTGAGCTTGCGGTTTTACGAAGGGCGGCGGTTCGGGGGTGAGCCCGAGCAGGTCATGAATGACGAGGATCTGTCCGTCGCAACCGTCACCGGAGCCAATACCGATGGTCGGTACGTCGACTGCTGCGGTGACTTTTGGCATGAAGGAAGCATCCACACATTCTACGACGATGGAGAAAGCCCCCGCGTCGGCGACGGCTTGGGCGTCGGCGAAGAGGCGGACTTGGTCAGCGGGTGTCAGGCCACGGCGGCGATAGCCAGTGGCGTGGACCCGCTGGGGCATGAGCCCGACATGGCCCATGACCGGGATGCCGGCGTCCACGAGTTTTTCGATGTGCTTGGCGAGCGAAGCACCGCCTTCAATCTTGACGCCTTGGGCGCCCCCTTGCTGCAGGAGCGCGCGGCAAGCCTTGAGGAGGTTCGGGAAACTATCGTGGGCCAGCCCAAAGGGCAGGTCAGCGATGACGAGGGCGGTGGGTTTGGCCCGGACGACCGCGGCCGTGTGGTGTACCATCATCTCGAGTGTCACGCCCACGGTGTCGGCCATGCCGAGGACCGTGTTGCCAACGGAGTCACCGACTAGAATGAGGTCGGCGCCGCCTTGGTCAGCGATCCGGGCTGTGACGGCATCGTAGGCCGTGAGGCAGACGATGGGGCGGGTGCCTTTAAGGGCACGAATGGACCGGGTGGTGGCCTTCACGCCCATGGAACTACCCCCTGACCGCCCGCTTGTAAAGCGTGGGCGAAGGGTGTATGGTGCAAAAGATGTTCGGGCGTATCGTCAGATTCTTTAAACGCGTGGATTACCGTGAAGGCGGTTATCAGCACCCTGATTTACCTGGGTCGGTGGGGGCGCCGTGGCATCTCCGTTTGCGTCTGATGCTCACCCAGCGGGGCGGTCCGGACGTGAATCAGCAGGCGCCGGACTTATGGGTGCGCCACCGCCGGTGGTTGACGGTGGTCTTAGCGCTGCTCCTCGCTTGGCTCGTCGTCGAGAGCGCGCTTGCCTGGAATTTCTTCGAAGGCTAAGCCGTCCGCGGTAGCTTGAACTTCAGTGGCAGCAGACGGAGGTCTTCCTTGAGCGTGATCGTCGACTGGGTGCGTTGGCACCAGTGAAGCAGCACGGCGTGCAACCATGGCAGTGAGCAGCGCGCTTCGCGGAAACGCAGCGTGAAAGTCGTCCCGTCACTGGACCAATTCAATCCGGCCACCTGAAAAGAGACTGGCTCCGCTTGGCCTTGGAGTGTCAGCGTCACGGAGACATCTGCGCCCGCAAGTTCGAGCAGGGTGATTTCACCGACGTCGGCGAAGCGCTGCGACACGAACTTGGCAATCTCCGCTTCGAGCGCGTTCACGCGGAGAGAGCGACGCCTTCCAGGTAAAGGCCGAGTTCCTTAGCGCGGGTAATCACCGCGGGCTTGTCGATCATGATGACCCCGTCGACCTGTAGGGTCGCGCGGCGCACGCCACCTTCGACCATGCTTTCTAGCGTACGTAGGCCGAGGCACGGGACGTCGAAGCGGAAATCTTGAGGGTGCTTGGTGGTCTTCGTCAGCAACATCTCCTTACCGCCCGTGGCGGCACAACGCTTCAACATATTATCGGTCCCTTCGAAGGCTTCAACGGCGATGACCGTGCCCTTCGCCGTGACCACGGATTGGCCGATGTCGAGGCGGGCCATCTCCTGGGCCATCTGCACCCCAAAGGTGCGTTCCTCGGCAGAGACAGAAGCGAAGAAGCCTGTCATCGGGCCTTCGCTAGCGAGATGGTCATCGAGGTAGACGCGGGCATCGAGCATGCGAACGCCGGTCTTTTCAATCTCCACGGAGATGGCACCGAAGATGGACTCCGCATTACGCTCGCGCAGTGCGGCCATGAGGGCGACTAGCTTAAGGTCGGGCACCATGCCGGTGAACAGTTTCCGGGGAGTCACCTGGCCGGCCATGACTGCGCCCGCGACGCCGAGGGCCTGAAGTGAATCGAGTAGTTGGCCGAGTTTACCGACGGGCACCGCCCGGTGTTCGGCAGGGGCGAAGGTAGCAATGAGGGCTGGGTCGGTTTCCTCTTCGAAGGAGATAAGCCGGACTTGAGCGCCGCGGGCTCGGGCGGACTCGACGAGTAGGGCGGGGTAGCGTCCTTTGCCGGCGATGACTGCGAAGGGTTGACCCGGAGCAAGGTCCGGTGGGAGGAAGCGCGAGGCTGACGCCATGGTTGCATCGTTCCCGGGTAATCGTCCGGGCTCAAGCCTGCTTTAGGTTGCCACCGCCGTCCCTTCGGCTCCGTATGTCGCCATGCCCGCCTCCTTTGGCATTCTTGGCGGAACCTTCGACCCGCCACACGCCGGCCATGTCGCTGCGGCGGTGGCGGCTTGGCGTCAGCTCGGCTTAGATGAAGTGAAGGTCATTCCTGCGGGCTTAGCCCCTTTGCGCGCGGTGCCGCCGTTAGCCTCCTCCGAGCATCGCCTAGCCATGGCTAAACTCGCCTTTGCCCCCTGCGCGTGGGCCCACGTCGACGACCGGGAAGTCCGCCGGACAGGTATCTGCTGGTCGGTCGATACCGCCCGTGACCTCGCGGCTGAGTTTCCGGAGTCTCGCCGGGTTTGGATTATCGGCGCAGACCAGTTGGCTCGCCTCGATCGCTGGAAGGAAATCGATACCCTGGGGCGCCTCGTTGAGTTTGCCGTCCTTTCTCGCGACGGGTTGCCGGTGGCCGCACCGGCCACCATTGCGGCCTTTATCCGTCTAACCGTGCTCAAGGAGTCCCCCGTGCGCGTCTCTTCGACCGCGCTCCGGGCGGCGTTGGCGGCGGGCGAACCAGCCGGAAACGGCTTGCCCAATGCGGTCCGCGCCTACATCGAAGAATACTCACTCTACAAATCCTGACCATGCCCGCCCCTAAGAAAAAGAAAACGCCGTTCAAGAAGCCTGCCAGCAAGTCGGCGGCCAAGCCTGCGGCCAAGTCGCGTGGCCCGGTGAAGGCACGTGGTCCGGTGAAACCGGTCCGTCGCCCAGTGGCGAAGGTCAAGGGCAGCAAGGCCAAGACTCGCTCGGAAACTCCCAAGGTCGCCCTCGTGAAGGCTGTGCCGACCAAAGTCCCGCCGTTCGTCGTCGCCGTCGTGAAGGCCCTTGATGACAAGAAGGCCCTCGGCATCCGCGTCCTTGAGCTCGGTCAACTCTCCTCAGTCGCTGACTACATGGTCATCGCCACTGGTAACTCCGACCCACATCTCCGCGCCTTGCGTATCGAGGTCGAGAAGGCCTTGGACGAGGTCGGTTCGCCGGCCCGTGCCAGCGAATCTCAGTCCGAAAGCGGTTGGACTGTGGTCGATGGCTTCAACGTCTTGGTGCATATCTTCCGTCCGGACGTTCGCGAAAGCTACAGCATGGAGTCCTTGTGGAAGGATGGTCTCGACGTGCCGGTTGCGGCGATCCTGAAGGCTTAAGCCGAGAGTCTTGGGCGGTAGAAGGACCCTAGTCTTTGGCTAGGGTTCTTTTCTTTGTGCCCAGTGAATTCCCGGGCTGGGGAAGCGGCACTTTGCGGCTAAAAACTTCGGTTTGGTGGTAACGGGCAGAATTGAACTGCCGACCTAGGGCTTATGAGTCCCTCGCTCTAACCAACTGAGCTACGCTACCGTAAACCGTGTCGTGTTTTCAGAGGGAGAGGGGCGGTGCGTCAAGCCGATTGCGTCCCTTAGAGGTTGGGCTTGGCGAGGAACCAGAACATAAAAAGCCAGAAAACCGTACCTAGGCCTGCTAAAACGAGGCAGAGGCGGCTTTGGGCCTGGGAGATTTCGGCCAGACCCTCTTGGCTGATTTGCCGGCCCACCCGTTGGACTAACCACAGCGGGAGGCTACAGCCGAGCAGCGTCGCGAAGATGAACAGGGTATATTTAGAGGACGACGGGAGCGCCCCGACCGTCTTTTCCCAGAGCGGCACGACGACCGCGAAGAGTGGCGGAAAGAGGAACGTCGAGCCGCACCAGAGATACCCTTCGCGGACGTTGCGCTCCAGTGCTTCGCCGGCGGCAGACGCGGGCGATGATGCGGGTGTCGCGGGTGCCTGGATGGTGCCCGCTGCACCAGGGGGTGGGGGCGGCAGGTCTTGGTCGTCGCGCGCAGTGAACGGGCTAATCGGTGGGAGCAGTGAGCCACGGTTGAGACCGATTGTTCGGAAGTAATCACGAATTGTGATCCACGATCCGCTGACTTCAATATTGTGCACTAAGCTGATTTCGCCGGCCCGGAGCATTTCACTGATACGTGCCAAGGCGAAGGGGCCGGTGACAGCACCTTTCCAGCGCAGGCGGAATTGGTCGGGCTTGGCCATGGTTTAGAGGTCGCGTCCTTGGAGGATGGATTCCCAGCCGCCGTCGGGCGGGGTGAGGCCGGCCGGGATGCCGGCCGCTTGGGCGGCTTCGGTGACGGTGCCAGAGAGGCGGAGGAGCGGCGAGAGGAGGGCGGGTTCGTTGACGCGAGTCAGGTTGCCCGTGGCATCGGTGCGGAAGAGCTGGGCGGGCTTGCCGTCGCTATCTAGGCCGTAGAGTGTCGCGTTCTTGAGCGCTTCGCGCAGCACCGGCTTGCCGTCGCGGCCCACGGTACCAATAAAAATCAACTTCTTCGATTGTAGGTCGCCCAGCGTGCGGCGCCAGAAGCGCGCTTCCTCGGCGTAGGTCGCCCCCGTCTGGCGCGTCAGGAACGCGCGGAGCTCTAGTTGTACGTCGGCCCACTTATCCTTAAAGAGGAAATCGTAAGGGCTCAGCGCATTTTGCGTGATGCGGCGAAGTTGGTCGGCGTCGCGTTGGGCCGAAGGCGAGTAGAGCAGGCCCCAAGCCTCAGGTCGTTGGCTGGCCACCTTGAAGAGCTCCTGCATCTGGTAAGCCCGTAGTTCGAGGTGCGGGGTGGGGCTGCGTCGGATGAGGTCAAGTTTACGCAGGAGGGGTTCCGACATCTTGCCGGCCTTGAGGTCGTAGAAGCGGCTGAATTGGCGCAGGTAGTCGAGTTCAGGAATCACTAGGCCTTCTAAAAGATCCTCGCCGGATTTCGTGGTTTCCCCGTTAGCGCCGTTAAACTCGCGGCAGCTCCAGGATGACTCGACCAGGGTGCCGTCTCGGCTGAGTTCCTTGGCGGATCGGACAGTCTCCATCCCGCCGCTGATCAGGTTACGCTGCAGGGAGATTTCGCTGGCAATGAAGACCTGGCGCATGATGCGCGGATCGCCTCCGCGGCTATGCTCGCGGACGTTATATTTCCGCAAGCGGGCTGTCATTTTATCGTCGGCTAGCGCGCGGATGACCTTGTCTTCGGAAGCGAGGAGTTCGTCGGGTTGGAAGACGCCGTTGGCATCGGACTTCGCCAAGCCATCCCACATCACGCCCACTCGGGGGGCGAGGGTCGAGCGGGGGAGGTTGCGGAGGGCCTCCGCGCGTTCGGTGATGAAACTGGCGCGCTTGCGGAGGTCGGAATTCTCTTTCGCGGTCTCGGCGACGGCCGCCAAGGCGTCGAGGTAGGCCTTAAGGTCGCCAGAATCTGCCAGTCCCCGGCTCGCGTTGACGGATTTCTGGTCGGCTTCGAGGCGGAGGGCTGCCCGGTCAGTTTCGGCGAAGGCCTCGTCGAGGTCTTTCAGGCCAGCGGCGGTCAGGGTCGTCAGGAGTGCGCGTAATTTTTCCAGGGCATCATTGGCCCGGGGCAGGTTCACGACGTTCTCGTCTTCACCCAGCGCTACTTTGAGTTGCCGACGTAGCGCCAAGAGGTCGTTGCGGCTTTCTTCGCTGACCTTGGTGCAGGTAGCGAGGATGGCGGCTGGGTCAGGTAGGATGGTTTGCAAGCGCGCCGAGGCGGCGGGACCAACCTTTGCGAGTTCGTTGACATATGCCTTGGCCCGTTGGGTGACGGGGGCGAAATTTGCAAGGGTGATGCCTTCTTTGCGGCGCTGTTCCAGGTAGATGGCCTCGGTCTTCAGTTGCAGCTCCGTGTCGGCTTGGGCGCCGGCTTTCCGGCGGAGCTCTTCGGTGGTCGTCTTGATCTCTTCGCTCGCGAGGAACTCTGGATGGTCATCCTTAAGCTTCTCGAGTTTGTTCATGGCACCGTCGTTGTCCCAGCGTTCCACCAGGGCTTGGATTGCCGTGAAGCGATCGGCGGCTTCTTGGGCCTTACCCTCTTGGGAGTGCCACCAGAAGGCGCCGAGTAGCAGGCAGAGCAGGCCTACGACCCATGAAGTCGTCAAGATGGCGTAGCGTCGGCTGAGGCGAGCCCGGGTCAGTTGGCGGACGCCGCGGGCTTCGCGGATGGTCCCTTCGGGTAAGCGGTCGGCGAGGGGCGTTGCCTTTTCAATCCACGCGTTGAGGCGTGAAATCAGCAGGGCGGGGGAGGAGCCGCGGCTAGCTTCTTGACGGAGAATATCCCATTCTTTCGTCAGCGTTTCGAGGGCGGCCCGTTGGGAGGCTTCGGCTTCCGCGGTGGCGGCAAGTTCGCCGGCCCAGATTTCAAGCGTGGTCAGCTCCGCTAAATCCGTCGCATCTAGGATGACGAGGTGGTCGCGTTCTAACGTACGGATGCGTCCTAAGTGATTAGCACAGGCTTCCCATTGGTCGGCGTCATGGGCAGTGCGCGCTTCGGGGAGGAGGTGCCGAATCTGTTCGTGGGCTTTCTCGCGAAGATGGGCGATACGCCGCGCGAGGGCTTCATCCCAGCGTGGCTCGTTCGTCAGCAGGAGAGCCCCGAAGCGCTCCATGCGGTGCATCAGCTCCACGGCCCCCCGAGGTGAGCCCTGGTCGAACAGCTGCAGGACCTTGCCCAGCGATTCACGAAGGAACTTACTGGAGAGACGCGTCAGTTCGGAGCGCGCCGTCGGATCATCGGGATTGATGCGGGCGATGGAGCGCAGGACCGTCAACGCGCTTTCTTCGTCACGTTGGCGCATGGCCTCCCGGTAATCGCGATAGAGCGGATGGTTTTCGCCAATCACTTTGCCGTAGAGGCTTTCGACCGCGAGAATGTGCTGGTCGTCGAGCGGAAAACCGGTCGGCAGGCCGCGTTCACGGCAGAGCGCTTGCCAGCGTTCCGAATCAGCGAAACTTAAGAGCGCACAGAGGCCGAGGAGGTCGGGTTCCGATTCGGCTACTTGGAGAGCGGCGTGGTCGTTGCTAGTCCGGATGAGGGCCGCACATTGCTCCAGCCGTTCGCGGGTGCGCTGGCAGAGCATCGAGTATTCGCCGGCCAGCGAGCGCGCCTCGAGGTCGGGCGTGCCGACTTCGAGCTGTCCGCGGATACGGGCGATGAGGCGTTCAGTCAGCATGCGCGCTTAGCGGAATTCGACGAGGAGGAGGCCCTCTTCACCGCGTGGTGAAACCGTCCGGAGACTCCAAGGTGCGCCGGCTTTGACGAAATCTTGCGCCGTGAAGGCGCTGCGACGGGCTTTGACTTCATCGTAGGAAGGCGCGCCTGGCCCGGACTTCCGTTCGAGGCGGACGAGGTCGGTATCAAGTAGGGACTTGGTAGCGCGAATCGAGGCGAGGTCGCGATCAGGGAACTCGTGACCCGCGGGGTAAAGCCCAAGTGAGCCGTTGGACGCGATGAATGAATTAATGATCGGTTCCGCCCAGGCGGCCGCGTGGACCACGCCAGTGTCGACGTCCGACTTCAGCGCGGCCAGGCCCAGATTGAGCGGGCGGAGGGCCTTGACGTTGGCGATGAGCGCGATGGTCTGGTGCGACCCGTCGGCCAACTCGATTTCGATTAACTGGTTAGTGTCGCGGAGTTGCGAGGCGGAGTTATCGGCGAAGTTCAGTGTCACCGTGTTGAGGCGGGAGCCCACGCCGATGACGATGGGTTGTCGGCCGGAGTTACTCGTGGCTTCAATCCAATTGGCTTGGCTGCCGGTCCGGATTTCCGCGGTCTGGTATTTGGTCTTCTCATCGCGGGCGTGGAAGGTGTCCAGCGGAAGCAGGCGAATACGGGCGCTGATCGCTTTGTTTTTGTTGGCGCCGGTGGCGTCAATGAATCGACCGATTTTTTCCGCGGCGGCCATGCTGAGTTTGAATTCGGCGGTCGAAGGCGAGTTAGGTCCGAGGTCGGCCGTTAGCCATTCGCCTTGGGTTAGGATGATGGGTCGGACGTCTAAGTCGCCGACCATCTGGGCCCGGGCTTGGATGCGAGTGAGTTCTTCCCAAGCGGCATCTTTAGTGACTTCGAGGGCGATTCCGATGCGGAGCGCTTCGGCCGCGTCTTCGGCGATTTCCAGCATACCTTTGCGGTTGGCGGTCGCGGTCGGGCTTTCGAGTCGACCGAGTAGGCTGGCCGTGGTCGTGTCCGCGAACTTCGACTTCAAGCGAGGTAAGTATTGCTCCCGGTAGCGGGCCGCGAAGGTCGGTGAAAGTTTGCAGCTCTCGAGCCACAGCTTGCCGGCGGCGACGAAGTCATTGCGGGCCATGAAACTATCGACATCGGTGATTGCGCGGTTGGCCTTGAGGAGTTCATCGGCTGCCGTCGAGTCAATGGGCGGTGGGGTGGGCTTAGTGGTTTCGACGACCTTCTTTACGGGTTGGCTGAAGTAGGCGAAGGCGAGGCCGGCGGCGACGAGCACTAGGAGGCTAACGACTGCAATCGTGAGGGTGTTGGAGGCGGTGGCGGGGGCGCTGGTAGAGTTGGTTCGGCGCGGCGAGGAAGCCGTCGGACCAGCAGAAGCGGGGGCGGTCGCACCTGCGCCGGTTGCGGCGATGCGGGCAAGTTCGCCCGTGGGGGCGGTGAGCTGCGCGGCTTGGGCGAGGTCGATGGTGGGGCGACCCGAGGCGTAACCCACGGCCCAATCGAAGCCATCGGCACCGGTCTTGGCGGCGTTAGTCGTGAACGTGGCGGACCAAGCGGCGCGGCCGAGCAAGGCGGAGGATTCCGCGAGTAAGCGGAGTAGTTGCGCGGAGTTCGGCGGGTTCAGTAACGAGACCGTAGCGGCGCCGGAGGCGTTGACCAGCCAAGCGGCCTTCGCGCCGGTGCCGGCGAATTCACGCCAGCCAGCGGCCGGTGTGAGTACGGGATGGCTGGCAAGCGGGAGTGGCCGGGAATCTTCCTTGAGCCAGGTCGGCTCTTCGCTCCAAGTATCTTTCCAGTCGTTCCAGCGGAGTGCGACTGCCGCGGGCGGCGGGAGGACAGCGGCTTCCTCCGCGGTGAACACTACGTGGTGCGCCAGGCGATTATCGCGTTGCGAATAGTCGAGCCCGCGGGCGACGAAACGCGACAACACGTACCAAGTTTGGCTACCAGCTTCGAGCCGACGGAAGGTGAAGGTCTCCCCCTCGGCGGCGTCGTGCGGTGTACCCAGCGCTTCGAGTTGCTGCGTGAGTCGTTCCGAAAGCGAGGCATGCCGAGCGACGGTGCAGAAGCCGGAACGTCCGGCGACAAGTCCGCGGGGGGCGGAGGTAAAGATCAGTTGCAGGGGCATGGCAAACGTTAGCGGCTGGGGAGCAGTTCAGGGGACGAGCGATGGAGGAGCCAGTAGACGGGCTCTTCGACGTGGGCGGGCGCGAGGCGCTGGGGGTCGGGGGCGATGCGGCCCTTATTGGGGCCAGTGGTGAGAACCGTTGGTTGGTGGCCAAAGGAAGTGACCGCAAAGTAGCAGATTTCACTGGCGAGCGTTTCGGCCGTCGCCACGAGGCCAGGGCAAAGGCTGACAAGCACGGTGCGGACGCGGTCGGAGTTTCGACGCACGGCCTCGAGGTTGAGTTTGCCGGCGCTCAGCACAGGCTCGAGCGGGGAGGACAGGAGGAACTGCCAAGTATCGCATTTACCGACCACGAAGGCCAGTGGTGTGGCGATGCGTTGGCTAGGGGCGAGTCCGAGTACACGCTTAATACGGGTTTCCATCTCCGATAGAATGCTATCCTGTTGGTCGATTCGGCCTTTGATCGCTAACTGCGGGTCATCTACGCCAATCAGCTTAGCCTTAAAGCGGGCGTTGGCCGTCGGGTCGAAGAGAAAGAGCAGGCCGGCGGAGTTGGCGACGTGCATTGCGCCCGGCGAGTCGTGGATGTCGATGCCCGGTTCAAAGTGTTCCCCGGCGTTATCGTAGAGCACAATGGACGTCTCGTCGCGACTCGCCGAGGGCCGAGCCAGCGAATAGATGAACGGGCGGGGCAGGGAGACCATGCGCCCGAGGCGGGGCAGCTTTTCGTAAGTCGCGCCTTCCAGTGCGGTCTTACCGAGCAGGGCGTCTTCGGGCGTGGCGGCCGAGAAGAGGGTATTTCGCATTTGATTGAGCAGCATGTTGCCGCTCGGGTCGCCGTCCTTAAAGGCTAGGCCGAAATCACCAGGCAGCCGGTCTTGCAGGACGTGCGTTAGGACCGCGAGGTAGTAGGACTTGCCGGCGCTCGGTGCGCCAATCACTGAAAGGATGCGGTGGGGCATGTCCAAGTAGCCAGGCGGCAGTTGGCGTCGGCAGTGGGGGCAGGCTAGGTCGGTGCAGGCTAAGCCCATCGGGTCAAGTGCGAGGCCCTGGTCGTTGAAACGCGTGGGTTGGAAGCGAAGGCGTGCGTCGGCCCCCAGGATGGGGTCGCCACGGAGGTCTTCATGGATAGCGACGCTTAAGGCATCACCGGCGTCGAAGCGCGTCCAGCAGACAGGGCAAAGATGGGCGCCTTTGTTTTGTTCCGCCGTGAGGGCGGACGGTGCCGCCGGTTTGGCTTCGGTTTCTTCGCGAACGGTGAGCAGCGACGCGATCTGCGAAAGTTTAAAGCCGACTTCGAGGCCGGCGGGTGTGCACGCCAGTGTATCGGTTGCGCGGCCGAGGTTGGCGGCATACTCCAGCAGTTGTTGGGGTGGTAGCTCGCCCAGTAGGTCGCCGGTGGATGCATCGAACAGGACCCACGAACCCGTTTGGACGGAGGCAAAGGGGTCGTCTTCGTTCGCCGAAATCACGAAGAGTCCATCCTCGAGTTGGACCGTCGACGTTTCGGTGATGGTTGTCTTCGGGCGCAGAAGGGCTCCATTCACTAAGACGGATGCCCCCGAGGTGGCTTCCAGTAAGAGCCCGGCTGCGGATGCCGAAATGCCTAGGGCGGGGTTGGCGGAAGGGAGGGGGAAACGAGCCGGGAGACTGTCGGCCGAACCCTTTTGGCCGTTCAGGCAGTTTACCCATCGAAACGGGGTCTTTTTTTTGCTGGAGGTGAACATGGTTCCTAAAGGGGGTTGGGGATTGAAGACAGCAGTTGATATCTCACCTATTGTCAGCACCATAGTCAGGAAATACCCGCCCTAAAGCCACCCCTAAACGATGGAAACCGAAGCCGACCAGTCCGCCCTTGAGCGCGCCCGCAATGGCGACCTCGGGGCGTACAATGAGTTGGTCCTTCGGTACCAGGGGCGAATCTTTGCCAAGGTCTTCTCGTTGCTTCGCAATAGGCAGGATGCCGAGGAGATTACGCAGGACACCTTTATTCGCGCCCACCGGGTCCTCGCTTCCTTCCGCGGGACGGCCACTTTTTCAACTTGGATTCACCAAATTGGCACGAATCTGGCTCGTAATCGCTACTGGTACTGGCGTCGGCGCAAGCGTGACCAGTCCATGTCGCTCGATGCGGAACTCGGGGAGGATGCCGGTGCCACCCTGCACGACATCCTCTCGGACGGTTCCCAGGGTCCTGGCCACGAAGCCGAGCATAACGAATTCGTTACAAAAGTGGCCGAGTGCATGGAACAATTGAAGCCGGAACACGCTCGTATTCTAACGATGCGCAACATCCGTAACCAGTCGTACGAGGAAATTGCCGAAGAGCTTGGCCTCTCGATTGGTACCGTGAAAAGCCGCATCAATCGTGCCCGCGAAGCCTTACGTCAACTCATGGGGGATGAATTCCGCGAATGAGTAACGCCGAGTTGGAGTCCCTGATTATTTGCTACCTCGACGGTACCGCCTCCCGTGAGCAGGTGGTGCGTCTGCGGAATGCCCTGCAGGCTTCCGCCGAAATCCGCCGGCGCTTTCACGCCCGGGTGCGTTTGCACAAGGCCCAGATGGCTTTCCTCCGTGGTCGGGCCGATTTAGACGCGACACAGGCGGTCGCGGGCCTCGCCCGTTTCGCTCAGCGCGCTGGTCGAATCTTTGCCCACGCCTGCGTCCTCGCCCTTGTCTTCGTGCAGTTGCGGGTGACCTTGCCGGCTGAATATAGCGGACGGATACTCTACGTTTTGGACGCCTTGGCGGAAGAAGCCTCGGCTGAGGGTATGATTGTCCCATCTGCTGACTCCATGCCACTCGCCGTGGTCGCGGAAGTGATGCCAGATGAGATGCCTGAGATGGCCCTGCCTACTTTGACGATCCCCGATATGTTCAAGCCCATGGAAGATCCGGGCTTGAACGAGGCTTAAGCGGTTATCCGCCTTGCTTCCCTGCTTTAGGCCAATCTTCTGTTCTGCAGATGCAGGCCGAATCCTCCAGGCCGGAGATTAGACTCCAAGGCACCGCCGCCGCCCCTGGCGTCGGCCGTGGTCCAGCCTACCTGCTGTTGCAGGGGATGGCTATCGTCGTCTGCCAGAAGGTGCCCGACGTTGAGGCCGAGCTGCGCCGCTTCGAGTCGGCGTTAGAGGCTACGCGCCAAGCAATCGCCAAGCTCCGGCAGGAAGTCGCCCAGAGTTTGGGTGAATCGGAGGCCGCCATCTTCGACGCACACCTCCTCGTCCTCGACGACGTCGCGCTCATTGACGACGTGAGTAAGGAAGTCCGTTCCAGCGGCTTCAACATCGAGTTCTGCTTTCAGGAAGTCGTCCAGCGCTACATCGATATCTTTGAGCGCATGGAGGATGACTTCCTTCGTGAGCGAGCCTCTGATATCCGCGATGTCACCAGCCGCGTGATGCACCATCTGTTGGGGACGCGGCCAGCCCATGCGGCGATGGCTGCCCGTCAACAGGTTGTCGTCGCCCGTGACCTCACGCCTTCGGAGACCGCCGGTTTGCCGGAGGACGGTGTATTGGCGTTCGTGACGGAAGAGGGCGGTCGCACGGGACATTCGGCGATCATGGCGCGCTCGCTGGAGATTCCCGCCGTCGTCGGCGTTAAGGGCTTGATGGACGCTGTCCAGGAAGGCGACATCATCCTAGTCGATGGTGAGACGGGGGCGGTGGTCATTAACCCCACGGCTGCAACGTTAGAGGGTTATCGCGATCAAGAGCTCGCCATCCGCCGCCGGCGCGATCGCGTCATGCTCGAGATTGCCTTGCCTGACGTCACCAGTGATGGCGAAGGCTTTGCCTTGCAGGCTAACATCGGTGGCCCCGAGGACCTCGAAGACGCCCGTCTTTACTGTGCGCAAGGCGTGGGCTTGTATCGCACGGAAAACCTTTACTTACGCTTGGATGCCTGGCCGACGGAAGCCGAGCAATATGAAGAATACGCGGAGGTTGTGCGGGAGGCCAGGGGCCGGTTAGTGACCTTTCGCACCCTCGACTTAGGAGGTGATAAGCGCTTGGGCGACCTCACCGACGAAGCCAACCCCTTCATGGGTTATCGCGCGATTCGGCTGTGCCTAGATCGCCCCGATGTCTTCCGTCCGCAGCTTCGTGCAATCCTGCGCGCCGCTGCGTTGGGTCCCGTGGCGGTGATGTTCCCGATGATCTCCGGCATCGAAGAATTCCGTCGCGCGAAGGCAGTACTTGGGTCGGTCGCTACTGAGTTAGCCGCCGAGGGTATCGTTCCCATGGAGCGTATTCGTCTGGGCGCCATGATTGAGATTCCCTCGGTCGCTGCGGTGGCAGAGGACCTCGCGCTCGAAGTCGACTTCTTCAGTGTGGGAACCAATGACCTCGTCCAATATCTTTTGGCGGTCGACCGCGGTAACCCACGCATCTCGGCACTTTATGAGCCGGCGCATCCCGCCGTCGTGCGGACGCTCGAGCGAATCTTTAAGGCGGCCCGCCAGCACGGCGTTGCGGCGGCGGTCTGCGGGGAGTTGGCAGGTGACCCCGTGTGGGCGCCTTTGTTAATTGGCCTCGGTGCGCATGAACTGAGCATGGCCCCACCCGCGATTCCCGAGGTGCGCTTTGTGCTCCGACATTCGACTAAGGAGGAGTTGACGCAGTTGGCCCAACGCGCGTTAGCGTTGTCCGAGTGCACGGCCATCAAGGCCTTACTGGCCGACTATGCTGCGACGAAACTCAAGCTCCGCTAATGTCCTCTTTGCTTCCTGAACCTAACCCGCATATCGCGGCGATGGCGGCCTATACGCCAGGCGAGCAGCCCCAAGGGGGCGGCTGGGTTAAGCTTAACACCAACGAGAATCCTTACCCGCCGAGCCCGCAGGCCTTGGCGGCAATTCGGTCGGTGGTGGCAGCGGAGGGTGCGGCACTTCGGCTTTATCCTTCTCCCGACGCTTCCCCCTTGCGCGAGGCGGCGGCCAAGTTGCACGGCTTCCCCGCCACCGACATCTTGGCGGGCAACGGGTCGGACGACTTGCTGAATATTTTAATTCGCGCCTATGCTGGTCCCGGTCGGCCGATTGGCATGCTGAAACCGAGCTACTCGTTGTATCCGGTGCTCGCTGCGGCCCAGGGGGCAGCCGTGGTGAAGGTTCCCATCCATGCGGACTTTAGTTTCGACGTTGCGGCTGTGGCCAAGTGCGGCGCCACCATTTTCTTTCTTACTAATCCTAACGCACCGTT
>CAMDWM010000035.1:0-14699 GCA_945878755.1 Akkermansia muciniphila
GTTCGACCCGCTCGATGGATACTTGGGAGAAAGTCTACGCCGAGTTGCACGATAAGCGTGGCCTCTCTGCCAAGCCGGCCTTGCTCGGGATCTCACGCGGCGGCCTGTACGTCAATGCTTGGACGCGCCTGCATCCCGATCGCGTCAGCATCCTCTGTTTGGATAACGGCGTGTGCGATATCCGTTCCTGGCCGGGTGGGTTTCAGCTCACTGCCAAAGGCAAGGGCAGCGCCAATGACTGGAAACTTTATAAGGCAGAGTTCAAGTTTACCTCCGAAGATGAAGCCTTGGCGAAGTCACTCCGTCCGACGGCGGGCTTTGAGGCTGCCGTGAAGGCAGGTGTCTTCCTTGTTTCCGTGCACGGGACCGCTGATACGGTCGTCCCCTTTGTCGACAACGCTAAGCCCGTGGTGGATTTCTGGGAGAAGAACGGCGGCAAATTCAAAGTCTTCGCCAAGGCCGGCGGTGACCACCACCCGCACGGCCTGCCTGATCCGAAGCCGTTGATTGAGCTCTTCGTTGCGGAAACCAAGTGAGTGCGCGCGCGACACCCGCGAGGGGATGGGTGGGTGGAGTATGGTTGGCTAGGGGGCTGAGAGGTGCAAAAGTGCAAATCAGCCTACGGCCTGTGCAAAGGTGAAAAAGTGAATACCGAAACAGGGTGGGGAGTGGCAGGACGGAGTACAGAGTACGGAGTACAAATTACGGAGCCACGCCCCTACCCGCGAGCGGAGCTCGCAAGAGGTAGCTAGGTTGGCACGCAGTGCCAACCCTACCGGAGAGACGGGAGGCAAAGGGGAAGCGGGAACCGGGAAGTTGGTAGGCGGACGGATGTCGTCTCTGAATTATCTATCCGCCAAATGCTAACCACTATCCGCCTAGGGCAGCACGCGGTGGTGTTCCTGCCCGAGGCAGATGAAATGGGGAACCGGGGAGGCGGGAAATTGGCGCCGTTGCTTTCTCTGTAATCCGTAATCTGAACTCTGTAATCTCACTCTTATCCCTACCTCATCACGCTTCCACCCACTTACCCTTTTCCTTGATGAGGTCGACGAGGCGTTCGACGGCTTCTTCTTGAGGGACGTTGAATTTAATCGGGGTCTTGCCGACGTAGAGGTTGATTTTGCCCGGAGCGCCGCCGACGTAACCGAAGTCGGCGTCGGCCATTTCGCCCGGACCATTCACGATGCAGCCCATGACCGCGATGGTGACGGACTTCAGGTGACTGGTGCGTTCCTTGATCTTTAGGGTCGTCGATTGGATATCGAAGAGCGTGCGGCCGCAGCTCGGACAGGCCACGTATTCCGTCTTGGTCTGGCGCATGCGCGCCCCTTGTAAAATATCGTAGGCCAGGGTCAGGGATTTCGCGGCGGTGGCCGGCGTCTCGCACGAGAGGAAATCGCCGTAGCCATCGACCAGTAAGCCGCCGGCGAGGATCGAGGCTTCGAGCAGGCGGGATTGGAAGCCCGGGTCGAGGCGGACTGCGTTAGCGGCGGTCGCGCGTATCCAAAGGGGTGCGGACAGCTGGGCCACGGCCGCGCAGCGGGCTAGTTCGCGGTAAGTCCCCGTTGCATGCAGGCCGCTTTGCGGCTGGGAGGACGTCAGGATGAGTCGTCCGGCGGGTATGGCCGCTAATTCCTTGGTGAGTGCTGCGAGCGTTGGCCCATCCACATCGGCGGCCAGGATAGCGTCCTGCCGGACGCAGGCCTCGGTCCAGGCCTGTAAGTTCGCAGCATCTTTGGCTCCGAAGCCCTTCACGACCACCAGGCGACTGCCAGTGCCCTCGAAAGGAAATGCTGCGGGCGATAGACTCGTTTCGACCCACAATGAAGGCACCGTCGGGCCGAGCGCCTTGCGGAGTGAGCGGAGCCCCGCGGCATGATTAAGGTCGTCGAGGCGGAGTAGGAGGCCCTCGGCGCGCACCTCACGTTGGGCGGCATGGACCTCGAGGAGCTCCTTCGCGACCGCTTGCCAGTCAGCGAGGCTCTGGTGGCTGCGTACGATGACGCGTGGCGTCTCGTTGGAACCCGCGAGGCAAGCAGACGACAGCTCGACGGGGTCCGTCGTCCGGCGCGTGAAGGAGAACGGATCGGCTGGATCGGCGGGGAGCCTGACGGATGAAGCTGCACCCAGCGTGGCGAGGTCCGTCGCGCGCGAAGCAATCTCGTGACAGACAGGGATTTCGAACCAAGGATCTTCGGTGAGAGAGACGCGGAGCGTATCGCCCAGGCCGTCGGCGAGGAGCGCACCGATACCGATGGCGGACTTGATGCGGGCGTCTTCGCCTTCGCCGGCTTCGGTCACGCCGAGGTGTAAGGGGTAGTCCATCCCCAGTGCAGCCATGCGGGCGGCTGCGAGGCGGTAAGCTTGCACCATGACCTTGGGATTGGAGGACTTCAGCGACAGGATCATGTCCTTGAAGCCATGGGATTCCGCGATGCGGATGAATTCTAACGCCGACTCCACCATCCCGTTGGGCGTATCGCCGAAACGGTTCATGATACGGTCGGACAGCGAGCCGTGGTTGGTGCCAATGCGCAGGGAGCGCCCGAGCGCCTTGGCACGCAGCACGAGGGGCGTGAACGCCTCGTGTAGTCGCTCGAGCTCCTCGGCGTAGGCCGCGTCCGTGTATTCCAGTACGGCGAATTTCTTCTTATCCGCGTAGTTGCCGGGGTTCACGCGCACCTTCTCCACATGTTCGACCGCTTCCATCGCGGCTACGGGTAGGAAGTGAATGTCGGCGACCAGTGGCTGAGTGAAGCCCGCCGCGCGGAATTGCTGGTGGATATCCTTGAGCGCCGCGGCGGCCGCCTTGTTGGGGGCCGTCACGCGGATGATTTCGCAACCCGCTTCAGCGAGGCGGATACATTGGCCCAACGTCGCCGCCACGTCCTCGGTGTCGGACGTCGTCATCGACTGCAGGCGGAGTGGATTGGTGCCACCTACGCCGACGTTGCCGACCATCACCACGCGGGTGAGGCGGCGCACCGTACGGTGGCGGGAGGGACAGTAGTCCAAAGACATGGGAGTATCTCAACCCCTTTGCCCGCAGCCGTCAACGAGCGTCAGAAATCCCAGCGCCAAGTCGACGGAATCCACTGGTAGCCCTTGCGGCCATTGGGGGTAACCACGCCTAGGCCAGGCCAGGGGATGTGGAAGCCGTAGGCCCGTTCCTTCGTGGCGGCAATCTCGGCGAAGACCTTCTTGCGGGTCGCGATGGCCACTTCGGGGTTATGGTCGAAGTCGATGAACCAGTTCGGGTCTTCGAGCATCAGCACGTGGTTGTGGGCGAGGTCGGAGAGGTGAAGGAGAGACTGGCCGTCGGACTTGATCCGGTAGATGGCGTGGCCGTCGGTATGGCCGGGCGCGGCGATGATCGTGATCGCACCGTCGAGAATCTGGTCGCCGTCCTTATGTAGCACCAGGTTAGGCTGGAGGACGTCGAACGAATTACGCACGCTCTTGATCATTCCCTTGATGTCGTCGGTGCGGAGGGACTTCGAGAAGTCCGGCTCCTTGCCGCGCCAGAAGTCGACTTCGGTTTGCAGGACGTGGAGGGCCGCGTTGGGGAAGAGGATACGGCCCTTGCTGGTGAAGCCGCCGATATGGTCGATGTGCGAGTGACTGAGGAGCGCGTGGGTAACCTCCTCGGGCTTGATATTTACTTCCGGCGAGGCCATCGCCTGGGTGAGCCAGCCCCACGTGTCGCGTTCCACTGGGCCAAAGCCTGCGTCGACGAGGATCACTTCCTTGTCCTTACGCAGGAGGAGAATGTTAATGTAGAGCGTGACGTCGTCGGGGCGTTCGCCTTGGTCGACGAGGGCCTTGGTCATCGCGGCCATATCCGACTTCGGGAACATCTTCTTCGTGACGCAGTTCTTAAAGGTACCGTAGCCGTCGCTGATGGACCAGGCTTCGAACTTACCGATGGCGAACTTGTAGATGTAGGGGTCGGTGATCTTCTTGCGCGGTAGGGCCTTCGCTTCGGTCTTCGCGGCATCGGCCGCGGACAGTGCGGCGGGGAGGCTGAGGGCGGCGAACGCGGCGCCGAGGCTACCGAGGAATTGACGGCGGGAGGGGATGATCTCTTCGGGGTGGGGCATGGCCTCACCCTAGGGAAAGACCCTTGCCCATCAAGCCCAGCCTGTGGTCCGCAAACTTTTCACAAATTTCCCGGGAACCTTACGTCGACTTAGCGCTTTTCGACGAAATCCACCTGGCGGTACACGTGGCGCTCGAGTACCTGCTGCTTAAGTTGACGCTCGCTGTCGCCGGTGCAGCGGCGGACGTCATTCAGGATGATGTAGCCCATGAGCGAGAGGATGAGGGCCATGCAGGTGAACTGCACGATGGTGACCGCCTTGGCATTGAGGGCGTTGTTGGTCAGCTTGGAAATCGTCGCAATGAGCATGTGGCCGCCGTCGAGGACCGGGATGGGCAACAGGTTGAGGATAGCCAAATTCAGGTTAATCAGGACCGTAAACCAGAGCACGAGGCGGATGTCTTCAGAAATATTGTAGTACGTCTTGCTGATCGAGATGACCGAGGCCAGTTGGTTGACCTTGATGTCCGAATCACGGTCGAAGAGTCGCCCGAGGGTCGTGAACGTCTGCTTGATGATGTGCGTGCACAGCTCGATGGGGTTATTGTGGGCGATTTCGGGCTTGGAGAGGAACGGCGCACCGATGAGGGCGCGTTCGACCGGCGTACCGCGTTTCACTTCCGCCTCCGTGAGGGAGAGGTTACCGGCGTCGCCGTTAGCGCGCTTCCAGTAGAACGTCAGCGTTTTCCGGCCGGCCCCGGTGGCTTTCTCTAGGTCGTCGAGGGAGCGCAGGACGGTCAATTCCTTGCCATCGACCTTATCGAGGATGGTCCCGATGCGGAGCTGGTCGTTGCGGGCGGAATCTTCGGGGGAGACACCGAGGACCATGAGCTGGTCGCGGTTGGCCAAGGGGTCGGCAGAAAGCAGGTCACGGGTGACCGGCACCACTACAATGGAGTGACGCTTTTCCCCTTCACCGTAGGTGATGAGCCCGACGGGGTTGGTGCGCGTGCTGATTTTGGGCGTTACCTTGAGCGTCAGCAGTTGGCTTTTGCCATCGGCATCGACGCGGGAAACTTGGAAGGTGCGTTCGCCCGGGCCGGCGACGCGGAGGCGTTCGAGCAGTTCGGTGGGGTTGTTCACCGGCCGGCCATCGATGGCGATGATGCGGTCTTCACGGATGAGGCCGGCCTTTTCAGCGGGGGAGCTGAGCATGGGCGTGTTCAGGATGACGTCGGAGCGGGGCATCAAGCCGGCCACGCGGACCTTGTCGCCGCTGCGGGTGTTCAGTTCGACGCGGGCAGGGAGGACCGTGAGGTCGAGTGTCTCCGCACCGCGCTTGATGGTGAACGTCGCGACCGGCTGCTTCTGGGAATTCATCCCATTGCCGAGCATGACTGCCTCGTTGATCTGCTTGAAGGACTTCACCTCAACCCCGTCGACGGCGAGGACCTCGTCGCCCGAGCGGAGTCCGGCGGTGAAGGCTGGTCCAGGGACCGTCTGGCCGAGGCCGAGTTCCGAAAGGTGGTTAGAACTGGTGACCACTTGTTCGGGCACGTAGCCGACGATGGTACTGCCGTTACCTTCGGGGACGGGCATGCCGGTGAACCAGAGGACGGTGGCGAGTGCAAAGGCGAAGATGACGTTGAAGACCGCGCCCATGACCGCGACGATCATCTTGTCGGCGTAGGAAATCTCGGGGAGCTTCTCGGCGTCGCTTTCGGTGGCGCCTTCGATGGCTTCGGGATCGCCCATTTGCGGGAGTGCGACGTAGCCGCCGAGCGGAATCCAGGCCACGCGGTAATCGACCCCGTCTTTGCCGGTCCAGCCAAAGATCTTCGGGCCGAAGCCGATGGAGAAGCGCTCAATCTTCAGGCCGCGCCAGCGGGCGGCGAGGAAGTGGCCGAGTTCGTGGACGAAAATCGAGCCACCGAAGAACAGCGCCAGCAGCACGATGCCGCGAACGGAGGTGGCGAGTTCGCCAAGGAAAGTATTATCCATTAGGAAAAGAGAGGAAGGTTATGTGTCAGTGGGCGAGGCCGGGGGCGAGCCTGGAAGCGGTGCGGCGGGCTTCGCCATCGGCGGCGAGGACGTCGGCGAGCGAGCTGGGTTCACGGGCACCGACCGCGGCGAGCGTTTGGTGGACTAATTCAGCGATACCCGTGAAAGGCAGCTGGCCGGCGACAAAAGCCTCCACGGCAACCTCATTGGCGGCGTTGAAAATCGCGGGGGCGGTGCCCCCGGTCGCGGCGGCGGCGCGGGCCAGCCCGAGGCACGGGTAGCGGGCGGGGTCGGGCGGCGACATCGTTAGGGCGAGCGCCTCTGCGAGGTTGAGTTGCGGGGCGGGGCAGGGCGGACGTTGCGGGAAGAGCAGGCAATCCTGAACCGGATAGGCCATGTGGGGCGGTGACAGCTGGGCCTGGAGGCTACCATCACTCAATATCACCAGCGAGTGGATGATGCTTTGCGGGTGCACGACCACATCGATGCGGTTTTCGGGCAAGTCGAACAACCAGCGGGCCTCGATGACCTCGAGCCCCTTATTGGCCATGGTGGCCGAATCGATGGTTACCTTCGGTCCCATATTCCAGTTCGGGTGCTGGAGGGCTTGGGCGACCGTCACGCGGGCGAGTTCGGCCAAGGGCGTATCGCGGAAAGCGCCGCCCGAAGCCGTCAGGACGAGGCGGGCGATTTCGGCGCGATCTTTGCCGCGGAGTAATTGGTGAATCGCGTTATGTTCGCTATCGACGGGTAGCAACGTCGTGCCAGCCGCGCGGGCGGCGGCCGTGACGAACTTACCAGCTAGCACGAGCAGTTCCTTGCTGGCCAACGCCACGTGCTTGCGGGCCTGCAGGGCGGCGAGGGTGGGGGCGAGCCCGGCGGTGCCGACGACCGCCGAGACGACCGTGTGGACCTCCGCGAGGCAGGCGACTTCGGTCAAGCCCTCGGTCCCCTCCAGAATGCGCACCCCAGGGAATTCACCAGAAGCCCGAGCGGCGGCCGAGGCGGCGGGATCCGCCAAGGCGATGGTCTTAACTTGGAACTCTTTAACAGGGGCAATCAGCTCGCGCCAACGCGTCTGCGCTGCCAAGCCAGCCACGCGCAGTAAAGTCGGGTGAGCCCGGACAACTGCCAAGGTGGTCGTGCCGATGGAGCCGGTGGCCCCGAGGATGGCGATAGCCCTAGATTCCATGCACGCGTGGGTGACATGGAGGCAACCGCACCCGCCCGCCTAGGCAAGCCGGTTTCACCCCCTTCGGACCTCTTTCCTGCTTCTCCGCTGGACACTGGGGCAGGCTCTGCTTCCCTTGAGGCTCATGGCCACGCAGCCTCAAGACCTCACCGGGCTTTCCCACCTCGGGAACACCCAAAACAAGCCCCAGCAGACGCTGGAGACCTTCCCGAACCGCAATGCCGGCCGGAACTACACCGTCGAGCTCTCGACGGACGAGTTCACCTGCCTCTGCCCGGCCACGGGCCAGCCCGACTTCGCTAAGATCACGATTCGCTACGTGCCTGGTCCGCGTATCGTCGAGTCCAAGTCGCTGAAACTTTATTATTGGAGTTACCGCCAGCAGGGCATGTTCCATGAGCACCTCACGAACAAGATCCTCGACGATCTCGTTGCGGCCGTTGACCCCATCTGGTGTGAAGTCACTGGCGCCTTTGGTGTCCGTGGTGGTATTGGCATCACGGTGCGCGCCGAACACGGCAAAAAGCCTCAGGCGTGAAGCCAAGCCCCGTCCAGTCTGACGACGACGGGGAACCGACCGATTGGCCGGGCTTTAAGCAAGTCTCCGACTACCTGATCCGCCAGCTGGCCAGTCGCCGGCTCGCTCCGCGCACGTGCCTGACCTATGGCCGTTCGCTTAAGGGCTTTGCGCTGTGGATGAAGTCCAACGGCGGTTGGGATGGCGACTGGTCGCGGCTGACGGCGCGTAACCTCCGCGACTTCGTCATTGAACGTCAGCAGACGCATCAACGCACTTCGGTGCATAATCAGGTTTCGGCCTTACGCGCATTCTTGGCGGACCTTCGGGAGCGTGGTGGCATCACCTCGACGCCTGCAGCGGGGCTCGTCTTGCCGAAGTTACCGCGCTCTTTGCCGAAGTTCCTGACTGAGCCGCAGGCCGAAGCTCTATTGGAGGCGGGTTCACTGGAAGAACAGACCCCGACGGTGGAGGCGCGCGACCAAGCGGTCTTAGAGTTACTCTATGGGGGTGGCCTGCGCGTGTCCGAACTCTGCGGCATCAACGGCGGCGACTTGGACCTCTCATCTGGCCTCGTGCGGCTGATGGGGAAGGGCTCGAAGGAACGGGTAGTGCCGGTCGGCGAAACCGCTTTGGCCGCGGTGCGGACTTACTTGGCCTTGCGTGGGCAGCCTGTGCGGGGCGAACCACTGCTCTTGGCTCCGCGCGGCGGGTCGATGTATCCGCGCGCTGTCCAGCTCATGTTGAAGCGTAAGCTCGCGGTGGCGGGGCTACCGGCGGACCTGACCCCGCACAAGCTTCGGCACGCTTGCGCCACGCACCTCTTGGCGAACGGTGCGGACCTCCGTCTCGTCCAGGAACAACTCGGCCACGCCTCGCTTTCGACGACGCAAATCTACACGCACCTCACTGTCTCGAAACTCCGTGACGTGCACCGCAAGGCCCATCCACGGGCTTAATCCATGCTTTCCGAAACCGCTCCCGCTAAACTCAACCTCTCGCTCGCCATTACCGGTCGGCGCGCGGATGGCTTTCATGAACTCATCAGTTTAGTCGCGTCGTTGGAACTCGCGGACACCTTGGAATTCACGCCCGGTGGTGCCTGGCGCTTGACCTGTGACGATGCCAGTTTGCCGGTCGACGGCACGAACCTCGTACTCAAAGCAGCGGAAGCTTATTGTCGCCATCGCCCGGAAGTTGCGTCTGGTCATTTTCATTTACGCAAGCGGATCCCGAGTGGTGCTGGCTTGGGCGGGGGCAGTTCGGATGCGGCGGCCGCTTTACGTATTCTCGATCGCACAGTGGCGCAGCCCTTGGGCCTTGCCGCCTTGGAAGTCATCGCGGCGGAAATCGGTTCGGACTGTCCCTATTTTGTGCGCGGACAACCCGCGGTGATGCGCGGCCGCGGAGAGCGCCTCGAATCGATACCGGCCACGGCCCGCGAAGCGTTGGCTGGTCGGAGGGTTTTGGTGGCTAAACCCCCGTTTAGCGTCCCGACCCCTGAAGCGTACGGGCTCTTGGTGAAGGCGGCTACTTATGTGGATGCCGCCACGGCGGACGTGGCCCTCGCCGAGTGGCTGGCCCAGCCGGTGCGCGACCCCTCTTCGCTGGGGAATACCTTAGCTGAGCCTGTTTTTGGGAAATACCTCGCCTTACCGACCGCTTTAGAAGCCCTCTCGCAGACCATGGGGGTTGTCTTCCGGCTGACTGGGAGTGGGAGTGCCTGTTTTGCGTTTTACACCGATGGAGCCGAGTCGGAATCCATTAGGCAGGCCTTAATCCAGCAATGGGGGGTTGGAACCTGGTTTTGCGATACCCGCATTTCAGCGTAGTTTCGGCTTTACTGCGGGCTAACCCCTCGCCTAGATGCCAGCCACCAACCAAACTATGGGAAGCCTCAAGAAAAAGCGTCGTCTGAAGATGAACAAGCATAAGCGCCGTAAGCGCTCGAAGGATTCTCGCCATAAGAAGCGTTTGTGGGGTTGATCTGACCTCGCAAGGTCTCAAACCCAAGCACGGGCGGCCAATTTGGCCGCCCGACTTGTTTTCGGGCTTGCTCCACCCCCTTTCACCCCCCAAGTCTGACCCTTCACCACACCCAAAACCATGGCCCGCGAAACCATTATCATCGAGTGCACCGAAGCCCGTAAGGAAGGTAAGAACCCCTCCCGTTACATGACCACTCGTAACAAGAAACTTACCCAGGAGAAAGTTGAGCTGAAGAAGTACAACCCCTCCCTCCGCCGCCACACGCTGCATAAGGAAATCAAGGGCTAACCCCTCTCTTTCCCTGTAAAGACCAAAGGCCGATGCATCCGCATCGGCCTTCTGCTTTTAAGCCCAGTGGGTGGGCCTTAACCGGCTTGGCCGACGCGTCGCTGGGAGCGCCAGCGGGCCCGATGGTGACGCTTCCAGTCAATCATCGCTCGTTCGAAGCCAATGTCTTGGCCGGCCTTTTCGGACTCAATCCATTTGTGCCGCAGGATCTCTTCGCGTTCGGCGAGGAATTCGGCGTAAAGCGATGACCGCGCCGCCAAATCGGCGTCTTCGTGCGGTATCGTTTCTTCCTTCATTCTTATCTTAGTTAATAGCGTTTAGGTGGGTTTGGCAAGCCAGTCGTCACGAACTTGTCACGAAATGGGGACGAGTTTTCGCAAGACCGTCAGCGCGACCGACTTGAAGACGCGGGCGGCGTTGCTGTCGGGGTGGCTGATGACGACGGGGATTCCGTGGTCGCCCCCTTGGCGGACGGCTGGGTCGAGCGGGACTTCGCCGAGTAGCTCGGTATGGAGTGCCGTGGCCACCTTCAGGCCGCCGCCTTGGCCGAACAGGTATTGCCGTTGGCCGTCGGGACCCTCGAAGTGGCTCATATTTTCGGCGACCCCGAGGATGGGCACGCCCACCTTCTCGAACATCGCCGCCCCGCGGAGGGCGACGGCGACTGCAGCCGTCTGCGGGGTGGTCACGATGACGGCCCCGCTCAAGGCCATGGCTTGGGCGATGGATAGCTGGGCGTCGCCAGTGCCGGGGGGGAGGTCGATCAGTAATACGTCCAGTTCGCCCCAGCGGACGTTGGTCGCGAACTGGGAAATCGTTTTCATAATCATCGGCCCGCGCCAGACCACCGGGGCATCGGCTTCGATGAGCAGTCCCATGGACATGACCTTCACCCCGAAGTTCTCCACTGGTAGGAGTACCTCGCCTTCCATTTCTGGGCGGGCGTTGATGCCGATCATGAGGGGGACCGATGGGCCGTAGATGTCGCAATCCATCAGCCCGACGCGGTTGGGACGACCCTGCTCGGTGAGGGAACGGGCGAGGGCGCAGGCGAGGTTGACTGCGAAGGTCGACTTACCGACCCCGCCTTTGCCGCTGGCGATGGCGACGATGTGCTTCACCTGGCCCACGCCGGCGTTCGCGGGCAGCTTGATCTCGGCGGCGGCGCCGGGGGCGGCCTTGGGGACCGTGACCGTGATGGCGATCTCGGGGTCTACGGCCCCGGCGGCCTTGAGCACGGCTTCGATTTCAGCGTAGAGCTGCTTGGGGATCTTGGGGTCCGCCGTCGTCACGGCTAGGCCGACCGTCACCTTCCCCTCGGGGGTGACCTCAATCCCGCGCAGCAGGCCGAAGGAGACGATATCACGGCTGAAGCCCGGGTAGCGGACTTGGCCGAGGGCCTTTTGGACGGAATCCTTATCGAGCGGCATGAGGAGGATTGAAGTCCCGCCCCACCTTAGGTCAAACTGCTATCGCTCTTACTATCCATGAAGTTCATCCGTCGCTCGCTGGGGCTCCTTTCTCTCTTGGCCTTGGGCCTCCTTCCGGCCTCCGCTCAGAATCGCGTCGTCGTCAACGACAGCATCGATGCCTTAATGAAGCAG
The DNA here is from genome assembly GCA_945878755.1 of Akkermansia muciniphila. Classification (GTDB taxonomy): domain Bacteria; phylum Verrucomicrobiota; class Verrucomicrobiia; order Opitutales; family UBA953; genus UBA953. The sequence continues at coordinate 11,634 of CAMDWM010000035.1, forward strand.
GGAATCGTGCCGGTGACCGTGGTGAGCGATGACGCCACCATTAATCAGCTGGTTACTTTCGCCTTGAGTGCCCACGGCGCTTTCAGCGTCCGCACTAACTCTTCGGTCCGCGTCACCATTGGTCGGACGGGGACCACGGTCGTGGTCGCCTGTGATCACCCCAGCTTTGCTTTTCAAACCACGATTGAAGCGCGCGATCAAGATGACCTCGCCTTACGTGTCGCCGACGCCGCCGTCGTTGGCCTGGGGCGGGCTTGGAAGCTGAAGCCGCTCTTCGCGGCGACCAAGGTCGCCTTTGTCTCTAAGTTCACCGGTAACCAGGAGATCTACACCACGAACCTCGTGCACTCGAAGACCTCGCGCATCACGAACCTGCGTAATACCAGCCACTCGCCCCGCTGGAATCCTGACGGCACACGCCTGACCTTCATCACTTCGGCGATGACTGGCTTCCCGGAGATCTATTCCACGAACGGTATCGGCAATCCCCGTGGCGTCGTCACCAACGTGCGCGGCGCCCTCGGAGCGGCCAGTTCGGGTCCGGATGGACGCTTGGCCTTTGCCTCCTCGAATCGGAGCAACATGGATGTCTACGTTGCTAGTGCCGATGGTTCGGGCGCGCGCGTCGTGGTCGCCACGCCGGACATCGATGCGGACCCCTCGTGGTCGCCGGACGGCACGCGCCTCGTGCTCACCAGTGGACCGACTAATCGCCCGGGAATCTATATTTCCTCCCTCGCAGGGGGTGGCCTGTCGCGCCTGTCTACGGGCTATGGTTACGCTGCGGAGCCGCGCTGGAATCCTGTAGAAACGAGCCTCATCGCTTTCACTTTCCAGTCCGGGGGCTTACACTTGGCCGTCGCCGACCTCCAGGCTGGGACCATCACGCCAGTGCCGGCGACTTCGGGCATGAATTTTTCGCGCAGCTCATGGTGTGCGGACGGACGCCATGTCGTCGCCACGCAGTCGCTGAACTCGCAATCGTGGATTTCGATTGTTGATACGAAGACGGGCAAGGCCACGCGCCTCAGCGATAGCAAGCTCGGCGAGTGTTCGCAGCCGGACTGCTACGTGCCTCGCAACTAAGCGGGCGCTTTGGGTTTATTCGGCCGCGAGCAGCGGAGCCGGCGCGGGCGATTCCGTCAAGCGCGGGAAGGATTCACACTTCTCGAGAATCTCCGTTGGGACAACGCTACCGACGGGGAATTTATCGTGCGTTTCGGCGTCGACCATCACGATGAGTGGGTCGGTGTCCTTATCCCGAGCGACGACAAAGAAGTACCACTTCGGGGAGAAGCGATTCGCGGAGATTTCCTTATCCCCGACGCGGTAGCGAACGTAATGACGGCGGTTTCCCGCCACGGGCCTATCGAGGACCTTGTACTGTTCGCGGGTGAGGAAAGTGTCCTTGGGGATCTCTTCGGAGCGGAGGTCACGACAGGCGAGGAACTTCGAGCCCCAGGCCAGGTAGACCGTGTCGCCGTTAATCTGGGCCGTCACCAGCAGGCGGGTCGGGGCGACGTCGGCTTCGAGTTTGCCGTTTTCGGGGACGAGGAAGTTGCCGTTCTGGTCGACCACGATTTCTTTGGCGTTGGAAGAAAGGACCCACGCCCCAAGCTCGGCACCCATGCCGGAATTGAATTCGCTCCAGACCTTCTTACGGGCGTTCGGGTCAACGTTAATCCGGATGCGATTCTGTAGGTCGCGCAGCTTGCCGGCGAAGGTGCGGAGCTCGCCGGCCCACTTGGTATTGTTGACCTTCTCGGCTTCGCGGGCGCGGAACTCGACGCGGTCGATGGCCGTCTTCAGTTCAGTCAACTTCATCTGTTCCATTTCACCCTTCAAGCGGGCCGATTCCAGCGCGGCATCGATAGGGAAACTGGCAACGACCTCGGAGCGAAGCTTATCGAAGGAAGTCTCGTCCAGCATCGGCGACAGCACCGTGTCGAGGACGGCGGCCTGCTCCGTGACCTTCTGCTGGATGTCGGCAGGGATCGGAGTGCTCAAAATGTAGACCTTCAGGACGTCGTCGAGCTTGATGTTCCACTTCGTAAGGAGATTGCTGAGTGGGGCGGTGTCGACGGCACCGGAGACCTTGAAGCCTTGGTTTTCCGGGATGCGTAGGCGATTGAGCAGGATCGGACGGAGCAGTTGGCCCCCGGTCGGACGCTGGAAGTTCGCGAGTTGGGCTTGGGCCTGGATCTCTTCGAAGCGCTTCACATCGGAGTCGAAGCGCTTTTGATTATCCGGCGCCTTCGGGTCATCTTTGGCGAACTTAGCGGCACCCTTACCGAGGAGGCTGCCCCCAATATCCGTCAATGAACCCACGTAGGCGGCAAGGGCGAGGGCGACGACGAAGGCCGAGAGTCCGACCGTACGGTGGGCGGTGATCTTGACTCGCAGGTCGGCTTCGTGGCCGGCGAGGACGATTTCGGCTTGGGCCTGGGAGATTTGGTCCACCGTCGCCGAGTCGGCGAGGCCATACATCAGTAGCTTGCGGCGCACATCGACATCGAGACGATTGGCGTCGACCGCCGCTTCGGCTTCACTCTTCTCAACCTTCTTGTTGAGTTTGATGCTACTACCGAAAGTAAAATGTTTGCTCAGCGGTTCCCATTCGACCGAGCCAGCGGGGGCGCATTGCGTCTCGGCATGGACCGTGCCGGCGTTGATGAGGTCTTGGATCTCGTACTCGCTGAGCGGGCCGCGGACCTCGTTATCGATAAAAAGGGCAAATTGACGCATGAGGGCGTTGTGGCCTAGGGGTTTAGGGCCTTCAAGAGGGTAATTGCTGGGGGCTCCGAGGCAAGCCGATAGGGGGAGTGCTTCCCCTTTGCAAATTACCCGCAGATATCTTTACTTGTAGGGGTTAATGGCCAATCCAGGTATCAATCAATCGCAGAAGCAGGTGCACGGGCTCGTCCTGACGCCCCAGCTCCGTCAGTCTTTGCGCATTTTGCAGGTCCCCGCCGCCGAGTTGTTGCGTGAAATCGCCGATGAAATGGCGGCGAACCCGCTACTCGAAGAGGTCGAGCCGGCGTCCGCTGAGTCGATGGAAACAGCCCC
>CAMDWM010000036.1:0-14491 GCA_945878755.1 Akkermansia muciniphila
TCAGCTTCAGCCGAGGAGCGGATGGTCTGCACTTCGACGCCGAGGGCCTTGAGCTTGCTCGGGGCGTTGACGTCATTGACGCCTTCCACGATGCTGCGGAGGTAACCACGCTGGATGGAGCGGGCGATGGCGTCAGCTCCTTGGTCGGAGCCCGTTCCGAAGGTAGTCAGGCGCAGCGCTTCGACTCGGCCCGGGGCAGCCAGCTGACGGGCGATGGCACCCAGCTTTTCGGCGAGGGCCAAGAACGGGCGGATATTCGAGAGCGTCTGCGAGTCAATGGAGGGCAGGTTAACCGCGTTGGCGGGCGAACCGCCGCTGAGCACCATGATGGCGGCTTCCGCGACTTCGACGCCGACGTTTTCCTGGGCTTCAGCCGTCGAGGCGCCGAGGTGCGGGGAGAGGTGGGCCTTCGGGAAGGCCCGCAGCGGGTGATCTTTGGCCATCGGCTCATCGACGAACACGTCGAATCCGCAACCGCCACACTGGCCGGAAGCGAGCGCCGCAACGAGGGCGGCTTCGTCGACGATCCCGCCACGAGCACAGTTCACAATCTTCACGCCCTTCTTCATCTTGGCGAACGCCGCAGCGTTGACGATGCCTTCCGTCTGTGGGGTCAGCGGCATGTGGACAGTGATGTACTCGGAAAGCACGAACACTTCGTCGAGGGTCGACATCGTCACACCAAGGGCCTTGGCGCGGGCTTCGGTGAGGTACGGATCGTAAGCGAGCACCTTCATGCCGAAAGCGTTGGCACGCTTGGCGACTTCGGCGCCGATGCGGCCAAGGCCGAGGATGCCGAGGTGCTTACCGAAGAGTTCGGTGCCAGAGAGGGTCTTGCGGTCCCACTTGCCTTCGCGCATCGACTGCACGGCTTCGGGTACGGGGCGGGCTAGGGAGAGCAGGTGCGTGAACGTCAGCTCAGCGGTCGCGATGGTGTTACCCGAAGGGGTGTTCATCACGATGACACCCCGCTCGGTGGCGGCATCGACGTCGATGTTGTCGACGCCCACACCGGCACGGCCGACGCAAACGAGGCGCGGGGCGGCGGCGAGGACTTCGCGAGTGATCTGGGTCTCAGAACGGACCAAGATGGCGTCCACGTCGGCGACGAGGGCGAGGACCTTCTCGGGGGTCGAGCCATAGGCTTCGACGACCTCATAACCCGGCTGGGCTTTGAGGAGGGCGACCCCGGTGGCGGAAATTTTGTCGGCGACGAGTACCTTAGGCATGATGGTGGCTAATAAAGATTGGTTTGAGTCATAAAAGCCCGACCTTGGCAATGGCAAGCCACTACCCCGGTTTGAGCTGTCATAACGGGGGCGCCGGCCTAGAGCCGACGGTGGGCATAATCGGCCAATTCGTAACAATCTGGGCTCATTTCCTCAAGGAAACGGCAAGGGTCGAGTGGGCGGTAACCCTCGCCTGAAACCGCGAAGCGTGGGGCGAAGAGGTAGAGTAAGTTTTCGGCCCGGGTGCAGGCGACGTAGAAGAGGCGACGCTCTTCCTCGACGTCGCCGTCATCGATGGCACGGGTCAGGGGGAGGAGGCCGTCCGCGACGCCGAGCAGGAAGACGATGGGGAACTCCAAACCCTTGGACTGGTGAATGGTCGTCAGGCGGAGCATATCCTGGTCGGGCTCAGGTTTTTTGTCCGAGGATTCGCCATTGAGCAGCACGACTTGCGCGACGAGGTCAGTGAGTTCTTCGAACTTCGCGGCAAACCCAATCAAGCCAGTGAGATCCTGTTCGCGATCTTTCCAGTCCGGGAAGAGCGTCTTGAGGTGCGAGCCATACCAACCCTCGATGCACACGCGCGTGGTCTCGGCGGGCGTGCGGGCAACTTTTTCGTCGGAGCGGTCGCGGGCGGCAGTGAAGAGGTCGGCCGCCGGGTTCGTGGGGACGGGCTTCTGGCGGGCGGCTTCGATGCCCTCGAGCATGTCCTCGAGCGTGATAGTCAGGTCGTTGAAATCATCCTTCGCGGATTCCGGTACCTTCTTGAGTACCGCCGAATCGCGGAGTGCACGGACCATGCCACGGCCTTGCGCTGCTTCGACTTCCTTCGCGGCGCGGGTAATTTTATCGGCGGCGACCGGACCCACCTTAGGCAACAGGCAGAGCAGGCGGGATAGGGCCACCTGGTCTTGCGGGTTCTGGATGAAGCGCAGGTGGGCGAGCACATCCTTGACGTGAATGAGGTCGAAGAACTTGTGGCCGCTGGTGATGACGAAGGGGATGCCCAAGGCGTTCAGTTCCATCTGGAGCTCGAGCGATTGGTAATGGGCTCGGTAAAGCACGTGGATGTCGGCCAGCGGATGGCCTTCGTTGTGCAACTGGATGATCTTGCGGCCAATCAGTTTGGCCTGCTGCGACGTATCACCGATGGTGAAGACCGTTGGGGGCTGGCCGCCAGGGCGCACAGCCTTGAGACGGCGATCGAAGCCTTCGATGCGCGGCCGGTGGCTGAGGATTTCGTTGGCGAAGGCGAGAATCTCCGGCGTCGAACGATAATTCGTATCGATGGTATGAATCTGCGTCCCCGGGTGACGGGAAGGGAAGGCCACGATGTTTTCCCAGTCGGCCCCGCGCCACGTGTAGATACACTGCGCATCGTCGCCGACGGCCATGATTTGGTGGTGCGAACCAAGGAGGTCGATGATGCGACTCTGCAGGCGGTTGGTGTCCTGAAACTCGTCGATCAGTAAGTGCTGGAAGCGGCGGCGGTAGTGTTCCAGCGCGGCGGGGTCGTTCTCGAGCACGCGCAGCCAGAGGACGAGCAAGTCATCGAAGTCACAGACGTTACGTTCCTTCTTCGCGGCCTCATAAGCATCGCAAAAACCGACCAGCTTTTCGGGCCCGCCCTTCATCCAGTCCAAACGCTCGCTGATGACCTCAGCCACGGGCCGGAGCGTATTACGGGAGTGGGAGTAGGCATCGAGGATGACCCCAGCCTTGGGGTTGGTCTTATCTTTGATAAACGCCCCGTCGCTGGCCTTGACGATTTCCGAGAAGAGGTGTTCCGACTCCTTTTGGTCGAGGATGGTGAAGTCGGGCGAACGGCCTGCGGCCAAAGCGTTGCGGCGCAGGATGCGTTGGCCGATCGAGTGGAAGGTGCCGCCCCAGAACTGCCCACGCGGGATGCCGGTGAGGTCCTCGACGCGTTCGAGCATTTCCTTGGCCGACTTGTTGGTGAAGGTCAGCAGCAAGATGTCCCAGGGCTTGGCGCCTTGGTGGAGGAGCCACGCCACGCGGTAGGTCAGCGTGCGCGTCTTGCCAGAACCGGCGCCAGCCAAGACGAGGGCCGGGCCCGGCGGAGAGGTCACTGCCGCGTACTGTTCCGCGTTCAGTTCGGCCCGGAAGTCGACAGGAGGCAGGCCGTCCACAGGTTAGGAGGTCGGTGCGGAGCGACGGGCGAGGAGGTCAAACTTCACGACTTGTTCGTCGGCTCGGTAGGACGAGCGAACGAGCGGACCTGATTCCACATGCTTAACCCCAGCGGCCAGTGCGAAGGTCTTCCATTCCGCAAATTCATCGGGATGAACCCAGCGGTCGATGGGGGCGTGTTCCTTACTCGGCGAAAGGTATTGGCCAATCGTGAGAATGTCCACCTGCGCGGCGGCGATGTCCTTAATCAGTTGAGCGACTTCGTCTTTTTGTTCGCCGATGCCGAGCATGAGGCCGGTCTTGGTGATGAAGCCGCGGGACTTGGCGTGCTTAAGGACCCAGAAGGAACGTTCATAGCGCGCGGTTTTGCGGACCGGACGTTGAAGACGTTCGACCGTCTCCAAGTTGTGATTAAGGATGTCGGGCTTCGCGTCGAGCAAGGTGTCGAGGTGTTCTTGTTCGCCACGGAAGTCGGCGGGGAGGACTTCAATCGTGGTCTGGGGGCAGCGGTGGCGGGTGGCGCGCACCGTGGCGGCCCAAACGGAAGCCCCGCCGTCCTTAAGGTCGTCGCGGGCGACCGATGTGATGACGACATGCTTCAAGTTCATCAGCGAGATAGACTCGGCGACGCGGGCGGGTTCACCGAGGTCGAGTTCGCTGGGGCGGCCGGACAGGACGGCACAGAAGGTGCAGGAACGGGTGCAGACGTTGCCGAGAATCATCACGGTCGCACTGCCGCGGGACCAACATTCACCCATATTAGGGCACTGCGCGGACTGGCAGACCGTGTGCAGCTTGTGTTCGTCGACGTTCTTCCGCGTCTCGAGGTAGTCGGGACCGGAGGGAAGCTTGGCGCGGAGCCAGTCGGGTTTGCGGGCGGACTCGATCATCGGAAAGCCCACCATTATCCAAATCGGCCGTTTTTCAACCCTACAAAGAGAAAGGGGCGTCTTCCTTGCGGAAGACGCCCCTGGGCTATGCGATATCCTAAGAGTTAACCCTATTAGAAGGTCTTCTTCAGCGTGACGGCCGTGATGCCATCGTAGGTGCCAGCGTAAGAGCCGCTACCGTTGGAGAAGGCCAGGGTGCCCGTGAAGCCGGCGACTGGGTAGGACAGCGCGATGGAGTAGTCCTTGTCGGTCGAGGCAGCGTTCTTGCCGTCGGTGATTCCGTAGTGGAGCGCGAGGGAGAGACCCTTTACCGCAGCGACGTCGTAGGCGTAGTTCAGCTCGTAGTACTTGGTGCCGGAACCAACGATACCGAAGTAGTCGGTCGTGGCGTAGGAGATCTTAGCGGTGAGGCCGTAGGCCGACGCCGAGACGTTCAGTTCGCTGGTGTTGAGCGAGGAGTTACCTTCGTAGATGTAGCCGATGTAGCCGACGGAGGCGGTGATGTCCTTCGTGAGGCTAAAGCCGTAGGCGGCATACGCATCGACTTCGAGGGTGGTGCCAGTCCAGTTGACGTTCGAAGCCCAAACACCAGCCGAGAGGCCAGAGGTGTGCGCGACGTCGAAGCCGCCCTGGATGGCAGTCTTGCCGCCGTTCTGCGTGATGCCGCGGAAGACGTAGTCGGTGGTGTAGGCTAGGTTACCCGACGTGGTAAGCGCCGGGGCCGGAGCTGCTGACTGGGCCATGGCCGAGGCAGCGGTGAGGGTGAGGAGTGACAGGAGGGAGGTGTGTTTCATAGCACCTAGCCTTATGCTCAACCTGTGCCAAAGTTCGTCAGACCGCCGTGATCTAGAATAATCAGACGCTTTTTTGACACAAATCCGTTGGGACCTGCTAAATTATAGGCAGATATGCCAAAAGTTAGCCAATTATCGTTGCTGCAAGGCCTTTTCGTAACACGCCACGTGGGCTTGGGCAGATTTACGCCAACTAAACTCTTCACGCATCGCCTGTTTTTGGGCGGAGATAAAGTCTTCGGGTCGCGCGTAGAGCGCTAAGGCCTGCTCGATGGCCCATTCGACGGCCCCCACGTCTGCGTGCTGGAAGACGATGCCGGTGCCTTGCTGGGTGGTGGCATTCCAGTGACGGACGGTGTCGGCGAGTCCGCCGGTGGCACGGACGATGGGCAGAGTGCCGTAAGCCATCGAATACATCTGGTTGAGTCCGCAAGGTTCGAACCGGCTCGGCATCAGGAAGAAGTCGCAACCGGCTTCGATGCGGTGCGAGAGCGCCTGGTCATACCCGATGCGAATACCGACGCGTCCGGGGAAGTTGTCGGCCAGGCGCCGGAATTCTTGTTCGAGCCAACTGTCGCCGCTCCCGAGTAATACGAACTGCAACCGACCCGCGCGCAGGAACTTGGGTAGAGCCTGTACCGCGAGATCGAGACCCTTTTGGTCCCAGAGGCGGGAGATCACGCCGATGAGCGGGGCTTGGGAGTCGTCCGCCAGTTTGAACTGTTTCTGGAGGTCAACTTTGCAGGCGCGTTTACCAGCGAGGTCCTGCGCACTGAAGTTTTTCGCCAAATGCTTATCCTTCTGTGCATCCCATTCGTCGAGGTCGACGCCGTTCAGGATGCCGTCGAGGTGGCCTTGGCGACGTAGGATGATGTCCTGCAGGCCGAACCCGAAGGCGGGTGTAAGGATTTCTTGGGCGTACGTTGCGCTAACGGTGATGATGCGGTTAGCGTGGAGGATGCCCCCCTTGAGAAAGTTCACGCCGCCGAGGCATTCGAGTTCCTCGGGTTTAAAGAGCCATTCGGGTAAGCGTAAGAAGGCCAGGATGCGACGGCTCAGTAGCCCTTGATGTTGCAGGTTGTGGATGGAAAGCACCGTTGCACAGCGTCCGAGTGGCGAAGACTTTAGGGTCGTATTGAGAAGAACCGGGATCAGCCCCGTTGTCCAATCGTGGCAATGAATGACGTCGGGAATCCAGCCCAGCTGGAGGCACGCATCGAGGGCAGCGCGTCCGAAGAAGGCGGCCCGTTCACCGGTATCTTCACGGGCCGGGTAGATTTCACGGGCCCCGTAGTAATCGTCGTGTTCGATAAACCACACTTGCGCCGTCGGAGCGAGGTCAACCGATCGCACGCGGCAGGCGGCTTTGGCGGGGTCGCCGCCGACATCGACTTTAAGGGAGTCCAGTACGGTCCCCATCTGCTCACGTCCTGGAACGGAGCCGTAAAGCGGGGTAGCCACGCGGACCTCATGGCCGAGGGCGGCGAGGTTTTTCGCCAGGGCGGACGTAGCGTCCCCTAATCCGCCAGCCTTCGACCAAGGGGCGATTTCCGGCGTGATGTGGAGAATCTTCATTCGGGGGAGGCGGGCCTTCGGCCGAGACGGTTGAGCAAAGGAACGCAGGCGAGCAGTACCAAAAAGGCAAGCAACATGGCGGCGTTACCTGCGAAATCATGCACCGTGCCCAAGGAAGAAAAGCCGACGCTGCCTGGTTCGAGGCCGCTGTAATCACGGTCCAGCGAGCGTGAGCCGTGGTTCATCGCGTGGAAAGCCAGGTAGGTGTTGCGCCCGATGTTGAGGACGATGGCGGCAACGGCCGAGAGCCCAATCATCGCCATGCGTCGGACGAGCGAGCCGAGGAACTCGCCTTCGAGGAAGATGGCGCCGAGGAAAGCGCCCACGAACACGCAGGCGGAGAATGACCGAATGCCGGAGCAGGCGTCCGCGACGCCGACGGCATCGTTATTGGCGAAGATGATGGTGTTACCGCTGACCCGGATGGTGTGTCCGGTCGCACGCAGGATGCCAGAGACGAGCTCGGTGACGTTCGTCAGGAGTTCCCCTTTGATCTGGTTATCAATCAGGTAAAGGAATGGCCCCGAGATCAGCCAGACGCCGACGGGGAAGAGCATCAAGGCGACGGCGGCGACCCGGGCGCGTCCAGTGGCTTCGGTCTGCTGCGGCCCTTGCACTGAGAGGAAAGTACAGCCAAGGGCCGTGCCCACGAAACCGAAGGCAATGGCCAGCGTGGGCACCACACCCGTTCCCGTGATGGCCCGGGCGGCGGCCCCCAGCGCAAAGGTCAACAGAGCCACAAAAGTCAGGACAGCGATGACGCGTAGGAGCCAAGGTCGGGTGGCCGGACCTGGAGTCGAGCGGCTGCCTACGAGCCATGCGCGGAGGTCATCCCACCGCTCCCAGAGCACGTAGCCCGAGAACACCGGTACAAGGTAGCCGAAGGTGTAGTCGTCCTTGGTGCTCCAGATGGCCCATTGGTCCCAAGCCGTGAAGCCAGCCATGCCCAGCAACATCCAACCAAAGCCGCGCGTGGTGGCGTCGAGCTGGGGTGCCGTCGCGCCCTGTACTTCCGTGGACATCAGAACCGTGGCACGGCCGCCAGGAGGGTCTTGGTGTAGGCGTGTTGCGGGTTGCTAAGGATTTCGGAGGGCACGCCTTGTTCGACGATTTGTCCCTTTGACATGACGAGAATGTGGTCGCTGACGTGCTCGACGACGGCGAGGTCGTGTGCGATAAAGAGGAAGGTAAGTCCGAGTTTTTCCTGCAGGTCTTGGAGGAGGTTGACGACTTCAGCCTGCACGGAGACATCCAGCGCCGAGACGGGTTCGTCGCAGATGATGAGTTCAGGTTGGACGGCAAGCGCCCGGGCGATGCCGATGCGCTGGCGTTGGCCGCCGGAGAACTCGTGCGGGTGGCGGCGGAGGTGTTCGGGTGGCAACTTGACGTCGCGGAGGAGCTCGGCACAGCGCTGTTCACGCTCGGACTTCGACATATCTGGGAAGTGAATCTCCAGCGGCTCCGAAAGAATTCCGAGCACGTCGGAGCGAGGATTGAGCGAGTTATACGGGTCTTGGAAGATCATCTGGATCTTCTTCCGCCAAGGGAGGAAGCCCGCGTTACCTAGGCTGCCGATATCGGCGCCTTGGTAGAGAATCTGGCCAGACGTCAGGGGGGCGAGTTTGATGATGGCCTTGCCTGTGGTGCTTTTGCCGGAGCCGGATTCGCCGACGAGGCCAACGGTCTTACCTTGCGGAATAACGAAAGAGATACCGTCAACGGCCCGCTTGGGTTCGGCACTTTGGAAGAACCAGTTAGCCCGACCCGGGTAATGGACCGAAAGGTTACGGATTTCGAGGAGGGCGGAAGGGGCGGTACTCACGACTGGGAAAGTTCCTCGTTGAGGGTGGTTAGGCGGTGACGGCGTTGTCCGAGTCGCGGTATACAGGCAATGAGTCCCTTGGTGTAGGGGTCTGTCGGATGGTTCATCACATGTTCCGCGGTGCCGCTTTCGACCACGCGGCCGTGGCGCATGACCTGTACATGGTCGGCGAAATTGGCGACGATGCCGAAGTTGTGCGTAATCAGGAGGATACTCATGCCGCGTTCCTTGCGGAGGCGCCCGAGTAGGTCCATGATCTCTTTCTGAATCGTGACGTCGAGAGCCGTGGTCGGCTCATCGGCAATGAGGATGCGCGGATTGCAAGCCAAGGCCATGGCGATCATGGCACGCTGTTGCATCCCGCCGGATAGCTCGTGTGGGTACTGGTTGGCGACTTTGCGCGGGTCGTTGATGTGCACCTCTTCGAGGGCCTTGATCACGGCCGCGTCGACGTCGGTGATACTATGGTCGTGGATGCGGACGGCTTCACCGATCTGAAAGCCAATTGTGTAGACGGGATTCAGGGAAGTGCCTGGGTCCTGGAAGACGTAGGCAATTTCCTTGCCTCGGACCTTAGAAATCTCGGTTTCGTCCAGCGCGAGGAGGTCGCGGCCATCGAGCCAGGCTTTTCCGGTGATGGTGCAAGTCGGTTCGCCGGGTAGGAGGCGGGTGAGGGCTAAGGCCGACACTGACTTACCCGAACCAGATTCGCCCACGACAGCGAGGACTTCACCTTGGCGGAGTTCAAAGCTTACGTTGGCCGAGGCCATGGTCTCCTTACCGCTGGAGCGGAAGGTGACCCCGAGGTCCTGGACTTTCAGGAGGGGAGCGGCGGACATGGGCGTGACGTTAGGCTTTCGGGGTGGGGAGGGGAAGGAAGAACCGCGGTCAGTTCACTCGGTACTTATCATGCACCACGGACTTCGGCTCCCCGCGTTTTTGGCCAGCACGGAAGGCGGCCAGTGATTTCTCACGCTCCGCGGGGTCGAGCCAGTAAAGCCCATAGGTCAAGGGTTCATCGCCACCACGGACGTCGAAGGACTCGGGGAATTTCACCCAGTTCCAGTGACCAACACGGTAGCCCGGTACCCGCCAGCCGGGAATGAAGTCAGCGTCCTCGTGCATGATGTTCTGGATGCGGAAGGAAAGCCGGACCATGTCATCCTCCTTCGTGGCCACGCGGAATTCGTCGATGAGCTTGGAGAGCTCGGGGTTATCGACACCCGTGATATTGTTCGTCTGACGTTTGGGCACGCGGCGACCGTCCGGGAGCTTTTCGAGTGCGTTGTCGGAGTGGTGCGACTCCCAGAAAGCAGGGACGCGGCTGGAGACGCTCCATGCCCAGAAGCAGATCTCATGGTTCTTCTCCATGACTTTCCGGTACATGGTGGTGTGTTCAAGGGTCTCTGGGATATACTCGACGCCGCAACGGCGGGCGGATTCGATGAGCGTAGCCAGCATCTTGCGTCGGTCGGTGGTGTCGAAGGTTAGGCGGAAAGAGAGACGTCGCCCTGCCGCATTCATGAGGATGCCATCGGACCCAACGGTCGTATAGCCAGCCTGAGCGAAGGCGGCGCGGGCGAGTTCGGGCGAATAGCGACGGGCGCGAATGGAGGGATCGGTGTATTGGCCGAGGCCTTCGCTAAACTGGTTCAGGCGCTCGAAGTCCCCGCGGTAGAAGCCATCGATGACCCTTTGGAAGTCGGTGGCATGCTGCAGCCCGACGCGCACGTTGCGATCATCGAGGCCGGGCTTCTGGGTGTTGATGTAGAGGCCATAGGGCGGCCGCGGGATGTCGTTGTAGAACTGAACCTTCGTCAGGTAGCCGAGTTGGTAGGCCGGCTTCTCGTTCGCACCATACCAGAAGCGCGGTAGGCCAATGAGCATGAAGTCGAGCTCGCCCGCCATCAGCGATTCGTATGCATTGTCCATCTCGCGGATGACCAGGTGTTGAATCGCATCTGGGTTGAAGCGATAGCGGTAGAAGCGCCGTTCTTCGGCCCACCAACGCGGCACGCGTTGGAGCGTAATGGATTGATTCCGGCGAAAGCCATCGGCGGGCACGTAATACGCCCCGGTCGTTGGCTGTTGGCGGTCGTTGTAGCGCTTGAGGTAGTCGGGGCCGAAGTCCTTGAAGAACTCGCGCGGAGTTGGGCGCAGGTCACCTAACCACTCCAGTTGGCGGGGGCGGAGGCGGGGGGCATGGACGGCGATGGTGTGGTCATCGTAGCGCGTGATGCCGCCAAACTCTTTGGTGTAGAAGTCCGCATACCACTCGGCATCGGCCCAGGGTGAGCGGAAGAAGTAGAAGGAATAAAAGAAGTCATCGGCCGTCACGGGTTGGCCGTCGGTAAAGCGGGCATTCGGATCGAGTTTGAAGTACGCCGTGAGGCCATCCTTCGAGAGCGCCCAGCGTAGGGCTAGACCCGGGATGGGCACGTCGGTATTGGGGTGCGAGGCTAAGAGGCCGAGATCGTTATTCTCGTAGAGGTCGGCGCGGAAGCCGTTGTTCGCATTGGCACCGACGCGCCGCAGGGTCGGCGGCGTGGTGATAACCATTTGATGCAGCGTGCCCCCACGGATGGCGCGCGGGTCGGCGAATTCCTGCTGCTCGGCGCCGTCTTTCCAGTCGAGGTCCTTCGGGAGATCACTCGCTTGGGCGAAGTGGAAGAATTCGGGGTGCTGCTTATAGAATTCGGCGGCACGCGGGTCGCGGAAGGTCTCGGCGGAGACGGACGTGAACGCGAGACAGGTGACCAGCAGGGTGAAGAGTGTTTTCATTTCTGGACGCGTTTGATGTCGAAGGCTTCCTGAAGGCCTTCGCCGATGGAATTAATCATGACCATAAGGCCGACGAGGCAGGAAAGCGCTGGTGTGAGAATCCACCATGACCGCCAGTTCTCGCGGCCTTGGCGCAGGAGGTCGCCCCAAGAGGGCTCGGTGGGCGGGAGGCCAAAGCCGAGGTAGTCGAGGGCGGAGAGGGAGAAGACGAGTCCGTGCAAGGTGAACGGCAGAGTGGTCAGAATGACGGTGGCGCAGTTGGGCAAGATGTGCTTCCAGAGGATGCGGAAATGTCCGGCGCCTAGCGTGCGCGAGGCGTTCACGTAATCGCGGGCAGCGACTTGGTAAGCCGATGCCCGCAGCTGTTGAGCGAGGCCGATCCAAGAGAAGGCTACAAGTAAGAGGGCGAGGGCGATCAGGCTGGGCTCCAAGATACTTGCGAGGAAGATGATGGCGTAAAGAAAAGGGATGTTCGACCAGACCTCCATGATGCGCTGCAAGATGAGGTCAAAGAGGCCCCCGAAGTAGCCCATGGCGGCGCCGAGCAGGAGGCCCACGGCATAAACGGCGGGTAGGTAGAGTGCCGCGGCCAGGAGCAGCAGGCGAAAGCCGCCCCAGAGGCGGGCTAGGATGTCGTGGCCGGATTCATCGGTGCCCAGCCAATGCCCATCTTGCCCGGGCGCGCACGGCGAGGGAATCATCGTATAGAGGGCGCCGCGGGGCGTCCAATCTAGCGAGGTGCCCGTCGGCCAAGTGAAGTCCACCTTGCCGTCGACGAACTTAGCCCGGGCTACGGTGGTGCCGTCGGTGATGACCTTGGCGTCGCCGGAGAGCTGGCCATTCACAATGGTCCAGGAGCGGGCGCGGGTGCCGTCGGGATTGAGCGTAAAGATGCGGCTTTCCCCGATGACGCCGCGAGGTCCACACCATTTACCGCTGGCATCTAGGTGCACGGGAGGCATGACTTCGCTGACCTCATCGGGTGCGAAGGGTATGGGCGGCATAAGTACCCAACCGCGTCCGTCCGCGGCAACTTGTTTGGCGAGTAATCGGTACTTGGGTTCGGCTTCGCCACTGTAGCCGAGTTCCGTCGCTGAGATGAAGCCGGCGAATACCGGGAAGCGCCAGCGGCCATCGATTTGGAGGGCGAGCGGGCGGTTGCCAACGAGTAAGGGGCCGAGTAGCGCAAGCAGCGTGAGGATGGTCAAGACGAGGAAAGACCACCAGCCAGCGCGGTGATGGCGGAAACGCTCGAGGCGGCGCCGGGTGATGGGGTCGAGCCAGTTCATGCTTTTTTGTCGAACCGAATGCGTGGGTCGGCGGCCGCCACGCAAAGGTCGGAGACGATGTTGCCGAGGAGCATCGCTAGGCTGGAAAGGGTGAGCAGTCCAAGGAAGACTGGGAAATTACGATGCGAAAGGGCATCAAATCCCAGTAGGCCCATGCCCGGGATATTGAAAGTTACTTCAATGAGAAAGGACCCGGTTAGGAAGAAGCCAAGATTATGTCCAAACGTCGCAGCAATCGGGATTAAGGAATTACGGAGGGCATGCACATAGACAATACGGCGGAAGCCAACGCCTTTGGCGCGAGCGGTCCGGACGTAGTCGGAGCCCAGGTTCTCGAGGAGACCGTTGCGCGTGAAGAGTGTGAGCGCGGTAAAGGACCCGATCGTCATGCAGGTCAGCGGGAGAACGGTGTGCTGTAGCCGGGCGCCCCACGTCAGGCTATCCCAGGCGAAGCCTTTGGTCGGGAACCAGCCGAGTTGGAAACAGAGGACTTGCAGCAAGGCCACGGCGAGGATGTAGCCGGGAACCGAGTAGAGGATAAAGAGCGCTTGTGACGTCAGTGTATCGAACCAGCTGTCCCGTTGGAGGGCTTTTATGACGCCGAGAGGGATGGAGACCCCGTAGGCGATGACCATTGTCCAGAAGCCGAACCAAAGCGACAGGGGTAGGCGTGCCTTGATTTCGTCCCAAACTGGCTTATCGGACTCCGTTGAGGTGCCGAGGTTGAGTTGGAGGACGCCCGAGAGCGAAGGGTGGTAGGCGACGATGCGCACAGCCTTTTCCGGGTCGTCGGGCAGGGGGGCGGCCTCCGCTTTCCAGTTGGCCCGCCGGGACCCGTCCAGATTGCGAACGGTGAAGGCGGTGCCCTCGGCGGTCACTTTGATTTTAACCGTGGCACCTGGCTGGGTCTCATCGGCGACTTCCAGTTCGGCGACGCCCTTAGTGTCCAGCCGGGCCGTGGCCTGGAGGGCGGGGCCCGGCCAAACGCCAAGCCAGATAGCATAAGCTTCTACAAGAGGACGGTCGAAACCATAGCGCCTTTTGAGGTTATCCAGCTCCTCGGGTGAGGCCGGGCCGGTGGGGCGCGCCTTCCCGCTGCCGCGCTTTTGGTCAGCCTGTTGCCGTTCGGCCATGGCTTGCTCGATGGGGCCGCCGGGTACGAAGCGCGTAAAGCAGAACGCAACGAAAGTAATCCCGATGAAGGTCAAAGGGAGGAGCAGCAACCGTCTGAGGACGTAGTCGCGCATGTGGGTGGGTCTTTAAGGCAACGTCTAGAGGGGAGGGGTCAACCCGAAAGGTCGCTTCTTGCGCTATGGGCTTTAGGTTGATACGAGGAAAGGGTGACTGCTCCCCAATTTCTGCTTCTCATGCTCGGTCTCGCTCTATTAGCGATTGGCCTTTTCCTCTTACTCTTCCTTTGGCGAGGCCTGCGTCGCCATCCTTCGATGACGTGGGGCTATTGCTTGATGCAGACGATTTGTTGGTGCTTCGTGCGGGTCTTTTATCGCGTGGAGGTACGGGGGCTTTCGAATATCCCCGCAACCGGCGGGGCTTTGATTATTTGTAATCACGTTTCGTATGTCGACGTGGTGGTGCTGGGCGTGCTGTGCCCCCGCCCGATTCGTTACCTCTCATGGGAAGGGTTCGAGCGTAACCCGATCATCAACAAGTTGACGCGGATAATGCGGACGATTCCAGTCAACGAGACGAAGGCTAAGGACGCCATCCAGAAGTCAGCTGACGCGCTCAAGGAGGGGGAAATTGTCTGCATCTTCCCAGAGGGTAGTTTGACGCGTAATGGGGGCATCTTGCCGTTACGGCGGGGCTTCGAGTTAATCGCGCGCCGGGCGAATGTACCCATCGTGCCCATGGCTATGGATGGTCTGTGGGGTTCAATCTTTAGTCACCTCGGTGGTAAGTCTTTCTTCAAGTGGCCTAAGCATTTCCCGCGCCCTATCTC
>CAMDWM010000037.1:0-13650 GCA_945878755.1 Akkermansia muciniphila
AGGTAAGCCCCCGAGATGGAGCGGCGGACCTGGAAGACGACGTGGCGCGGCTTAGCGGCGGCGAGCTGGGTCAAGGCCGCTCGCAGGGTGAGGTTATCGGTGACGGGGGTCCCGTTGATCGTGTAGACGATATCGCCCGAACGGAGGCCCGAGAGGTCCGCCCAGCCCGAACGTTCGACCTTGGTGACAATCACGCCCTGCGTCTCGGTCGAGACCTTACGTTGCACTTTGTCATCATAGCCGAGTTGGCGGGCGGAGAAGCCGAAGCGAGCGTCCTTGACGGTGGGGAGTTCGGATGGTGGCGCCGGCACTTCCGCCAGGTGCAGCGTGACCGCCAGCGCCTGACCATCGCGCAGTACATCGAGGGCGACATCTGTACCGACCGGGTATTCGCGGAGTAACGCGGCGAAGACTTCGGAATCCTCCGGCCGACGCGCTGGGATAACCTTGCCGTCGAGCTTCACCAAGAGATCACCGACCTTGAGGCCAGCCTTCTCGGCATTGGAATTCGGCAAGACCTGGGTGATGCGAACGCCGGCCTTGCCCTTGAGGTTAAGGGCCTTGGCAATTTCCGCAGTGAGGACCTGCGTGGAGACGCCGGCCCACGGCTTGGGGGCGCGCGGCGCGATGGCCGGGTCAACTTCGGGGCCGACGCGCACCACGGAGAGCATCTGCGAGCTGCCACGCGCAAAACCCACGAGCACCGGCTCGGGCTCAGTCTTATCCTGGAGCAGTTCACGGGAGACCTGCCGTAAAGCCGCAGCGTTAGCAACGGGCCGACCGGCCACGGTCAAAATAATATCTCCATCCATCAGCGCGGGCTTGGCTTCAGCCGACGGGCCACCGGGACGCAAAGAATCGACCATGACGCCCTGGGTGTCTGGTCGCTTGGTGTAGAGCGCGCTCATCCGCGTTAGGTTGCGCACGGTGAGCCCCCACGCTGTCAGCTCGAGTTCACGGGCTTCGTTCGCTTCGCGCGCCAGCGGCGTCACGGTCAGCGTGAGCCCTTGATCGCCGCGGCGGACCACAAAGGGCACGGCCACGCCCGGACGGAGCGCTGAGACCAAGCGGTGATAAGCTGGCATGTTCTCATCGCAGTCCGCGGAGACTTCCTGGCCGGCTACGGAGGTAATGATGTCGCCCTGACGGAAGCCAGCGGCGGCGGCAGGCGAACCTTCCAAGGCACCACGCACGAGCACGCCCCGGACGTCCTTGACCGAGAGCGAGCGCAAGAGGGGCTGCACTTCGACCCCAGTCCAACCGCGGGTAATGCGGCCCTGCTTGATTAGTTCCGCGGCAACGGCCTTAGCAGTGTTTGCCGGGATCGCCCCACCGAGGCTACCGACGCCGATTTCGTTAATGCCGGCGATCCGTCCGTCGGTGTCGACGAGGGGGCCGCCCGAATTACCGCCGAAGATAACCGCATCGTGGCCAAACCAGCGCACGAGTTCCCCGACGGATTCACCATCGAGGCTCATGCCCCCCACGAAACGCGTCATGACCATGGCGTCGTTGGCGATGATACCGAGGGTGACGGATTGCGTCAGGCCAGCAGGGCAACCCATCGAAAGAACCGTATCGCCGACGCGGACACGGTCAGAGTCCGCAAACTCCGCGATGGGTAAAGGGGTCTTGGAACGGCGGCGGCTGAGGTCCAGCTTGATGACAGCAACATCAGTCATAGCGTCAGCACCGACCAGAGTGGCCGGTAATTCTTCGCGATCGGCCAATCGGCAGACGAACGTGGCCCCGCGGCCAGCGACGTGATAATTGGTCACCACGTGGCCCTCGGCGTCGATGATGGCCCCAGAGCCGACGGAGTGTTGGCGGAGCATGCGGCCGTCAGCGCCGTCCTCGGAAATCACCTCAATCCGGACGATGGTGGGCGTCATCTTGGCGATGGCCCGCTCCACTTCGGGTCGACGGCGCTGGGCTTCATCAGGACCGGCCATTAAGGTAGCCGCACCGAACAACAGGGTAAGGAAACGCATATCAGGAAGTTGGGGCGATAGGACGAGCGGCGAAGGCGCGCAGGGTGCGCAGGAAGAAACCTTCGAGCGCAGAGATGAGGTGGTAGTTGAGTTCGAGCCGGATGCGGGCCTGCTCCAGGAGATCGACCGCTGCGGCTACTTGGAGGCCACACGACGGATGAGCCCGGCCTACGAGGCGGAGGCGTTCTTCTAGGGCCGCCAACATACGGGTGCGGATACCTCGGCGGATCGACTCCTCGTAGGCGATTTCCGCATCGTCCTCGTCTTGATCCGTCGGCGGAGGCGGCGGTGCGACCTTTAAGGCTTCTTCGACGAAGAGCTCTAGCAGGACCTCAAAACGGGCGCACAAGGCATAGAGTGGAATTACGACCTCGGTCGAACGGCCCGTGGACGTACCGGCACCAGCCAAGCGGCCCATCAGTTTATCGAACTCGCGCAACCAATCGGCCCAAGCGGCATCGGTCAATTCGGGCGTTGCCCCGCCCACATGGAAGCGGAGGCAACGGCTCAGGATCGTGGGTAAGACGCGATAGTAGTTGGTCGTCTGCAGGATGATCAACGTCCCGGCCGGCGGCTCTTCGAGCGTCTTCAGAAAAGCGTTCGCGGCGACCGACTCGAAGCGGTCGGGCTCGTGGACGATGACGACGCGATGGGCGGAGACCGAGGTCAGCCGTAAGTCGGTGACGACCTCCAAAGTGTTGTCGATATTGATACGACGGGATTTCTTGGCTGGACGCAGGACGCGGCAATCGGCGTGCGCAATCGGGTCGGCCACCTCGAGGTGAATCGCAGCCAGCCGGTCGGCGACCTTCTGCAGTAGTTCCGGATTAGGACCCGTGAGGAGCACCGCATGCGGCATCCGGCCCTCGGCCCGGGCACGCAGCAGGACCTTGAGCGCCGGCAGCGACTCGAGGTCAAAGGAAGCGGCGGCTGACTTCATGCCAGATCTCCTCGGAAAGGGTTTGCGGGTCGCGGGTCGCGTCGAGCACGAGGAAGCGCTGGGGTTCGGCCGCCGCGAGTTCGTGGTAAACCGCCCTGACCTTGCGGTGGAAATCTTCGCCCAATGCTTCGAAGCGGTCGTGCTTACCGTGGTCGCGGATGGAGGCCCGGCCGAGGCCATGCGAAGGGTCGAGGTCCAGTAGGACGGTTAGGTCTGGTTGCACGGTACCGCAGGCGAGACGATTCGCCGCGACGATGAGCGCGCGGTCGAGTCCGCGACCGCCGGACTGGTAGGCCACGGTGGAATCGATGAAACGGTCACAAAGAACAAAGGTGCCTTGTTGCAATTGCGGGCGGATGACCTCGCCAACGAGTTGCGCCCGGCAAGCGGCAAATAAAAGTGCCTCGGTCGAGATCGCCAAGTCGAGCGTCTCGCGGCTCTTGAGAACGTCGCGCAACTGTTCACCTAGGGCGGTACCGCCAGGCTCACGCAGCTTGAGGGCGCGACGGCCAGACGCCTCCAAGCGAGCGGCGAGGAGGCCGACCTGCGTGGACTTCCCTGCCCCTTCGCCTCCTTCGAACGTGATGAACTTACCGACGGACGACATGCGGGGAATTGTTACGGTGGGCGTGGGTCAAAGCGAGCGGAGAAAGCGGAGGAGACCGCCCATAAAAAAGGCCCGACAGGGTCGGGCCTTTCTGAGGGAGCGAGTGTCCCGCTTAATTCGTCGGCGACGGGTTAGGCTGCTGCTGCTTTTCGACGATTTGCTGCACGGTATCCGTGATTTTGCTGATGGTCGCGTCGAGGGCGTTACCGCCGCCGGTGGAGGTGGAAGCTGGAGCCACCGGAGGCTTCGGCGCATTCGGTTGTGCCGGGTCGGAAGAGGCCGTCTTCTGGG
The DNA here is from genome assembly GCA_945878755.1 of Akkermansia muciniphila. Classification (GTDB taxonomy): domain Bacteria; phylum Verrucomicrobiota; class Verrucomicrobiia; order Opitutales; family UBA953; genus UBA953. Next base: position 3,830 of record CAMDWM010000037.1, read on the forward strand.
TGCTGATCGTGACAGGCTTGATTTGCTCGGCGGTCGGAGCGAGTTGGGCCTGGGCTTCGACGCCTTGGGAGATGGCGGCCGGGAGGGAAGTCGAGGCCGCGATGGTCGCACCAATCGAGCTGATGGTTGCACGATCCATATCCGCGAGCGAAATGGAGACGGAGCCAGCCGGGGCCGTTTCCGTGGTGCCGGGTTGCGTCGTTACGCCGGGCTGGGTGGCGCCAGGAGCTGGGGCTTCGCCCGGGGCGGCGGTGGACTGAGCGGGAGCGGTGGCACTGACCTGCTTGCCGGGTTCAACCGAGATAGGACCAGAGTTGGCGGCGTAGACGGTGGCTTCGACCGAACCCTTCACGCAACCGACGACGAGTTTACCAGCGTTGGATCCCGTAGTCGTGTACTGCACGGTGTAAATGGTGCCGCGGATACGAGCAACGCCCACGGGCGTCTTAATGACGTAAGAGGACTGGGGGTTAAGTTTACGGACTTCGCCGATGACCTTGCCGCGAGTCACGACGATCTCGGTAACAGAGGGGCTCGGTTCCTTATCCAGCTTCTGGTATTCGCCGTCGATAATGAGTTCCGAAACAACCTGACGGAAAGTGCGCACTTCCACCAGCGACTCCGGATTGATGATGAGGGTGGAACCGTTGGAGAGAATTAATTCGGCCGTCGACGATGCGGAAGTCTCGACGCGGTAGCCTTGCTCGAAGACGCGACCCGAAGCGAGGGCGGTCTGCTGGGAGGCGGGATCGAAGAGCGTTGCGGTGCCCTTCACCATGCCGACTTGGACCTTGCCGTTCTGAAGAGCAGCGGAAGCAACAACCGGGAGGAGGGCGAGGGCCGCGAGCGTGAGGCTACGGAATAGGGTATTCATTGAAGTGGGGGTGAAGATAAACACTAAGGCGAAAGCCTTACTGGGCAATCCGTAATAACACCCAATAGAAAGGCCTCCCAGTCACCTGGAAGGCCTTGCAACACCGAAACCTTAAACGGCGGCCTTAGGCCGTCGGGTAGGCTTCCAGCAGGCGCTGAACGCGCTTCTTGGAGAGTTCAGCGTAACGCGGAAGTCCCTGTTCATAAGGAATTTGCAATTCACCTTGAATAAGGGGAAGCGCGTAACGGGCGAAGTCCGGGTGGATGGACATCTTGTCCTCGCCGATCCACTTTTCAGGGAAAACCTTCACGCCATTGGCGATGTCCGCGAGGGGGGCCAGCAGGGTTTCGACACCATATTGTTCCTTTCCTGTGCGGCTCATGATGACCATCTTGCCGGACTCGCCCTTAACGGCGGCCTTCACGGCTTCACGGCCGCAGAGCTTGGCTTCTTCGACGTCGGTCTTGGATGCGTTATGGGAAGCGGCGCGCTGAGCGATACCGAGCTTCGAGGCCCGAGCCTTGACGCCTGAGAAGCGCTCTTCGACGAGCGTGCGGAGGTATTCACCGGCACCACCGAGAACGGCGTGACCGAAAGCGTCGGTGTTGGTGGTATCGGCACCGAGGAAGTTACCGGCCTCGTCCTGCACGCCTTCGGAAACGACGACGAAGCAGTGTAGGTTGGTCTTCAAAACTTCTTCGACGCGGCGGATGAAGTTGTCAGCGTTGAACGGAACTTCCGGCAGGAGCACGATGTGCGGGGCCGAACAGCTGTAGTGGGTATTCTTAGCGGCGTTCTTGGAGTCATCGCGCTTGTCCTGGCGCTGAGCGAGGACGGAAGCGGCGGCGAGCCAACCCGCATTACGACCCATGACTTCAAGGACGGAAACGAAGTCGTTGCGGCCCATGGCAGCGTTATCGAGCGACATTTCGCGTACGGTCAGGGCGATGTGCTTGGCGACGGAGCCGTAACCTGGGCAGTGGTCGGTGAGGGGCAAATCGTTGTCGATCGTCTTAGGCACGCCGATGACGCGGAGTTCATAACCGCGCTCCTTAGCGAGGGCATCGATCTTCGCCGCAGTGTCTTGGGAGTCGTTGCCACCGATGTAGTGGAAGTAACGGATGTTGTGCGCTTCGAAGACCTGGAGGATGCGGTCAAAGTCTTCCTGCTTCTTAACCTTGTAGCGGCAGGTCCCGAGGGCAGCACCCGGGGTGTGCTCGAGGTTGCGGAGGGTCTGCTGGGACTCTTCGGCGAGGTCGATTAGCTGCTCGTGCAGGATGCCTTGGATGCCATTGAGGCCACCAAGGATCTCGACGATTTCGTCTTCATGGTTCAGGGCCTCGGCAATGACACCGGCGAGGCTGGCGTTGATGACGGGCGTGGGACCGCCGCTTTGCGCGACGAGAAGGTTACCAGAGAGGGAAGACATGGGAGGGAACAGGTGAAAGGTGGGTTTTGGGAAGCCCCCCGCCCCTTGGCAATACGGAAAACCCCGCCCCACCCCGACTCGCCCGCTCAACGCGGCTTAAAGGATACGTCCGGCCTTGATTTGCTGGGACTCGGGCACTTTTTTCGTCCAAGCCTGCACGGCCAAGGAGAATGCCCCGACCTGAGCCTGGGCCGACCCCGTCAGTTCCCCAGCCTTGGTGACGGCATCCATGAGGACGGCCTTAGGCAGACGGAGGCGAGCGTCAGCCGCCAAACGGTCGACGAGGTCGTTCCGGTCCACCTTGCCGGTCCGGAGGTCCTTGGCGACAGCGACCGCATGTTCCTTGATGGCCTCGTGGGCTTCTTCGCGGCCCGCGCCAGCTTTGACGGCTTCCATGAGGAAAGTCGTGGTCAAGAGGAACGGCAGATAGTGACGGGACTCGCGCGCGACGACGGAGGCGTTAACTTCCATCTGTCCTAAGACGGTCAGGAAGGCTTCAAAGAGGCCATCGGTAGCCAAGAAGCTATCCGGCAGGAGCACGCGGCGGACGACCGAGCAAGAGACGTCGCCTTCGTTCCACTGTTCGCCCGAGAGCGAAGCCGCCATCGCCAGGTAACCGCGGAGGATCACATGGAAGCCGTTGATACGCTCGCAGGTGCGGGCATTCATCTTGTGCGGCATAGCGGAAGAACCGACCTGACCCGGCAGGAAGCCTTCGCTGGCGAGCTCGTGGCCGGCCATCAGGCGAAGGGTCTTGGCAAAGGAGGACGGGCCCGAAGCAGCCGACAGGAGCGCCGCGACGACTTCCATGTCCATGGAGCGCGGGTAGACTTGGCCAACGGCGCCGAGGACGTGCGGGATGCCGAGGTGCTTGAGCACGTGCTCTTCGAGCTGTCCAACCTTAGCGATGTCGCCCGAGAAAAGGGTGAGCTGATCGAGCTGCGTACCGACAGCGCCTTTGAGGCCACGGGCCGCGAACGCCCCGAGGGCAGCATCTACCTGTGCAACGCCACGGAGGCATTCTTCGCCAAACATCGCCCAGCGCTTACCGACGGTGGTGGGCTGTGCGGCCACATTATGCGTACGGGCGGCAATCAAGAGGTCGCGGTCGGCTTCGGCCCGGTGCGCCAAGGCGGCCAAGGCGGCCACGGACTTCGCGCGGATCAACTGCAACGAGCGATAGACCTGGAGCTGCTCGACCGACTCGGTGAGGTCGCGGCTCGTGAGTCCCTTGTGGACATGCTGATAACCGGCCAAAGCACAGAACTCGTCGATGCGCGCCTTGACGTCGTGCCGCGTGGTTTCCTCGCGGACGCGGATAGACTCGAAGTCGACCTGGTCCTTGACGCGCTCGTAAGCGGCGATGGCTTCGGCAGGGATATCGAGGCCGAGGTCACGCTGGGCCTTCATCACCGCAATCCAGTATTCGCGCTCGAGGACGACGCGGCCGCGGGTAGACCAAATCGCCTTCATCGCCGGGGAGGCGTAGCGATCGGCAAGGACGTTAGGAACGGAATCGTGATCCATCGGAAGTAATGTTTATAGCAGGGTTAACGGCGGACGGCAAGCGCTCGAAGAAACAAGGCCCGGACGGCGACTTCCTCATCGCCACCAGAATTGGAGACATCGAAGCATTCAGCACAGCCCAGTTGGGCATCGACCAATTCGGCCAAGGAGTAGCGGGCCGCGGCCGGGGCGACCTTATTACTGATATACCAAGCGTTCTGAGAGAAAACGTTGGCGGACGACTTTGCCGCCGAGCCAAAGGTGGAGCCATGGCGCATCGAAGCGGTTTCAAACGATCCCTTGGGTAAGCCCGCTTCGGAAACACGGAAATCCCCCGAGTCGGCGAGGCTCCGAACCTGAATAAGGAGGCGCAGGCGGTTCTGCAGAGCACTCAGCAGCGGCCGACAGGAATCTTCGTTGAAGAAATAACGGTCCAGGGCTTCGAGCGACCAAACGAGGTCACGCTCCGCGAAAGCCTCGATGGGTTCAAAGAAATCGCCATCGCCGAAAGTCGGCACGAGGAGGTGGACGTCAGACTCTTTAAGGGTACCGCCGGGGCCAGCGTAGATGGCGAGTTTTTCCGACTCCATCAGGACCATGCGGGTCGACTGGCCGACGCGCCCGACGATGACTTCCGGGACGCCACGGGCGAACTTCACGCCAGCCTCGCGGAAGGTCTTCTCGATGAGGCCGAGCTGCATGTCGCCCTGCGGGTCATCCTTCGAGAAAGGGCTCTTCGCCGCCGAAGCATGAATGATATACTCGTTGGCCTTATCCTTGTAAGCAGTGAGGTCCTTGCGGCGACCGTCATACGGCGTGAACGAAAGGATGATGGCAACGGGGCGTTCGCAAGCGGCCGCCCCGGCGAGCACGTTGGCCATGGCCAGTTTCACTTCCTCCGACCGCGAGGGGACATTGTCAGCGATCCAATTGATATTACGCAACCAGACCACCTTGGCGGCACCGAACATCGAGAGCGTATTCACCGATTCCAAAAACTGGATTTCAATGCCCTGGGCATCGTCGACACGCGTGATGGAGCCAGCGATGATTTCCTTGTCCGCTTCTGGCCCAGCCTTCTGAACGGCCTGATTGTACAAGGCACGGGCGTCCCGTTCGACGAGGTATTCGTCTTTGCCGGCGACGATGACGAGGGAAACAGGCATCCGTCGCCAATGTCCCCGCCCTCCCCCTGCGTGGCAATCCTAGTCTGTCCACAGTAGGCCGGCGGTGAAATCATGTGGGCCCTCGGCCACCCGACCTAATCCCCCAACCGTTAAACGCCGTGGAGCAGGTCCTCGACGCGATACTTGTTCAATTTGCGGCGCATGAGGTCGAGGGCGGTGTTCACGGCGCGAAGCTTCACTTGGACTCGGTCACCCGGCAGGTGGACGCGGCGCGACCAAACCCCCGTCGGCGAGGCGTAGCCAATGTAGACGGTCCCCACCGGATCGGCATCGGTGCCGCCGCCGGGACCCGCGTAACCGGTTACAGACAAAGCGTAGTCCGAACCAAATTTCTCCGCGGCCGCGGTCGCCATGGCGGCAGCGCACTCAGCGGAAACGGCACCGTGCTGGGCGAGAATCGAATCAGGGATACCCAAGATGTTCATCTTCGCGTCATTGCTGTAGCAGACCGCCGAACCAGCGAAGACTCTGGAGGCCCCGGCAACGTCGGTGAAGGCGTTCGCCAAGAGGCCACCGGTGCACGACTCGGCCAAGGCCACGGTCTTTTCGAGCGAGCGGAGGTGTTCGACCACGATGGTCGCCAAGCAGGAATGACCGGTGCAGACAAAATCGTTTCCGACGATATCACGCACTTTACGGGCGACGGCGCAAAGGTCATCGGGCGTGGCACCGCTGCCCCCAGAGGCGATGCGTGCGTCGACCACGCCGGTGTGCGTGCCAAAGGTAAGCACCATGCCGGGAGCGAGCAACGGCCGGACTTTCTCTTCTAAAGGGACCGCCCCAATACCGAAAGTGCGCACCTGGACATACGCCTCACCCTGACAGGCGCAACCAATGGTCCGCAAACGCGGCACGACCTGCGCTTCAAACATCGGGCGAAGTTCTAAGAGGGGACCCGGCAACATCACTAACGCCGTCCGGCCTTGATGGAAGAAGACGCCCGGGGCGGTGCCGCGGCTATTCGGCAGGCTTTCGCCGCCGGCAGGGACTGCGCATTGACTCAGGTCTGCGGCAGATACTGTGCGGCCGATCAAGCTGAAGCGCTCACGCAAGGCCACTTCCGCCGCCGGAACGTGCTGCAACTTCACGCCCATGGCCGCCGCCAAGGAAGCGCGCGTTTTGTCATCGGACGTCGGGCCAATGCCACCCGTCGTCACGATAAGGTCATACTGGCCCCACGCGGCCGCCAAGGTAACGGCGATCTCTTCGGCTTTATCGCGGACGACCATCGAACGGGTAATCGGCAGGCCACGGCGGGCCAGTTGCTCTCCCAGCCAAACGAGGTGCCCATTCTCCCGTAGTCCGTCCAGCAGTTCATCCCCAATATTAAGGACCAGAACCTGGCGTGGGAGATTAATATAGGTTTCCATTTGCGGGGCGGGAGCAGAAGAGCAGGATTAAGAGAGTCTTTCAAAAATGCAAACTGATCGGGAAGAACTTTCGCCCAAAGCGAAGGCGCGCCGCGCCCCTCGCACTCCCGGGGTATACCTCATGAAAGACGCCGCTGGGCTGGTGGTCTATGTCGGCAAGGCCAAGGACCTCCGGCGACGCCTAGACTCCTATTTCGTGACCGCCAGCCGGCTCGCCCCCAAAGTCGCCGCCATGATGGAACGGGTCCGGGACCTCGAATGGCACGAGGTCCGCACCGAAACGGAGGCCCTTTTGCTGGAAGGCAAGCTCATCAAACGCTGGCGGCCGAAGTGGAATATCCTCTTTCGAGACGACAAGCAGTTCCCCCAAATCCGGGTGGACCTCGCCGACCCCATCCCCCGCTTCCGAATCGTCCGGGCCCGTACGACCGAGTCCTGCCGCTACTACGGGCCGTTCCCCCACCAACAAGCGGTCCGCCGGACGCTCACCGAGATGCGCAAGCAGTTCGGGATCATCCTCGCCGAAGCGACCCCCACCCTCCTGGCCGATGGCCGTTGGCGACTCTTCGACGACGCCCGCGCCGAAATTCAAAAATTCCCGAATGAGGTCACGGTAGAGGACTACGCCGAACGCGTTCGCCTCGCCTGCGACTTTCTCGAGGGCAAGGTCGCCGACTGGACCACCCAAGTGGAAGCGGACATGCGCAAGGCCGCCGAGGAACGTGACTACGAGACGGCAGCGAAAATGCGCGACTTACTCGATGCACTGACGCGGACGAGCGAGAAGTCGCGTCGCTTCCTCCGCGAGAACCCCCTGCCCCGCCGTGATGAATCCAGTGCGCTGACCGAACTGGCTACGCGGCTCGAACTCGTCGGACCGCCGAACACCATCGAGTGTTTTGATATCTCGCATATCTCCGGCACGCTGGCCGTCGCGTCCATGGTGCGCTTCGTCGATGGGCGCGCGGAGAAAAACGGCTACCGCCGGTTCAAAATCAAGACCTTCGAAGGCAACGATGACTTCCGCTCCATGCAAGAGGTGGTCGGAAGACGCTACACGCGCCTCCACGAGGAGCACCGCGCCTTCCCGGAACTCGTCATCATCGACGGCGGTCTCGGCCAAGTGGGCGCCGCGCTGGAGGCCTTCAAAGAACACGACCTCGTGCCACCGCCGCTCATCGGCCTCGCCAAGCGCGAGGAGACCATCGTCTTCCCCGACGGCCGCGAGCTAAAGTTGCCGCGGCATGACGTCGGGCTCGCTCTGCTCATGCGCGTCCGCGACGAGGCGCACCGCTTCGCCAACGATTTCAACGCCGACCTCCGGAGCCGCAAGTTACGCGAATCCATCCTCGACGAAATGCCGGGGTTAGGGCCCAAGCGTCGCGACGCCCTGCTGGCCGCCTTCGGTAGTATTCAAAAGCTGCGTAAAGCGACCGCCGAGGAAATGGCCGAAGTCGGTGGCGTCAGCACGAAGCTGGCAGCCGACATCGTCGAGTTTCTCGCGAAGCGCGTTTAAGAAGCCACCACGACCGGCTGGGCGGAGCCAATAGACTTCGCGACGAGATCCGCGATGCGTTCAGCGCCCCGGGCATCGCCGAGTCCGTCGACGCTGCGCTTCCATTCCTTCCACACGGCCCAATCATTGGCGAAAGCGGAGGCTACAATCGCCCGAGCGGCGGACGGGGTAAGTCCATAGGCGCCCGCACCATGCTCAGTGATGAGCCGACCGTTGCCGGCTTCCTGTCCTGGGATGACCTGCGTGATCACCATCGGGACACCGGCCGCCACGCATTCGTGGGTCGTCGCACCACCCGCCTTCGAAATCACCAAGTGACTCGAAAGCATGAGGTCGGGAATGCGGTCCGTCCAACCAAGTACTACGGCCCGACCAGCGACGGCTTGCTCGACGGCCGCTTTGAAATCGGCGTCCTTACCAACCGTCACGACGAGCTCCAATCCAAGGGTTGAAAGTGCGGCGGCGAGTTCGACTGCATCACGCTTACCTGGGTTAAGCATTAGTAAAACACGCGGCCGAGCTTCCCCCGCCACGGCCGAGGAGCGTGGGGCCAGGCGGGCAGCCACGGGAAACCCAAACGGCAAGACCTTGGCCGCGGGCACGCCTTGGCGAATCATGACGTCGGCCGTGGCCTGGTTCGGCGTGATGTACCAATCCGAATGGGCCCGATGCCAGGCGCGGTTCACGGAAATCGAATCGGTAACGACCGTGATCAGGCGCGAACGGGCGGGGTCGGCGACACTCCACCGACGGGCCATCATGTAATTATACAGCGGGTAGGCTGAAATAACCACGGGGGGCTGCTGCACATCGAGCAGGCGGTTTAACTCGCGTTCGACCGGACGGAGAAACGGCAGTGAGGCGCGCACGAGCGGTAGGCGGTCAAGGGCACCATAGAGGCAGCCCCAGAGGCGCGGATAGAGATTGGCCACGCGGATATAGCTGTCGCGCTGCGAACGTGCCTTTTCCGCCCCATAGGCGTCCAAAAAGAGGTCGTGCAGTTTACCAGAGAATGCCCCGGAAGGATGCCGACCCAAGGCCTCGACGATTGCACGGGCCGCGGCGTTATGGCCTTCGCCAAACCCCGCAGAGAGGACCGGGACTTCGATCATTAGGCAACGGCCGGCACGCGGCTCGCTTCGGGATAGGCACCCGCCTCATAGGCCGCGCGCTGGGCGGCAATCAAAGTACGCAATTCAGCGCGGTCCACGACGCGGAGGCGACCATCGGCTTCTTCGACGATGGCAGTCAAGGACTCGACCCAATCGCCCGAGTTTAGGTAGCGCATCTCGCCGATCATGCGGTCTTCGGCCTTGTGGATGTGGCCGCACATCACGCCATCGCAGCCCCGCCGACGGGCCAAGGTCTGCAGGTGGTCTTCGAAGCTCGAGATGAAGCTGACGGCCGACTTCACGCGGCCCTTGATGGCCTGCGAGAGGGAGAAGTACTCCTTGCCGCGCCAGGCGCGCCAGCGGTTATAGAAACGGTTCAGGTCGAGCAGGAACTGGTAGCTGATGTCCCCGATGACGGCCAACCAGCGCATCTTCGCCATGACCGTGTCGAAGGCGTCGCCATGGATGCAGAGGAAGCGCTTTCCATCGGCGGTCTCATGCAGGTGCTCTTCGGCGAGCTCGATGCGATCGAGGCTCAGTGGAATCAAGCGGCGAATAAAGTCGTCGTGGTTACCGCGCAGGTAGACGACGCGCGTCCCATCCTTTTCCGCCATCTTGAGAATGCGACGGACGACGGCGGTGTGCGCTGGACCCCAGTGATTCTTGCGCTGCAAAGACCAGAGATCGACGATGTCGCCATTGAGGATGAGCTTGTCGCAACGGATACCGCGGAGCACCTCGAGTAACTCGCGGGCTTGGGCGTCCTTGGTGCCGAGGTGGAGATCCGACAACACGAGGGTGCGGAAATGGACCTTGGCGCTCAACGG
>CAMDWM010000038.1:0-13360 GCA_945878755.1 Akkermansia muciniphila
CAGCCTCGCGGATGCAGTTCAGGATAAGTCCGACCATGCAGGACATGATGACGAGATTCGTGCCACCGTAACTTAGAAAGGGTAGCGAAATTCCTTTGGTCGGTAACAATCCGGTGACAACGCCCATATTCACCAGCGCCTGCAGCACCAGAAACAGGGTCGCCCCCAAGCAAATATTCAGGCGATAGAGGTCGTGCGAGAACTGCATGGCGCGGAAGGCCAACCAGAAAATCGCTAAGTAGGCCACGGCCACCAGGACCGTGCCGATGAGGCCATGTTCTTCGCCGATGTTCGCCAAGACGAAGTCAGTGTGCGCCTCCGGTAGGTAGGCGCGAACTTGTAGACCATTGGCGGCACCCTTCCCGGTCAAGCCACCGACTCCGAAAGCGATCATGCCCTCAAAGAGCTGGTAAGCTTCGTTATCACGATGACCCCACGGATCCATGAACGACGTGAACCGGCGGAAGCGGTTACCCCAGTTCAGAATCAAAAGCGTGAAGCCTCCACTGCAGATTACGAAGGTCGGAATAATGTATTTCCAACGAACCCCCGAGATATACATCATCGTTCCGCCGACCGCAGCACAAAGCACGATGGTACCGAGATCCGGCCCCAGCGCGATGCCGACGCAGATGCAGCCGATGAGGAGCGAGGGTTTGACGAAGCCTTCACGGCAATCCAACCAACCGGATGGGGTGAAAAGATAAGGCTCCCGCGTACTCAAACGAAAGACCGGCTTCCGCAGGTCGATGGTATGACGCTGGAGGCGCGCTAACATGTCAGCAAGAACGAGGACGAGGGCGAGTTTGCCGAGGTCCGAGGCCTGCAGGCGGAAGAAGCCGAAGTCGATCCAGCGCCAGGAACCGTTCACGGTCACACCGATGCCGGGAATACGGGCGGCAACCATGGCGAGCATCGCGGCCCCAAGAATCCACCAACGGTACTCGCGGAGGCGCTCGAGGTTGACGCGGAAGGCGAGCCAACCGGCCAAGAGCGCGAAGGGCACGTACATCAGTTGGCGATCAAACGCCGCAGTCCGATTTTTCGAACTCAGCGAAATGCCCGCACTGTATTGATTGACGAGGCCAAAACCGATCAACCCCACCGCAATCACCGCGATCCAAAAGGCATGACTCCCGAGAAAACGGGGGCTCTCCTGTTTGGGCGCGATGATCACGGGGGGGATGGCGGAACTAACCGAAGCGGATTACTTGGTTGGGGCGGGAGCCGGGGCACCCGCATCCACCGCTGGAGCCGGAGCTGGCTCAGTCGTGAAGCGGATAATCTTCAGCGGCTCGATCGCTGGGCCAGCGGGAGCGGCTGGAGTGGCAGGAGCGCTACCCGAGGACTTCGGAGCGGTCGACGAGGCCTTCGGTGCAGCCTTCTTGGCAGCGCCGGGGGCAGGAATCTTTAGCTTTTGGCCTTCGCGAATCACCGAGTTTCGGGAAATACCGTTGCCGGCTGCGAGGTCGTCGATGCTGACCCTTTCGCGGCCAGCGATGAGGGACAGGGTTTCGCCCTTAAGCACGGTGTGCGTACCACCCACGCCCGCAGGCGTCACTGGGGTGAGCTTGGTGGGCTTAGGGGTCGCCAGCGTCGCGACCGGCAGGGGCGCCAGGCCGGTGCCGCCCGGAGACGTCAACGAAGTCGCTGGCGTGCCGGTACGGGCACCCGCGGAGTACGCGGTGAGGTCGGGTTCCTTCTCGTAGCCGCTAGTGCTACGGCAGCCGTTGACTCCGACGAGGACGGCGATGACGCAGAGGTGCAGGAGCACGACGGCGCTGACGGTGATGATAGGTCGCATGATATGTGTGTTTGGTTGGGTTTGGGTTGGAAGATTGGGTGAAAGAAAAAGTTAGCCGCTTTTAGCCAAAGCGGTGGCCGCACGCTCAAAGACGATGCCGCGCTCGGCATACCCTTTGAATTGGTCAAAGCTGGAGAAGCCCGGGCTCAAAAGAATGGCCACGGGACCTTGCGCATCCTTGGCGGCAGCGACGACGGCGTCCTGCAACGAAGGGAAATAGCGAGCGGGCTTGCCCAAGGCTTCGAGGGCGCGCTGGAGTTCGACCCCGGTCTCACCGATGAGGTAGGCGGAATCAATACGCGGAGCGAGGGTCGCGGCGAAGCGACCGAGGTCCCCGCCCTTCCACTTGCCGCCACCGACCCAGCGGACCGGGATGGTGAATTGCTCCAGCGCAGCGTAAACAGCGTGGAAATTAGTGCCCTTGGAGTCGTTCCAGAATTCGATACCACGGGCTTCGGCGACCTTGCGGAGCCGATGCGGAGCCGGCCGAAAGAGTTTAGCGGATTCTTCGAGATGACGCAAAGGGATGCCGCGGGACTGCCAGTAGCGGACTGCTAACGCCCAGTTCTCGCGTTGCGGCCAAGACTCGAAGACCGAACCAGCCGGGATGGAGTCCGCGACTTCGGCCCGCGTGGCGATAATCGTGCCTTCGGGCATCGCGATGCCGAACTGCTGAGCCGCAGCCTGGACCGACTCACCCACAATCAAGGTGCCGCCGACGACCATCCGCTCGACGAGCTTGAACTTGGCACGAAAATAACTCTCGAGCTCACCATGGCGATCGAGGTGGTCTTCATCGAAATTCGTCCACAGGACGATTTCCGGCGCGAAGTGACGTAAATCCTCGGCCTGGAAAGAGCTGACCTCGACGACAGCCAGAAAGGCGGCGTTCGAAGAGGTGTTGGCCAAGGAGGTTAAGGGCAGGCCCACGTTGCCACAGGCGATCGCGTTCAGGCCGGCCCGCTTGTGCGCGAAAGAAAGGAAATCCGTCAGGGTCGTCTTCCCGTTCGTCCCCGTGATGGCAATCGAAGCGCCTGACCAAAGCAAGGCGCCGAAATCTAACTCCGCGAGGCAGAGCAAACCGGCCCGACGGGCCGTCAATATCCACGGGTGCGGCTGCGCAAAGCCCGGGCTGTAGATCATGAGGTCATGGCGAGCGGCTTCTTCCGGACCAAAGACCGCATTGGCGCCTTTCTCGTCGTAGATGACGGACGCAAAGCCCGCCAAGCCCAACGCTTCGGCGACCGCGCGACCGCTCACCCCCGCACCCAAGATGGCGGCGGGGCGGGTCAAACGACGACGGAGGCTGTCGGGGATTTCGGTCATCCGATTTTCAACGTTAGCAGGCCGAGTAGGCCGCAGAGGAAGGAGAGAATCCAGAAGCGCGCCACGACCTTGGTCGCGGGCCAGCCCTTCTTCTGGAAGTGATGATGGATGGGCGTCATCAGGAAAAGGCGCTGACCGCCCGTCCACTTGAAATAGCTGACTTGCAGGATGACCGAGACGGCCTCGACGACAAACACGCCACCGACAATCGCGAGCAGGAAGGGCTGGTGCATCAAACAGGCCACGCAACCGAGGGCGCCACCGATACCGAGGGCACCCACGTCGCCCATGTAGACTTCCGCTGGGGCTGCGTTATGCCAAAGAAAGACCAGGCTGCCGCCGACCAAGGCGGCACAGAATACCGCGAGTTCGCCGGCGCCCGGCACGTAGCTAATGTGCAGGTAGTTGGCGAAATCATGGCGACCAGCCAAGTAAGCGACCGCCCCAAAGATGGTCGTAGTGATGATGACGCAACCGATGGCGAGCCCATCCAAGCCGTCGGTGAGGTTCACGGCATTGGAACAACCCACGCAGACCAGTGCAATAAAGGCTACGGCGACGGCCAGACAAGCAGCGAAGGGCCAGCCCAGCGAATCGTGAGACCAGATTGGCCCTTTTAGAATCGGCAGCCAAATCTCGCAGAGGCTACTCCGATAGGCGGGATCTAGGAACACGATGCCGAGCGCCAACAACGCGACGATGGCTTGGCCACCGAGTTTGGTGCGCGCCGAGATCCCATCCGAACTGCCGTGGCGAACCTTCAGCCAATCATCGATGAAGCCCAAGAGGCCCATGCCCAGAAGACAAAAGAGCGACGCGAGGACGAGAACGTTGGGCTTGGCCCAGAGGAGCACCGCAGGAACCATAGCAGCGCCAATGAGCAAGCCGCCCATGGTCGGGACCTTGCCCCCTTCCTTGGCGAGGTCACCCATGAGTTCCTTGGAACGCTCTGGCTGACGGAGTCGGCTGAGCGCACGGATAATCGGACCCGACAACAGCATGCCCAACGCCAGCGCCGTGAAGCCGGCCAAAATGGCGCGGACGGAAATATACTCGAAGAGACGGAAGGGTCCCCAGAAAGATTCGAGTTGGTTGAGCAGGTAAAGCATGTCCTAGTGGAAAGAAAGTTGAACGGAAAGGTCGACCGGCAGCGCACGCTCCAAGGCGAAGGAGCGACTGCCTTTGACAAAAATGAAGCCCGCATGAGCGGAGACAACGGCTTGGACCTCTGCCAGCGTGGCGGCGGCACGGCGCAGGCCCGAGCCGACCGACAAGCCCGCCAAGACCTGGGCGGCATCTCCACCGAACGTGACCACGGCATCGCCCGCACGGATAGGTAATTCGGCGCCGCAGGCATGATGGATCGCAGCGGAATTCACGCCGAGTTCGGCCATGCCACCAATCACCCAGAGACGAGGCTGCACGGAACCCTGGCTGAGGTGATCGAAGCAACGCGCAGCGTCCAGCAACGAAGCCGGACTGGAATTATAACAGTCCACGTAGAAGGTCTGCGCGGATAGAGCGTGCAGACTGCCCCGCCCGACCGGTGGGGCCCAGCTGGTCAACGCCGTGCGTAAGGCCGTCAGGTCGGCGCCCACTTCGCGGGCGGCAAGGACCGCCAAGGCGGCGTTACGTGCTAACCCATCGGAAACTGGGCCCAGCAAAAAGACTTCACCATCGAGGCTCAACGTGCGCCGACCTTCGGATTGGCCGAGGACCGCCTCCACTAAACGTGCAGGACGCACGGGCGGATTCGCTTCGCCGGCGAAACGCACGGCGATGCAACGGTCGGCCAAGGCTGCGAATTCTGGCCAAGCCAACAGCGAAGCAGGCAAAACCGCACGGCCACCCGCCGCAAGGGCCGCCACTAACGTCGCTTTTTCCCGGGCGACCGCCGCGAGCGAACCAACGCCTTCCAAGTGAACGGGGGCAACCGCAGTCACAATGGCCACATCGGGCTGAATGACAGCGGCGCTGACGCCGAGTTCGCCCGGCACGCTCATGCCCGCTTCAATCACCGCAAAGCGATGGAGGTCAGCACGGAGCCGCAAGAGCATCAATGGCACCCCTAAAAGATTATTGAGGTTGGCCTCCGTGATAAAGGCCGTCGGACCCAGCAGAGCCCCGAGAAGGTCCTTGGTCGAAGTCTTACCGACGCTCCCGGTGACGCCGATGACTGGCCCCGGGAAACGTTGCCGCCAAGCCGCGGCGATGCGTTGCAAACCTGTTTGCGGATCAGCCACCACCAACTGTGGGAGCGTATCCGCCACCGGACGCGCCACCACGGCGCAGGCGGCCCCACGGGCGCGCGCGTCGCCCAAAAAATCATGGCCATCACGACGAGCCGTCTGCAGGGCCACAAAAGCATCCCCAGCGCGCAAGGCTCGCGTGTCAGTCCCGAATCCGGTGACGGGAGCCACCGGCGAGGTCGTCCAAGTCCCTCGGGCCCAAGCGGCGAGGTCGGTCGGCGCAAAAGCAGTGGTCATGACGCCGTGCCCCTCCGGAGCTCGAGTAATTCGCGGACCACTTGACGGTCGTCAAAAGGCACCACGGTATCAGCGAATTCCTGGGTCGACTCGTGGCCCTTCCCAGTGACAACCACGCAATCGCCTGGCCGAGCGGCGGCGAGGGCGCGGCCGATGGCTTCACGGCGATCGGCAACGAACTCCACGGTCGGCAAGGGACCTAACCCAGTTCGCATGTCTGTAAAGATGGCGTCGATACTTTCCTTCCGCGGATTATCGGAAGTCGCCCACGCCAGATGAGCGAGCTCGGCGACTACCTGAGTCATCGCTGGACGCTTACCGCGGTCCCGATTCCCGCCGCAGCCGAAGACACAGAGGACACGGCCGGGCGTAATGGCTCGAAGCATACGGAGCGCATTACGTAAGGCGTCGTCCGTATGGGCGTAGTCAACGAAGACCGGGAAAGTTTGCCCGACCTCGACGCGTTCCATGCGGCCGGCCACCCCAGGAAAGGACGCCACGGCGGACCCTAATGTCAGCGGCTCGCGCCCCAAGGCTGCGGCCAGAGCCAAAGCGCAGAGCACATTGGAGACGTTATAGTCGCCGGGGAGTGGCGAGGAGAAACTAGCGGACCGGCCTTGCCAGACGACGGTGAATTCCGTGCCCGCTAGGGTATAACGTACGTCGGTCGCACGTAGGTCGGCGTCGGGAGAGAGGCCAAAAGTCAGGACGGGACCGCGGCGACTGCACGCCTCGGCGAGGACATGGCCAGCGGGGTCATCGAGGTTAAAGACGCTCACCCCCGGGACGGAACCGTTGCGACCATCGAAGAGGACCGTCTTGGCGTCCAAGTAGGTAGCGAGGTCGCCATGGTAGTCGACGTGATCGCGCGTGAGGTTCGTGAAGGCGGCGGCGGCAAAATGGAAACCATGCACGCGATCTTGGTGAAGCGCATGCGAACTCACCTCGAGGCAAGCCCCGGCACACTCGGCATCGGCCATCTGGCGGAAAAAGGCCGCGAGGTCGGCTGACTCCGGCGTTGTCTTATAAGAAGGGATGGAGCGGCGACCGAGGTGGTAACGGACCGTCCCGACCAGGCCCCACTGGCTTCCGTCGGTCTGAAGCAAGTGACGCAGAAGCGACGTCACCGTCGTCTTACCATTGGTCCCCGTGACGCCCACTAATTGTAGGGCGGTTTCGGGATGGCCGTGAAAACGCCGGGCGACTTCCGCCAGGACCTTGCGCGGGTCGGCGACCTGCGCGGCCGCCACGGCGGGGAGGCCGGTGACCGGTCGGACGGAAATCACCGCGGCCGCCCCACGGGCAATGACGTCATCCAGGTATTCGTGGCCGTCGGAACGGAGCCCAGGTAAAGCGAAGAACAATGACCCCGGCAGGATGCGGCGGCTATCGGTCACCAGCCCAGTAATCTTCGCCGTCCAATTGCCCGAGCGACCCAGGACCGGGAGGCCTTGGAGCAAGGTTTGGAAAGAAGGGCGTTCCATCGGGTCAAAACGGGTCTGGCTAGGCGGGCGGTTCATCGACCGACGAGCGTGGCCGTTGACGCGGTGCCGTTAGGGTTGCCCGCGACCGTGGCGACGACGCCAGCGTTAGCCTTCGGGAGGTTGAGCCACTTAATACATTCCAGGGCGACTTCGCGGAAAATTGGGGCCGCTACCTTGCCGCCATAACCCACGCCTTCGCCATGCGGCTCATCAATAATGACGGTAATCGCTAGCTTGGGGTCGTTGACGGGGAAGAAGCCCGAGAACGAAGCCACGTGGTGTGAAGTCGAATATTTACCATCGATGATCTTCTGCGTCGTGCCCGTCTTGCCGACGACTTCATAGTCAGGAATATCCGCAATCGGGGCGGTACCACCCTTCGCGCAGACGGCGCGGAGCAACGTCGCCATGGATGCCGCCGTGTCGGCCGTGATGGCGCGGCCCTTGGAGCGGGGCGGGTAGTTGAGCACTACCTGCTTCGTCTTTGGGTCATCAATCCGGAGGACTAATTGTGGCTGCATCAGTTGCCCGTCGGCGGCGATGACCGACATTGCGTAATGCATCTGCATGGCGGTCACACTGACAGAGTGGCCCATCGGCACGCGGGAAACCGTCAAGCCATCCCACTTCGACGGCGGGATGAGCATACCGCCCGACTCGGCACCCGTCAGGAGGCCGGTGTTCTCCCCGAAGCCGAAGGAACGAATCAACTTATCGAAACGCTCTTCGCCGAGGCGCTCCGCGTAAAGCATCCCAATCTGCACGGTCCCACGGTTGGAGGATTCCCGGACGATTTGCCGAACATCGACGGCCCCGAGGGCGTGCGAATCCGCGGGCAAAGAGACCATCCGGCCTTTGTAGGGCACGACCGATAGCCCACAGTCGTAGACGGAATTGGGCGTGATGAGACGCTCCTCAAGTGCGCCCGAGACCGAGACGATTTTGAAGACCGACCCAGGCTCGTAGATATCGGACACCGCGCGGTTACGCTGGCTATCCATCGGCGCGAGCTTCGGGTCGAAGAATTTATTCAGGTCAAACGTGGGCCAATTGGCCAAACCAAGGATACGGCCAGTCTTGGGTTCGCTAACGATGATAATGCCCGACTTTGGCGTGTACTGGTTGGCGGCCTTTTCTAAGGCTACCTCACAGGCATTCTGGACGAGGCTGTTGATCGTGAGCACAACCGTGCTGCCGTCGATGGGCGCGACTTCGCGCAAGCGGTTGCTGGCAATCTCACGACGACGGCCATCGCGCTCGGATTCAATCCAACCCTTCTGCCCCTGCAGGAAACCATCCAGTGACTTTTCAATACCAACCGACGGCACCATCTCTTTGTTAACGTAACCAACGACGTGTGCCGCCAACTGCCCTTTCGGGTAATTTCGACGATACTTGAGTTCGGACCGCACGGCCTTGAGCTTCAGTTCCTGGACCTTCTTCATGGTCGCCTCATCGCATTCCCGCGCGAGGACGACCCAGCGGACGCGGCGGGCGACGCCTTCATCGTCCACGCGGGGAGCTGGGTTGAAGGCCGCCTTGACCGTCAAGAGCGGCAGACGCAAGATCGCTGCGACCTCAACCGCCCGCTTATGGTCGTCCTTAAGGAGTGACTCTGGGTCAACGCCGATGTCCCAGACATCCTCGGACACGGCGAGCAGGTTGTCCTGCGAGTCCCTGATTTCCCCCCGGCGGCAAACCTTCTCCTGGAAAACATAACGCCGCTGCAGTGCCTCCGCCCGGAGGCTAGGGGCATCAATCCAGTGGAGCCAGACCAGGCGACCGACGACAACGAGGAAACAAGCGGACACGACCCAGGCGAGCGAACGGAAGCGCAATCGCCTGGCGTGCGGAAGGGTCATCGCGCTCCGTTTCCTCCCTGCCCCGTCGTCGGACGGAACGCGATGTTGAGAGCCGTCACACGAGGGCTCGCAGTATTTTTAAGAGGAACCACGGCGGTGACCATGGGGGTAAGGCGGATGAAGGTGACCTGTTCGGGCACTGGGGGCTTGAGGTCTTCGCCGGCGATCTGCTTGAGCTGCAGGCTGTCCTGCGTCTGGTCGCGGGCACGCTTCAAGGCATCGAGTTCCTTTTGGGACTCGGCGATGCTGCGCTCGAGGCGCTGGATCCGGGCGCCCACATCGTCACTGCGTAGGCGCAGCTTCATAATATGGATAGCGCCGACGGCCGCGGCGGCAAAGCTCGCCGCGAGCATAGTACCAATGAGGAAGCGACGGGGGCTCATGCGTCGGTACGGCGCAGGGCGCGCAAGCGGGCCGAGCGGCTCCGCGGGTTACGGTGTTGTTCTTCGTCGGAAGGCTGCACGGCCTTCCGCGTCAGGAGTTCGGCATGGCTGACGCGCTCGTCCTGAAGACGATTATCGTCGCGGTCGACCGGGCGTCCGGCGACCTCGTTCATGTAGCGCTTAACCATCCGGTCTTCGAGCGAGTGAAAAGAGATAACCGCTAAGACTCCGCCCTGCTCGAGTTTGGCGAACGCCTTCGGCAAGGCGGCGGCGAGGGCGCCGAGCTCATCATTGATGGCGATACGGATACCTTGGAAAGTCTTGGTCGCCGGGTGTGGCCCACGAGGACCAGGGGGCGGCGGGGCGGCTTCGGCCACGAGTTCGGCGAAGGACGCCGTGCGGGCGAGGCGACCCGAACCGCGGGCGGCCTCGATGGCGTTGACGATCCGGTACCAGCGCGGCTCCTCGCCGAAATCGCGGACGGCCTGCTCCAGCTCACGCCGGTCAGCACTTTCAAGGAACTCCGCCGCCGTGCGGCCCCGACGCGTGTCCATACGCATGTCGTTCGGGGCGTCGAAGCGGAAAGAGAAACCGCGTCCAGCGTCGTCCAGCTGATGCGAAGACACCCCAATGTCCATCAGCACTCCAGCAAAACGACCCTGAACGCGGTCAAGGTCACGGAAATTTTCGGCGTGAAAACACAACCGGGAGCCATACTTGGCCAACAAAGGCGCGGCGCGTTCGCCCGCTTGGGGATCGCGGTCGAGTGCCACCACGGTGGCACCAGGCGCGCGGTCCAACAAGGCCGCCGCATGCCCCCCACCCCCGAACGTGCAATCCATGTAGGCACGGCCGTCCTGCGGAGCGAGGAGCGCGAGGCACTCCTCCAGCAGAACGGGAACGTGATTGGTCATGGCGGCGGGGCTGTGAATAACGTGTGAGTTGTGTAAGTAACTTTTGGATACCAGCTCAGAGCCCGAGCGCGGCGAGCGCGCGCAGGATGGTCTGGGTCTGCTCGGACGTGCGGTCGACGACCGGCGGATTTTTTGAAAGGATTTGGAAAGTGGTGAAGCCGCCCTTGAAGACGACGTCCCGGCCCAGCTGGGCTTCCTTCACCACGTGCTCGTTGAGCGTGATGCGGCCCGCCTTATCACAGGCGACCTGAATACTGTTCGAAGCGAGTAAACTCAGCGCGTTCATCTTGTCGGGATCACTGACCGTCACCTGCTGGGCAGCGTCGGAAATGCGCTTCACCATCACCGGCGGGAAAACGACAATCGCCCCGAGCGCCGGATGGAACATCGCGAGAAATCCAGATTCCACCGCGCTCTCGAAACGCCAGGCCGCCGGAATCGTGACACGATTCTTCTCATCCAATTTTCCATGATGGATGCCGGTGAAGAGACTGGAGGTGGAACCAATAGACATAATCTGGGGAGGCACCCCCATTTCACCCACTTTTCCCCACTCTCCCCCACTCGTCAAGAAATATGCCCCATTTTGTTATCCACAGGCGCGATCCAGGGGGTGGGACCTAACTTATGATTTAAATCGGTCTATTAATTGGTTAAGTTGTTAAACTGCAGTAACTTAAGTGATAAAAATGATGGATTTTCGTCTTTCCGTACCCCTCCCCTCCGGCCAGGGGCTGATCTAGCCGGCCACTCCCTCCCCCGCGCCGCCCCGCGCTTTGTAGTTATTTATCACTTACATTAGACGCGGTCAACCCCGCGGGCCCGCCTCGAAATCGGTTGCCAACCTGCGTCCGCTGTGTTTCGTTGTGGCTACCGCATCCATCCTCTCATGAAGCACGCCGTTCCCTTCGCCCTCCTCGCCGCCACGCTCGCCTTCACCGGCTGCAACACCTACGTGGGCGTCGATAACCCCGACCAGCCCAGCTCGACGTACTCGAATGCAACGGGCGCCTTAGTCACCCGCTACAAGGCCTCACCTGAAGTAGTCTTCAACGCCGTCAAGCGGGCCGTCGACGCTCAGAGCGACACCATGAAGCGCATGGGCGAATCCGACAAGCGCGTGAATAACGAACTCCAGGAAGTGACCGTCTATGCCCGGGCCATCGGTGACCTCGAAATCAAAATTGAAGTCGCCAAGGTCGAAGACCCAGTGACCAAAGAAAACTTCACGCAGGTGACCGTTAAGTACGGCTTCTTCGGCAACTGCGAACAGAGCCAGCAGATCGTCTCCCGCATTTCCCAGAACCTCCGCCGCTAAGCCCGTCGGGCGGAACCGCCATCGGACGCCGCCTGGCCTTTTGGTTCGGCGGCGTTCTTTTTTTAAACCAGCATTCACCAAGACATGGGTAATATCTTCGGACAGTGTTTCCGCATCGCGACCTTCGGCGAAAGCCATGGCCCGGCCCTCGGCGTCGTCATCGACGGCTGCCCTCCGCGCGTGCCATTCGACCTCGCCTTCCTCCAGAGCGAACTCGCCCGTCGGCGCCCCGGCCAGAGTAAGCTCACCACGCAACGCCAAGAAGGCGACGTCCCGGAAATCCTCTCGGGCCTTTCGCCCGATGGGCTGACACTCGGCTCGCCGATCGCCATCGTCATCCGGAATGTTGACCAACGCTCATCGGCCTACACGGAGATGAAGAGTGCCTACCGTCCATCGCATGCGGATTTCACTTACGATACTAAATACGGCATCCGCGCCGTTGAAGGCGGCGGTCGCTCCTCCGCCCGCGAAACGGCGGCCCGCGTCGCCGCCGGCGCCCTCGCCAAAACCGTCCTCAAACACGCCTGCGGGGCGACCATTACCGCCTGGGTCGAGAGCATCGCCGACATTCGCATGCCGGCGCCGACTAAGACGCCTTCCCTGAAGCAGGTCGAAGCCTCACCCACCCGTTGCCCCCATCCCGCCACCGCCCAACGCATGGAAGCGCGGATACACGCCGCTCGCGCCGACGGCGATTCTGTCGGGGGCGTCGTCTGCTGTATCATCTCCGGTCTCCCCGGCGGTCTCGGCTCACCAGTCTTTGATCGCTTCGAAGCGGAACTCGCCAAAGCCATGCTCTCGCTCCCCGCCACCAAGGGCTTTGAGCTCGGCAGCGGCTTTGCGGGCACGCTACTCAAGGGCAGCGAACATAACGACCTCTTCGTTAAGAAGGGCGGTCGGATCCGCACCTTGACCAATCGTTCAGGGGGCACGCAAGGCGGGATCACCAACGGTGAAGACGTCGTCTTCCGCATTGCCTTCAAGCCGACCGCAACCGTCCTTAAGCCGCAAAAAACCGTCAGCCCCGATGGTAAGGCTACCTCGCTGAGTGCACGCGGCCGCCACGACCCCTGCGTTCTCCCCCGCGCGGTCCCCATCGTCGAAGCCATGGCCGCCTTGGTCGCCGTGGACCATTGGATCCGCGACCGCGGACAGAATGCTCCCTTCGGCCGCTGCGGGCGCAAAGCATGACTCCTCTCATCATCGTCCTCGGTCCCGCTGGTTCTGGGCGGAGTATCCTGCTCAAAGAACTAATCGAGAACGCTTGGCCGGCCGGCAAACAGGTCCGCACCTTCCGCCTCAGCAGCGATGCGCCCACCGACCACCCTGCCACCGATTTTTGGACCCTGACCGAAGGCCAAGCCGCCCTGCCGGCCCCCAGCACGGAAGATGCGGTTATTTTAGTCTCCGATGGCCGCCGCTCCGTGGTCGACCAGATGGAGTCGTTACACCGCGCCTTGTATGGCTCCACGCAGTGGCAGATCCAGCGCATCGTCACCGTGCTTGATTGCACGCTGGCGCATCGCCACCCGGTCGTGGCTGAATGGTATGGCGCCGCCGTTCACTTCGCCGACGCGGTCATCGTGACGCGTCGCTGGGAAGTGCCCGGGCAGTGGCTGAGCAAGTACCTCGCCACCTACACCGACGCCTTCTACCCCTGCCTCTTCGTCAACTTGCTCAAGAACGGCAGCTTAGCTAATCCCGCCGAGGTCATCGAAGGCGAACCGCTTCGGATGTCGCACATCTTCGATGAAATCGACGCGGTCGACGAAATGGAGTT
>CAMDWM010000039.1:0-13046 GCA_945878755.1 Akkermansia muciniphila
TGCAAGTCAGCCCTGTCGACTGTGGGCTTGGAAATCGTCGCTGGCCTGCTTAGACCCTTTCCCATGCGCCTGACCCCCTTACTGGCATTATTCTCCGTTGCCTTAGCCTGCGCCGCCGAGCCCGCGAAGCGTCCGCCCAATATCGTCCTGCTCTATTCCGACGATATCGGCTGGGGTGACCTCGGCTGCTATGGAGCCAAGTCCATCCCCACCCCGAACCTCGATCGGCTCGCCGCACAAGGGACTCGGTTCACGGCCGGCTATTGCACCTCCGCCACCTGTACGCCCTCTCGCTATTCCTTACTGACCGGCGAGTATGCTTGGCGCCGTCAGGGGACGGGCGTCCTCCCCGGCGACGCTAACATGATTATTAAGCCTGGTCGTCCCACCATGCCGGCAAGTCTCGCCAAGCTGGGTTACGCCACTGGCGTCGTCGGCAAGTGGCACCTCGGTTTGGGCGGTGAGTCCGTCGATTGGAATAAGCCGATCAGCCCTTGCCCGAACCAAATCGGCTTTTCTTATTCTTACATCATGGCCGCCACGGGTGACCGCGTGCCGACCGTCTTCGTCGAGGATGGTACCGTGGTAGGGCTCGACCCGAAAGATCCGATTGAAGTCAGCTACAAGCAGCCGTTTACGGGCGACCCAGACCTCACGTCGGCGGCCGAGCGCGCCAAGTTGAAGATGGATTGGTCGCACGGCCATAATATGGCCTTGGTGAACGGCGTCGGTCGCATCGGCTGGATGAAGGGCGGCAAGGCGGCGCTCTGGAACGACGAGGCCATGGGCGACGTGTTCGCCGACAAGGCCTGCGCGTTCATCGCGGCCAACAAGGCCAAGCCATTCTTCCTCTACTACGCTTCGCATGAGAACCATGTGCCTCGCGTCCACCATCCGCGTTACGCAGGCCGCACGCCCTTGGGTCCGCGTGGTGACGCCGTCGTGGCGTTCGATGATCAGGTGGGTCGTATCTTGGCCGAACTCGAGAAGCAGGGCGTGGCCGAGGAGACTCTGGTCATCTACACTTCCGATAATGGACCGGTGCTCGATGACGGTTATAAGGATCAGGCGGTGGAGCGCAATAAGGCCGCCGGGCACCTGCCAGCGGGCCCTTTCCGCGGGGGCAAGTACAGCATTCTGGAAGGCGGTACGCGCGTCGGCTTCATCGCGCGCTGGCCGGGCCGCACGCCCGCGGGCCGGGTTTCTGATGCCTTAATGTCGCAGATCGATCTCCCCGCGGTCTTCACGAAGGTAGCCGGCGGCGACCCCGCCGAGTTCTTAAAGTTGGACGGCGTTGACACGTCCGCCGCGCTGTCGGGCGGTGCCGGGCGCGAGACGGTCATCTCCAGCACGCAGGCCAATACGCTCTCGATTCGTGATGCCCGCTGGAAATTCATCCCGGGGGTCGGTGCACCTGCGAAGACCAAGAACGCTGGCGCTAAAGCCACCGGGCCCTTGGTGGCTTTGCTGGGGTCCGACGAGGATCTGGAACGGGACCGCCGCGAACAAACCGGCCCGCGTCTTTTCGACCTCTTGGCCGACCCTGCCGAGCGTAAGAACGTGGCGGCCGAAAACCCTGAGGTCGTCGCACGCTTACGGGCCAAGCTCGACGAACAAAAGGCCAAAGGCGTTGCCCAGCCGCTCCCGAGGTAAGGCATAATCGCTCGATAGTGGGCGTGTGCGGGGCATCTCTCGGCTTGAAGCGAGGAGGGGACTAGTGATGCTGTTCCCAACCCCTCCTCCCCCATGCAAGATTCCTCAGCCCTGCAAGTCTCTCCGGCTCGTCCCGCCCGTTTCATTGCGGGTCTCGTGATGTTCCTCACGTTCTTTGGTTGGGGCGTCTTCTTTGTGCCGATGGGGAGTTACCTCGCCGCAATCTACCCTAAGGATGAGACCATCATCGGGGCGGCCTACAGCATGGGGCCCTTGGCCGCGATGATCTCCGCCTTGTTGGCGGGTTGGTTGGCCGACCGGAGCTTCTCGCCCCGTTTACTTCTCGCGGTCTTGAGCGCCTTGGGGGGCCTCTTGCTGGTCTACGCTCCGCACGCCGGCGGCCCGTCCGCCTTTCAGGCCGTCTTATTCGCGCACTCGCTCTGTTTCTTCGCGGCGCTGCCGTTGTTGAATTCCGTCGTCCTGGCTTCGTTGGATGACCCCGGTCGCCAGTTCGGCGCCATCCGCCTCTGGGGGACAATCGGTTGGATCGTATCCGGGGTCCTCGTCGGCACGGTGCTTGCCAAGTACTACGATCCCGCCGTGGCCACTCAGCCCGTCATCTTCTACCTGGGCGGTGCGGCCTTGGTCCTCGTCGCTGGCTGTTGCTTGCTCCTCGCCGACCCCGTGAAGAAGGAGGCTGGACCGGCCGTCACCGGTGGTCTGTGGAAGTTGTTGGGCGACGGTAAGTTCCTGCTCTTCCTGGTCTTCTCCGTCTTGTTCTGCATTCCGCTGGCGCTCTACTACTCCTACGCCAATACGTTTCTAAAGAGCGCGGGTATCGGTCAGACCGAGACTTTCATGACCGCGGGACAGGTGTCCGAGGTCGTCTTCCTGGCTTTACTCCCTTTGTTGGCCGTACGCTTCTCGGCGAAAACTATCCTGCTCTTTGGCATGGCCTGCTGGGCTCTGCGTTACTGGTTGTTCGCGGAATTCCCCAGCTCTGGTTTGGCCCTCTTCACGGCCATCGCTATCCACGGCGCTTGCTACGACTTCTTCTTCGTGACGGGTACGTTGTACGCCGACCGTAAGGCGCCCGAAGGCCTGCGCAATACTGCCCAGTCGGTCTTAACTTGGGCCACGCTGGGCTTGGGTCTTTTCATCGGTAACCGCATCGCCCCTTTGCTGCACGAGCGCTTCATCACCGTGGTGGACGGCAAGACGGTCTTCGCCAAGGAGTTCTGGCTCTATCCTTCGGCTTTCGCGTTGGTGCTGCTGGTGGTCTTCGCCTTGGTCTTCCACGACGACACGCGCCTGTCCGATAAAGCCAAAGACTAACGCTTCCTCCTTTCATGGCCTCTCCTATCCGTATCCTCTGCGTCGGTGCCGGCCACATGGGCCGTTCGCATGCCTTGGCCTACCATAAGCTTCCCGGCTTCCAGATCGTCGGTCTGGTGACGCGCTCGGCTACTTCGCGCGCCAAGCTCAATCAAGAGCTCGGCGGCGGGTACCCGGAATTCGCCGATTTCCATGAAGCCCTAAAGGCGACCAAGCCAGACGCAGTCTCAATCTCAAGCTATCCCGACACGCACGCGGAATACACCATCGCCGCGCTCGAAGCTGGTTGCCACGCGTTCGTGGAGAAGCCGCTCGCGGCGTCCGTCGCCGAGGCTGAACAGATTGCCGCTAAGGCCAAGTCCACGGGCCGAAAGGTCGTGATTGGTTATATCCTTCGCCATCACCCAGCCTGGACGCAGTTCATCACCGAGGCCCAGAAACTCGGGAAGCCGCTGGTCATGCGTATGAATCTCAATCAGCAGAGCTCCGGCGATAATTGGAAGACCCACCGCGCGCTCATGCAGACGTGCAGCCCAATCGTCGATTGCGGCGTGCACTACGTGGACATCATGTGCCTCATGACAGGCAGTCGCCCCATCCGCGTATCCGGTATCGGCGCCCGTCTTTCCGATGAACTTCCAGAAGGCATGGTCAACTATGGCCAGCTCCAGGTAACCTTTGCCGATGGCTCTGTGGGTTGGTATGAAGCCGGCTGGGGTCCGATGATGTCCGAGGAGGCTTTCTTCGTGAAGGACGTTGTGGGTCCAAAGGGCTCCGTGACGATTGTCGCTGGGAAGGGCGCCCAAGAGGGCAATTCTGCCGACGTCGATGGCCACACCGGCGCCCAGGCGCTCAAAGTGCACCATTCCGCCCTCGGAGCCGACGGGAAGTTCTCCAAGCCCGACCAGCTCGTGCCCACCGAGGCCGATCCCGGACATGATGGTCTGTGCGAGCGTGAGCAGGTCTATTTCGAGAAAGCCATCCGCGAGAACCTCGACCTCACCGCCCACCTCGATGACGCCGTCAATTCGATGCGCATCGTCGCCGCGGCGGACCAGTCGTTCCGCGAGGGCCGTACGATCAATCTCTAACTCCGTCTGTGGCGCATCCGAACGTCGTCTTCATGGGCGTTGCCGGCTCGGGTAAGAGTACGGTCGCCATGCATTACGCCAAAGGCCGTGGCTTCGCATTCGTCGAAGCCGACGACTTCCATCCGCCCGCGAACGTCGCGAAGATGAAGTCGGGCCAGCCGCTCACCGACGAGGATCGCGTAGGCTGGCTGTCGGCGATGGCTCAGCGTATCAGCGACGGCAAAGCCCGTGGCGAGACGATGGTCATCACCTGTTCGGCGCTTAAGCGGATTTACCGGGATCAACTCCGGCAGGGTGATGCGGCCCTTTTCTTCGTGTTGCTGGATGGGCCGGAGGCGCTGCTCGCGCAGCGTATCGCGGGCCGCAAGGACCACTTCATGCCGCCGTCGCTCCTCGCGAGCCAGTTGGCTATTTTGGAACGGCCGGTGCCGCCGACCGAAAGGGCGTTGACCTTGCCGATCACGCTGCCCCCGGCGCAGTTGGCGGACATCCTCCGGCTCTTCTTCGAAAAGCTGTCGGTTTAGAGGCCCAGCGGGATGGGGCCGCTATCCGTTGGTTGAGTGTAGGCCTTGCCCTCAAAGTAGGGCCAGTCGGAGTGGCTGGTGAGTGCACCGATGCGGCTGCCGAGGGCTTCGGAGGCATCCGCCAAGATGACCGTCAGGCGAAGGCTACGGACCTTGAATTTGTCCTCGGACTTCGGACAGGTGATCGTCGCAACGTTGGCCTTGGTCAGTGTGGCGAGGGCTTGCGGCGAGAGCTTAAACTCCGCCTTACTCCACTGGTCAGTGCCAGCGGGCAGAACGCCGAGGACGACGCCATTCAGTGTGAGCGTCTTGTCGCCGAAGGCCTTGCCGTTATTGCCGAAGACCTCGAGCGTGAGCTTGGCGGACTTCGCACCTTTGATAGCCTCGATCGAGAGGTCTGACGTCGGGATGACGACGGCCGCATAGGCCTGCGGAGCCAGCAACTGGGTGGTGTGGCGCATCGCTCCTGGCAACGTCAGCGGGGATACCGTGGGCTTATCGTCGGCACCGAACGGACGCTCGGTGAGTAACCAAGCCTCGGCCGTCGTCGCGGATTCGCCTGGGACGATTTGGATTTCAAAGTTAGCGCCGTACGCCTTGAGGTCATAGCCGGCCATCTGCCAAGGTTTAGCTTCGGTGCTGAGCATGCCGTGGCGGGCGTAGCCGGGGTATTGATTAATCGCTGCGCCGCGTTGGCGAGTGGGCTTCACCAGTTGGCCGTTGATGAGCAGGTTGGGTAGGGCGGGGCGACCGATGAGCAGTAATTCGAGGCGGTCGCTGATGAAGTCGGCGATCTTGACGGCGACCTTTTTCTGGGCTCCCGTGCCGCTGACCTTATGCGAACTATCGGCGGCCAGCTTGAACACTGGGCCACGGGCTTCGCCAGGGCTGAATTCCAAGGCCACGGTCTCGTAGCCTGGGATGTAAATTTCCGCCGTTTCGCCACCGCGGTAGGTCATGGGCAACTCCATACGGTAGGGGTAGACCATGCGGGCGTGCCAAGCTTGGCCGGGTTTGCCGGCAAAGAACGTCGTGGCATCGAGGCGGACCGAGAGCGTCGCCGTCCCCGCGGCGGGGTTACGAGCGACGAGCGTGCCAGTCTGGCCGTCGCGCGACCAGCCTATGTAGCCATAGGCGTGGCCATCGTCAGGACGGCCGCCGACGTAGCAAGTATTGATCATATCGGCCTTGCGGGCCTCGGTCCACTGGTGGACCGCGATGAGCGCCTTCCATTCATCGGGCTTCACGGAAGCCGGTGAGAGGTACCACTCGCGGAGTAACGTGCCGCGGCCATAGTGCATCAGGACGTGGTCAGACCAATCGCGCGGCAGGTCAGTCGGGAAGGACATCTGGCCGCCGCCGTTGCGGATGATCCCGTGCGTCATGATGTTCGAGATTGGGAACCACGGGCGGTCGGCCGGGTCGCCCCACATCCGCCAGAAGTAGACATCGCGGTCGGTCGTTGCTTGGGCACGTCCGGAGATTTCCGGCCAGTTACCGTTGAAGCCATCATCTCCCGCGAGCAGCCAGACCGAGTCCGCGTAGTTCAGCCAAGCAGGCGAATGCCACGTCCAGTTCGTCGCGTTGATGAAGACGCCCTTCGCCCGGGCGGGTTGAGTAGCGATGGCGAACCCAGTGAACTCGCCCGCGTGACCGTGGCGATCGGTGGGCACTACGTTCGAAAGGTGATTAAAGTCGAACTTGAGGTAGGACACCTTGGTCTCGTTGGATAGCGTGGCCATCTGTTGCATGGTTGCCTGTTGATACTTTTCATCCGCTAGGGAGTAGTGTGGGAAATACTGTTTGAAGTAGCCGTTCGCTTGGGCCTTCACGTAGCCTTCCTGGACGCCCCAATTGATATCATTGGTGGTGCCATCAGCGGCCATCCAGAGGCCGAGCGAGGTTCCCTGTGAGAGCAGCGTTTCGCTGAGCTTGTTGAGGTCCTGCATGCCCGCTGGGAAGGCACCTTGGGCTGGTTGCCAGACCGACTTGCGATTTTGCCAGCCATTGTCGGGTACCATGCCGTCGACCTTGATACCGGAGCCCTTGAGGGCTTCCAGAAATTGGCGGTGGATGGCCGGCAGGTTATCACCCTTCAGATTTTTACCGGCTGCATCGAACCAATTATTGTAGTGCGTGTAGCTGCGCGTCTTCGCGGATGGACGGCTGTAATCGATCACGGCCTGTTCTGGGGTCAGGCCGGCTTTGACAGCGAAGAAACCCACTTCGTCGCTCACGGTCGCGGTGGCGTCGACGCCAGGCCGAGGCCACGCCCAAGCCTTGGGGCGAACTAGGTCGAACGAAAGGCAGCGCACGAGGCCGGCTTGCGGGCGGGTCTCGACGTCGGCCTTTTCGAAGTCCACGAAGCTGTGGTTGCCGACGCTCTCGAAGCGATGGGAATAGGCCAGCGGTTGATTGCCGTCGGTGTGGCGGGTCAGGGTTGTGGGGTTTTCTGGAAAAAGAATCCACGCCTCAGCGAGCACGACGGGTTCTCCGCGCCCCCCTCGGGTGGCCTTTGCCTTGGTTCGAAAACGCTCCGTCTCAAGCGTTGCCTTATCATCGACTTTGCCCTCGGGCCAGCGCACCTCGATGCGTTTCCAAATCATGCCCGTGACGCCAGGCTTCAATTCGGTGGAGAACGTTTGGGTGACGAAGGGAGGTGCGCCCGCGTGGGTGCGCCCTGGGCGCAGTTGGTATTCGATGTCAGGCAAGGTCTTCGAGCGGGAGCTACGGAAACTTTTTACGCTGTCTTCCCATACGACCACCTTCGCCTCGTAATCATCCGCGGTGAGTACGGTGCCGTCGGAGAGGCGGATGGCGAACTCATCGCTGTCGACGTCGAGCGTCCGGCCCGTGGCCTTGTCGGTCCAGCCGAGCGTGCGGAAGCGGCCGTCCTTGAGTTCGAAGCGGCGGATTAAGTCCCCGCTGCGCAGTTCGTAGGTTTCAGCCTGGACCACGTTGCCGAGGCACAGCAGGAGCAGGGCTAAAAAGAAGCGGGGCATGACAGGAATCTGCCATGCCCCGTTCGGGCTTCAAGCCCCGCGATTAAGGGAAACCCTTTATTACTTCTTCCAGATAACCTTGGACGGCTCGATGACGCTCGTCTGGTCCTTGGTCGGGAAGCCTTCGGGGATGGCGATGGTCACCTTGCCCGTGGCGGCCCATTCGGTCGAGCGGGCCAGAATGGTCTGGAAGCCCACGCAGTGGAGGGCGTCGAAGGACTTGTCGCCGGCCCAGAGGTGGCCCATGGAGGTCGTCACCACGCGGCCTTCACCGAACTTGGCCCACCAGACCATCGGCTCGTGCATCTCGGTGCCACCGAACTTCTCGGATGAGAACGAGCTTTCGAGGACTTCCATGTGGTCGGGCGAGCCGCGCATGCGGTGGTAGAGTTCATCGGAGGCGTGGAGCCATTCGGTCGGGATACCCTGCATGACGGCGTGGGCGGCGTCGCGGGCCTTAAGGGTGAACGCGTGCTTGGGGCCGTGGCCGGAGCCGAAGCCCTTGGTCTTAATCTTTTCGTCCGTCTCGGCGACCGCGACGGCCTTACCCGTAGCGTCATTGACCGCAATACGTTGTCCGAACGTAGCACCGCGCCAACCGCAGCAGATCATCTCGTTAAAGTTATCCCAGCCCGTGAAGGAATTATTCGCCGCATGGACGTTGACGAGGCCGCCGCCCTTAACGACGAAATCAGTGAAGGCGTCCTTCATGGCCGCGCCCCATTCCGGGCCGTTGTAGTTGTTGACGATGACGGCGTAGGCCGAGAATTTCGGCGACCACTTATCCCAGTCACCGGCGTGGTCCTTGTTGTAGTCGGACTCCTCCTTCTTCCAGACCTTGAACGCTTCATCGTAGGCCTTCTTGCCTTCGGCGTCGCCAGCCTTGGGCTTAGCGGGCTGAGGCTTGGCGAAGGCTGCCGGGGCGGTGGAGACATCGACCTTAAAGCGGCCCGTGGCTTCGAGGGTAGCTTTGCAGGACTCGGTCGTGCGGACCCAGTCGTGGTTATTACGGCCATCGATGATGAGGACCTTGATGGGCTCAGCGGCGGAGGCGACGGCAGCGAGGGCCGTCAGCACCGAAGCGAACAGGGTGCGGAGGAGGGAGGACTTCATGGGGAAGCCGTTAATGAATGGAAATCCCCAGCGTCTGCGAGCGTTTTCACCCGCGGTCTAATGAGCGGTAATGAATGGCTTCTAGGAGGTGTTCGGTGGCGATGCGCTCCGCCGCCGCGAGGTCGGCAATGGTGCGGGCTACCCGCAGAATGCGGTCATAGGCCCGGGCTGAAAGGGCCAGCTTTTCCATGGCCTGCTGGAGGAGGTCTCCTTGGGCGCATTCCAAGGCGCAGTGGGTGCGGAGTTCCTGGCCAGCGAGCACCGCATTGCAGGCCCGCATCCGTCCCCCGAACCGCTGCCGTTGAATCGCTCGGGCAGCTTCAATGCGAACGCGCATGGCCACGGATGGCTCGCCGGGCTGGGCATGCCGAAGTTCCTCAATGGTGAGTGCGGGGGCTTCGACTTGGATATCAATGCGGTCTAGTAATGGCCCAGATATCTTGGAGCGGTACCGGCGGATATGGGCGGTCGTGCAACGGCATTCTTTAAGGCGGTCACCGAGGTGTCCGCAGGGGCAGGGGTTCATCGCCGCGACGAGCATTAATCGTGCGGGCAGGGTGACCTTAGCCGCCGCCCGTGAGACGGTGACGCAAGCGTTTTCTAAGGGTTGGCGGAGGACCTCGAGCGCCGAGCGGCGAAACTCCGGTAACTCGTCGAGAAAGAGTACGCCGTGGTGGGCGAGTGAGACTTCGCCTGGGCCCGGCATCGCTCCACCGCCGATCAGGCCAATATCGCTGATCGTATGATGCGGCGAGCGGAAGGGTCTTTCCCAGCGGCGCGTAACGTCGCCTAACTTCATGCCCGCAGCCGAGTAGACTGAAAGAATCTCGAGGTACTCCTCGGCATCTGGCGCCGGTAGAATCGTCGGGATGCGTTTCGCAATCAGCGATTTGCCCGAGCCAGGGGGGCCGAGGATGAGCAGGTTATGGCCGCCGGCCGCGGCGACCTCAACGGCCCGCCGGACCTTGAGTTGACCTTTGACGTCAGCGAAATCTGGTCCCTCCGTCGGCCCCATGAGCAGGAACGGGTTGGCCGCAGGTGGCAGGGGGAGATAGCGTGCGTCGCCGGAGAGAAAACGTAACGCCCCATCGAGTGAATCAATGGCGATGGCTTCGATGCCATCGACGAGGGCGGCCTCCTCGGCCGAAGGGCGGGGGAGGATGACGCCTTTAAGTCCCAGCCGCTTCGCCAACATTGCGATGGCCACGCCGCCTTTCACCGCCCGCGTGCCGCCGCTGAGGCCGAGCTCGCCGGCGATCAGGTAGTGGGGGAGCTTGTCCTTGGGGATTTGGCTGGTGGCCGCCGCCATCCCGACCGCGATGGGTAGGTCGTACATCGCCCCTTCCTTGCGGAGGTCGCCTGGCGCCAGGTTCACGGTCGTCTTGGTCTCATGGGTGCGCAGGCCGGTATTCATCATAGCCGATAGCACACGGTCTTCGGATTCCTTCACCGCGGTGTCCGGTAGGCCGACAATCTCGATGCGCGGTTCGCCTTGCTCGCCCGTGTTGACCTCGACTTCGACGGGGACGGCTTCCACCCCGACGAGGGCGGCAGAACGGAGGACGGCGAGCATGCCTACAGGCAGGGCAGGTCAGCCGGTACGTCCACTCCTTTGGTTTAAGGCCCTTTCCGTGGTTTAAAGGCCTTATTTAGGCCTGGGTAATAACCCTATTCCCTTGGAAACCTCTAGGGATTCCCCCTGTCTTAAATCTACCTTTTAATGAAGTCTTTCGCCCGTCTCCTCCTCGTCTCCGCCTTGGTCTCCCCGGCGGCCGCGGCCTTGCCGCCGTTACTCGAGAAGCACTGCGTGGAGTGTCACGACGCCGAGACTAAGAAGGGCGATTTTGACCTCACGGCACTGAAGCCTGAACTTACGAGTCCGCAGGTCATGGCGCAATGGGTCAAGGTTTATGACCAGATCGCGTCCGGCGAGATGCCTCCCGCGAAGAAGCCTCGCCCCGATACGGCCGCCTCTGCCAGCTATCTCAAGGAACTGGGGC
Organism: Akkermansia muciniphila; assembly: GCA_945878755.1. GTDB lineage: Bacteria > Verrucomicrobiota > Verrucomicrobiia > Opitutales > UBA953 > UBA953. The sequence goes on from CAMDWM010000039.1 coordinate 10,719, forward strand.
TGAAGTTACGGGTCGCCGAGGACACGCGTATTCAGTCGGAGGGCCGCACCGTGAAGCGTCGGCTCAATCGCTTCGAATACGAGAACACCTTACGCGACCTCCTGCGGGCGCCGTGGCTCGACCTGCGTGAATCCTTGCCGGAAGACACGGAGGCCCACCGCTTTAATAAGTCAGGCGAAGCCCTCGATGTCTCGCACGTGCAGCTAGCCCGCTACATCAGTACCGCTGAAGATGCGTTGCGGCAGGTCTTAGTGGCCTCGGCCGAAAAACTGCCAGTGGTTACCAAGCGTTACTATGCCCGCGATCAAGGGAGCTACACGCGTCCGATGAAGTATTCGGTTTTTAATACAGCCCCCGAGCGCGCAACTTTCCCGACGTTGGGCTACGTGGCGCAGCCAGAAGTGCGGGCAGGCAAGGCGCCAACGACCGCTGGTAAGGCCAACGCTGCTCAGCGCGAACTCGAGGGCGTGGGCGTGGTCGCCAGTGCCTATGAGCCGATCGAACCAAAGTTCTCGGCCTTCAAGGCGCCGATTTCGGGCCGTTATAAGATCAAGCTCTGTGGGCACTCCGTTTGGGTCGGCCCGGGTGAGCCCAAGAAATGGTTCATTCCGAATCTCGATCAAATCTCCAAGGGCCGCCGGCCGGAGCCTATTACCGTGTATGCGTTGACCCCTCCGCGCGTGATGCGGCGGATTGGTAATATTGACCTTAATCCTGATGTCACCGTCGCGAACCTGGATGTGCAATTGATGGCCGGCGAATCGATTCAAGTCGATGCGGTCCGTTTCTTCCGCTCTCGTCCCGGGGCGACCCGCTGGCAGAATCCGTTGGCCGAGCAAGACGGCCAGCCTGGTTTGGTCATGCGCTGGATTGAAGTGGAAGGCCCGTTGGTCGATAACTTTCCGACCGCTTCCTATCAGCAGCTCTTCGATGACCTCCCGATTAAAAAGACGGCGACCTCGACGCTCAATGTCGAGGTGGCCCCGCGGGACGCCGCCAAGGACGCCGAGCGCCTGTTGCGCCGTTTCGTCCAGCAAGCCTATCGCCGTCCAGTCACGCCGCAGGAGGAAGTGCGTTTCTTGCCGCTGATTCAGAATGCCCTCAAGACGGGCAGTTCCTTCGCTGAAGCCATGGTGACGGGTTACACGGCTGTCCTGACGTCGCCTAGTTTCCTTTATCTACAGGATAAGCCCGGTCGTCTGGACGACTATGCCCTGGCGGAGCGCCTTGCGTACTTCCTCTGGAATTCCCCGCCGGATGCCGAGCTCCTCGCCTTGGCGAAGGCTGGTCAGCTCCACGAGCCGGCGATGCTGCGCAAGCAGACGGACCGCCTGCTCGACGATACCCGCTCGCAGCGCTTCGTCGCAGCGTTCCTCGATTACTGGCTCGAGTTGCGTAAGGTCGGCGTGACTAATCCAGATGAGAATCTCTATCCGGATTACTACCTGGATGACAATCTCGTCGAGTCCGCCGGCGATGAGACGCGGCTGTTCTTTGCCGAACTCCTTAAGCGCGATTTGCCAGCGCGTAATGTCGCTTCGTCGGACTTCGTATTCGTCAACGAGCGCCTCGCGAAACTCTATGACCTCCCGCCGGTCATTGGTTCGCAGTTCCGTAAAGTGACGCTCCCGGTTGGTAGCGTGCGCGGTGGTTTGTTGACGCAGGCTAGCGTGCTCAAGGTCACGGCTAACGGCACGACCACCTCGCCTGTCGTCCGCGGTGCTTGGATGATGGAACGCATCTTGGGTCAGAAGCCCCCGCCGCCCCCCGCCAGCGTCCCGGCCGTGGAGCCGGACATCCGTGGTGCCACCACGATTCGCCAGCAGTTGGAGAGCCATCGCAACTTGGAATCCTGTTCCGCTTGCCATACCAAGATCGACCCGCCGGGCTTCGCCTTGGAGAGTTTCGATATTGTCGGTGGCTACCGAAAGGCCTACCGCGCGATCGAAGGCAAGGAACGCGAGCTAGGCTTCGGTAAGAACGGCCAGAAGTTCACTTTCCACAATGCCTTGCCAGTGGAACCCCATGGCCAATTGGGGAAGCGACACTTTGCCGATATCCGCGAATTTAAGGCTCTTCTGGTGCAGAATGAACGTCAACTGGCCCGCAACCTCGTTGGCCAGTTCGCGGTCTTCGCGACGGGTGCCCCAGTGGGCTTTGCCGACCGTCCTAAGGTCGAAAAGCTCCTCGATGCCGCCCAGCCAGATGGCTACGGCGTCCGGACGCTCGTCCGCGGGCTTGTCACCAGCGACCTCTTCCTCAATAAATAAGTCACCTCCCCATGAGTTCCCCCTCAGGCTATAACCCTGCCAACGCCCCGCACGTCGC